>NZ_JBQQBR010000022.1:0-206323 GCF_052245935.1 Nonomuraea sp. 3N208 | reverse complement strand
TCGGGCTGTTTGCGCATGACGTGGTGCGGGAGCTGCTGGAGGCGGACCTGCGGTGGCGGGATCCGGAGGGGTATGCGGTGATGCACGACCGCATTCACGCGCATCTGGCGCAGAAGGTGCGCACGGCACGTGATGCGGACGTGCCCGGCGCGGTGGCGGCACTGCTCTACCTGCATCGCGGCAACGGTGCGCCGGCCGATGTCCAGCGCTGCCGCGAGGAGGGCGAGTTCCAGGAAGAGGTGCTGCGGGCCGAGGACGTCGGCGCTTTGCTCCGGGTGGCGACGGCAGCGGAGGGTGCGGTGTCCGCGGGCTGCGCCGCCTTCTGGGCGGAACGTCAACCGCAGGCGTTCCGGTTGTATCGACGGACCGAAACCGGCGAGCCCGTGGCGTTCTCCGCGTGGCTGCGGCTGGAGGAACTCGATGAGCAGGAGCTGGCCGCCGACCCGATCGTGGCCGCGGCGTGGGCGCATGCGCGTGCCACCACGCCGTTGCGCGCCGGGGAACATTTGGCGCTCAGCCGACTCTGGGCGCTGCCGCCGTATCGCGGACATTCGCCGGTGATGGAGGTGATCCAGTGGCGAATGATCGGCAATTGTCTGCGGTCCGAGCGGATGGCCTGGTCCTACATCGCGATACAGCATCCGAACCAAGCCTGGGTGGAGCGTTTACGGCGGTACGGGATGCGTGACATCTGCGAGCAGCCGCGGCTGGGAGATGACGCGTACACCCTGTTCGTTCATGACTGGCGCGCGGTGCCGGCGCAAGCGTGGCTGGAGCGGATGAACCACCCGCTCGTCGAGGGCGTTGCCGACGGCCCGAGCGCCGCGACGGCGGAACTGGCGGTGCTGTCCCAGGCGGAGTTCGCCGGGGCGGTCCGCAAGGCGTTGCGCCAGTTGTCGCGGCCAGGCGCGCTGGCCGCTTCCCCGCTGACCCGCACCAGGCTGATCGCCGAGCGGGCCGGCCAGGACCCGGCCACAGCACTGGGTGACCTGCTCCGCCAGGCGATCGACGACCTGCGCGAGGACCCACGCTCGGCCAAGTTCCACCGGGCGCTGACCGCCACGTACCTGCGCGGCGCATCCACCCAGGAACTGGCAGCGGAACACCTCGGCCTGCCTTTCACCACCTACCGCCGCCACCTGACAGCCGGCACCGAACGCCTCTGCGCCGACCTGTGGCACCGGGAGCTGTATGGCACCGACGCACCGGCGTACCGATCCACCTGAGCCGCCACATCGTGTTGGTCCGGCGCTGCAGGGTGCCCGCGCCATCGGGCCGATGTGCCCGGAAGGCCGCAGGCTGTTCGCCGGGATGACCGTCGAGGAGAACCCGCTCCTGGGACGCGGCACTCGTCTACGATCGCCACCATCTGCTGCTCGCCGCCGGAGAACAGCCGAGCAGAACGCACTCGCCGCCCTCACTCTGGCCGACCACGCCTACGTGATCGACCTCGGCCGCACGACCCTCTCAGGCCCCGCCAGACAACTGCTCGCCGACCCCCGCGTACGCGAGGCGTACCTGGGCTAATGTCATTCGGGCAGGACGCGCGCGCGGGTCGGTCGCGAGCCGAATCGGGTCTCCGCACCGGAACGTCGCTCGGCCGCCTCCTGGTCGTCCGCGTTCTGGACCGGCTCGATCAGGTCCTCTATCGTGCAGCCGAGAATGTCCAGCAGGGCCATCAGAATGCGCAGATTCAGCCGTTCCGGCCGCTCGGCGACCAGCCGGTAGACCTGGCTCGCGACAGCTGGAAACCCCGTTCGGCCAGGAGCGGTCGTAGGTCGGTGGTGGCGTACATGCCGCGGCTGGCCATCACGGCGCGAAGATGCCAGCGGTAGTCGAACCTCGCCGTCACCACGTTCCCTCCGCCGAACGGACGCAGGTCGCGGTCGTCGCGGCGAAGCGATGCCCGACCTGCTTCTGTACGAACGCCAGGTCGGCGCCGTCCTCAAGCAGATGAGCCATGTACGCGCTGCGCATGCAGTGCGGCGTCAACACCTTGTCCAGGCCGAGTGCGTCCCGGTAGGCCGCGAAGCGATTTTCGATCTCCCTGGTTCCCATGCGGCTGCCTCGCTCGGTCAGCCAGAGCGCGTGCTGGTTGTTGCCGCGGTACCGAGGCCGGATGTGGTCCAGATAGTCCTGGACCGCTTCCACCGCCCACGACATCAGACTGACGACCGTTCGCCGCTGTGGCGGTAGGCCTCTGATCCGCCTGCCGGACCTGACGTGCAGGGAGCCGAACCGGCCCAGCTCAGAGGTGTCGGCATGGGGGTGGAAATCGCATACGTCCAGCCCGGACGCCTCCAAGGCTGGAACACGGACCCTGCGCGGGGGCCCTGCCAAAGCGCGCCTCGCACTCCATCAGCCACTTATGGTGTGGCGAGGTGACGTAGTCACAGAAGAGTCGGAGCGCGGTCTGATAGCGGCGCACCGTCGACGGTGCTCTGCGCCGTCCCATCAGGTGCGTGATCCACCTGTCGACGTGCTCGGGTGACCACTGCCACGGGTACGCGGCGGCGAATGTGGCGAACCGGCGCACCGCCCCCTCGCGGAAGATGAGCGTTGACGGCTGGAGGCGCCCGGTGCCGCCCTTCTGCCGCGACCATCCTTCCAGCATCGCCTCGAAGACGGCGTCCGCTTCGCTCAGCTCAGCGGCGCTGCCAGAGCTGTACACGCTCAGTCTCCATTTGCTCCCCGGATCTTGCATCGGATGTACGGGCCCCCCGGCGATGCGCCAACGGTCAGGCGCCGGCCAGCGCACGGGCGCAGGCGCTGAGCCCGATCTCGCTGGAGGCCTTGACGAACACCACGTCTCCCAGTTCGAGAAGCGTGGTGGCCAGCCTGAGGGCCCCGGCCACGTCCTCTGCGGTGTGGACGGCCACGCCCTGGTTGGAAGACTTCGCTGCCTCCGCCATGGCGAGCGGGTCCCCTGCTCCGACCGCGATCAGCACGTCGAAGCGGAGGTCGGCGACGAGCCGGCCGATCTCCGCGTGCCGGGCGCGGGAGGCGTCCGCCTGCTGCCCCATCGCGCCAAGCACGGCGACGGTACGACGGGTGTAAGCGGCGCACTGTTCGGCGTGCCCCGCGTCGCCACGCACCCGCACCTGTCCTCGCACGGCGTCGGCAAGGGCGACGACATCCAGGGCAGTGGCATCCGGCAACGGTGCGGTGGCATGCGGGGCTGAGATAGCGGCGTTTCCGTCATCGGGCATGAGCAAGCTCCTTCTCTTGGACACGAACCGGCATACGGGCTGCTGGGTGTCCGATTGGCCGGTGGGACGGGCAGGTTGGACTGATGGCCGTCCTCTGCCGGGACGGAAGCGGATACAACAGCGAATACAACGCTGCCCACGCAGTCGGTTCGAACATCTCCCGCTCCGTTTTGCTCAGCGGGAAGGCGCGACGATCTGTACTCGGTCGCTGTCGTTGCCGGACAGGAACGACGCCAGGCTCTGGCCCTCCTCGGTGACTGCGGTGTGCTCGGCTCGGGTGAAGCCGCGCAGCGGAGTGATGACCACGATGCCCGCGTCGACGGTCCACGTCGCGGCGACCCGGCCGTCCACCAGCACGACACGCGCGCCCGAGACGGACAGGCCGCGGTGGGCGTCGTCGATGATCCGGTTGCGGTCGTGGTAGCCGAGGATCGCGTTGTCGAATGCCGGCAGGAACCGCACTGGGGCGGGTGTGTCGGGGTCGGGGCGCGGTGCGTCCGGCAGGTCGAGCAGCTCGCGGCCGCGCTCGTCGCGGAAGGTGACGAGTTCCCCGCGGACGGCGGCCACCGCGGCGGGCAGCCCGGCCAGGCCGCACCAGGCGCGCAGGTCGGCGGAGGCCGCGGGGCCGAATGCGGCCAGGTAGCGGCGCACCAGCGCCTGGCCGACCGGGTCGGTCCCCTGCGGGGCGGGCGGGTCGATGTCGCGGCTCAGCCACAGGGAGAGCGGGGTGTTGCGCACCCCGGACCGCACGCGCCACATCCCGCGTGGCGGTAGCTGCACCATCGGGACGAGGGCGGCGACCACCAGCTCGCCCAGCGCGCGCAGGCCCGGCGCCGGCCAGCGGTCGGCGAGCGTCCGAGCGATCTCGGTCATCGAGCGGGGCTCGGCGTCGGCCATGACTGCGCGGGCCGCCGCGGCGAGCTCGTCGAGATCTATTCCGGCGAGCTCGCGGCGGTAGGTGCTCAGCACCCGCTGGCGCAGCATGGTGTTGTGGCGGGCTCGCCAGGCGAGGGCGTCGTGGGCGGTGAGGAGGTGGACGGTGCGGCGCATGAGGTGGGTCCGCACCACGCTCCGCCCGGTCAGCAGGTCGTCCAGCACCGCGGGGTCGAATGTGCGCAGCCGTGACCAGAGCCCGGTGAACGGTTCCTGCGGTTCCTGCGCTTGCAGGCCGCACAGGTGCGCGACGGCGTCGAGGACCGGCAGGTCGGCTCGGTCGAGCAGCAGTTGCCGGGCGAGCGTCGCGCGGTTGAGCGCCCGGGTGTCGAGAACGGTCACGCCGCGGCACGCTCGTCGGCTGATCGCCGGCGCAGAGCCGTGCGGGTGATGGCCAGCGAGGTGTACGACACATCGAGCGGGCTGATGTCGGTCCCTGGTGCCACGATCTGGTCGATCCGGTCGAGGACCGCGTCGTCGAGAGTGACCGCGGCGCCGGCCAGGAGATCCTCCAACTGCTTCATGGTGCGGGGACCGATGATGGCCGAGGTGACGCCCGGGTGGGCGACGGCGAAAGCCATCGCCAGGTGGGTCAGTGAGAGACCGGCCTCCTCAGCCAAGGGCATGAGCTGCTCGACGGCGTCGAGTTTGCGTTCGTCGGTCAGGTGCTTGGGCACCCAGTTCATCCGCGCGTTCCGCGGTTCGGGCTGACCCTTGCGGTAGCGGCCGGTGAGCAGGCCCATCGCCAGCGGGCTCCACACCAGCGTGCCCATGCCGTAGCGCTGGCAGGTGGGCAGGACCTCGCGCTCGATGCCGCGGTTGAGGATGGAGTATGTGGGCTGCTCGGTGCGGAAGCACTGCAGGCGGCACCGGCTGGCGACCCACTGCGCCTCGACGATCTCCGACACCGGGGCGTTGGAGGATCCGATGGCGCGTACCTTCCCGCTGCGGACCAGGTCGGTCAGGGCCGACAGCGTCTCCTCGATGTCGGTCCGTGGGTGGGGGTGGTGGATCTGGTAGAGGTCGATGTGGTCGGTCTGCAGGCGACGCAACGAGTGCTCGACCGCGGTGATGATCCAGCGCCGTGAGCTGCCCCCGCGGTTGGGGTCCTCCCCCATTGAGCCGTTGACCTTGGTGGCCAGCACGGTGGTGTCGCGTCGACCCTTCAGTGCCCTGCCGACGATCTCCTCGGACTTCCCGCGAGGTCCGTACACGTCGGCGGTGTCGACGAAGTTGATCCCCGAGTCCAGTGCCCGGTGGATGATCCGGACGCAGTCATCCTCGTCGGTGTTGCCAGCCTGTCCGAACATCATGGTGCCCAGGCAGTACGGGCTGACCTGGATACCGGTCCGTCCCAGCTCGCGCATCTTCACTGCTACGTCCTTGCCTTTCGAGTCGAGTGGGCCGGGCGGCGGATGCCCGCCACCCGGCCTCTGGTGGTCAGGACGCGTCGTACTCGCTGACGACGTCGAGGACCCAGGTGATGCCGAACCGGTCCTGCAGCATCCCGTACAGGGGCGCCCACTGCGCGGGTCCCAGCGGCTGCAGGACGGTCGCGCCGCCGGTGAGCCTGTGCCAGTACGCGGTGACCTCCTCGGCCGCTTCGCCGCGCAGCGAGACGAAGAACGCGTTCTCTCCCTGGTTCCAGGGCATGTGCGAGGGCACGTCGTAGGCCATCACGCGAAAACCGTTGTCGGCGGTGACCTGGCCCCACATCACCTGGTCGGCCTCGGACGGCTCCTGGACGTTCCCGGCGTCCTTGTAAGTGACCATGGCCACGTCCCCGCCGAACACCGAGTGGTAGAACGTGAGTGCCGCGCGGGCGTCACCTCGGAAGTTCAGGTGGGTTACAGCGTTCACGGACATGTTGGGCTCCTTGCCTATCGATTCATCGCTTGACCGTGCTCGATGAGAAGAGTCGCAGGGGAAGCGGCCAGGTTATGTCCGCTTCTTTGGGCAATATGGGGATTGTGCAAAAGACTTCAGCGCGACTGCTGTCGTTGCTCTCGCTGCTCCAGATGCGCCGGGACTGGCCGGGGGCGTTGCTGGCCGAACGGCTGGACATCAGCCCGCGCACCGTGCGCCGCGATGTCGACCGCCTGCGCGAGCTCGGTTACCCCATAGTGGCCGTCAAAGGCCCCGACGGCGGATACCGGCTTGAGGCCGGTACGGAGCTGCCCCCCGTTGCTGTTCGACGACGAGCAGGCCGTCGCCCTCGCCGTCGCACTCCAGATCGCTGTCACCGCTGGTGCCGGCATCGAAGAAGCGGCGGCACGCGCGCTGACCACCGTCCGGCAGGTCATGCCTGCCCGGCTGCGCCACCGGATTGACACCCTCCAGGTCACCGCCGTAGAGCGGCCCGTGAACCGGCCGAACCCACAGGCCGACAGCGGCGTGCTCATGGCACTCAGCGCCGCCGTCCACGCCCGCGAGGTGCTGCGCTTCGACTACACCCCCGAGACCTCACCCGCCGCCACTCGGGCGGCGATCTTGGACAGCGCCCGCGAACTGCTCGTGGCCCGCGGCTACTCCCAGGTCACCGTTCCAGGGCCAGATAGACCGGATGCTTGGGGCCGTTGCCTTTCATGAAACGGCGCAGCACCTGCTCGGTTTCCGCCGTCCGCAGCCGTAGGGCCCTGGAATGACGTGGATCGGGGAGATCAACAGTGGATTGCAGGTCGTGGAGAACTGGAACAGCGCCAAACGACAAGATCTTCTACGGGCGCGAAGGGGTCCTGACCGGCGCCGATCGTGAGCACGCCGAGGTGTCCATGCTCACCCTGCACCTGCTGCAGTCCTCATTGGTGTTCATTAATACTCAGCTTCTGCAAGCTGTTCTGCGTGATCCGCAGTGGGCCGGCAAACTCACCGAGGAAGACCGGCGAGCGCTCAGCCCGCTGTTCTGGGCTCATGTGAACCTCTACGGTCGGTTCCGGCTGGACATGGAAACCCGGCTCGACCTCACGGCGGCGTGAGCGGGAGCCAGGGCCCCCATGCGCGGGTCCCGCTGTGGTGAGAGGCGTGGCAAGGAACTCCTTCTCAAGCCGTGCTGACGGACAACGGCGGTGAATGTGCCGACGGTGCTGGACCTTGAGCGGGGACGGGTCGTAGGTGCCGTCGTGAGGACACCTCAGATTGTCGTGACGGGTCAGGTGGCGGCAATGAACTTCTAACAAAATGATCTAGGAATACGGGTGATCGCTCCCGAGTTGATCGCGACGTGACGAAGGGAACGCAGCCGCCATGGGCAGTTCCGGATGAGTTGTGGGCGAGGATCCAGCCTTTGTTGCCGGTGGTGCCTCGTCATGCCAATCACCCTGGGCGCAAGCGCCTGGAGGATCGCAAGGTGCTGTCGGGCATCTTGTTCGTGCTCTACACCGGGATCTCGTGGGAGCATCTGCCGCAGGAGTTGGGCTTCGGTTCGGGGATGACCTGCTGGCGGCGGCTGCGGGACTGGCGTGCCGCCGGGGTCTGGCAACACCTGCATGAGCTGTTGCTGGCGGAGTTACACGCCGCGGGTCGGCTGGACCGGTCCAACGCGGTGATCGACAGCTCTCACGTCCGGGCGCTGAAGGGCGGCCCAAAACGGGTCCGAGCCCGGTCGACCGTGGGAAGACGGGCTCCAAACATCACGTGATCGCCGATGGCAACGGCATCCCTCTGGCTCTGAGTCTGACCGGTGGTAACCGCAACGACGTTACCCAGCTGATGCCGCTGCTGAGGTCGATTCCGCCCGTGCGGGGGCGGCGTGGCCGCCCCCGCCGACGGCCCAAGGTTCTGTACGCCGACAGAGGCTACGACCACGACAAGTACCGACGGCTGGTCTGGGCCACCGGCGTGAAGCCGGTGATCGCCCGCCGAGGTTCTGGGTGGCTCCGGCCTGGGCGTCCACCGCTGGGTGATCGAGCAGACCATCGCACTGCTGCACTGGTTCGGTCGTCTGCCTATCCGTTGGGAGATCCGCGATGACATCCACGAGGCCTTCATGGCCCTCGGCGCCGCCATCATCTGCTGGCGGCGCCTCGCCCGCTGATCATTGTGTTGGAGGTCCTTAGTCGTGAGGACCGGACCGGGATCGATATTCGGTGGTCTGCCCGCCCCCTGAGGACGCAAGATGAGGCGCATGACTCTGGCCACCCCCATACTGCACACCGCTCGCCTGCGACTGCGCCCCTTTTCCGACGCCGACGCGGACGCCCTCTACGCGCTGCACAGCAGCACCTACGTGATGCGTTACTGGGACTCCCCGCCGTGGACCGAACGGGCCCGCGCCGAGCGCTTCATCATGATGTGCCGGAAGATGGCGGACGAAGGCACCGGGGCGCGGGTGGCCATCGACCGTGTTTCTGACGGGGCCTTCGTCGGCTGGTGCGGTCTGACCGGATGGAACCCGGACTACCGCAGTGCGTCACTGGGCTACTGCCTCGATGAGGCGATGTGGGGCCACGGCTTCGCGACGGAGGCCGCGCAGGCGTTGCTGCGGTGGGCATTCGACACACTGGACCTGAATCGTGTTCAGGCCGAGACCGATACGCGCAACGTGGCATCTGCCCGGGTTCTGGAGAAGATCGGATTCGTACGTGAAGGGACGTTGCGGGAAGACTGCATCGTAAACGGCGAGGTGTCCGACTCGTGGGTGTTCGGGTTGATTAGGCGAGAGTGGCAGCCGTCGGCCGTGCCGATTCCAGCCTGCTAAAAGCTCCGAACCACCTCATTGTACTAGGAGCTCTAGGGCCTCATTGCGCAGGCGCATCTGCTTGCTCCTCGCCAGGAGCTGGCTCAGCCGTGCGTTGCCGAGGAGCACCCGCCGCAGCCGCATCGTCAGGGCGCGGCGAACCTGCTCGGCACGGGTGGCGGGGGTGAAGGTGATCCGGTTGCTACGGCACCACGGCCGCACACCCGCCGGCGTCGTCGCCCGCGTCATGCAGCGCATCCTCACGCTGACCACCGCCATCTGGCACAACGACCAGAGCGGACAGCCCGTCCTGCGCTCACTGACCGCCTACGACCACTAACCCTTGGGACCGATCATGTAGTTGGACGGTGCCAGGGTGCGCACGACATCGAACTCGTTGCCCTCGGGGTCGGCCATGGCCACCCAGCTCCGGCTGGGGCCCTGGCCCACGTCCATCTTGGCGGCGCCGAGGCCGAGCAGCCTGGCCACCTCGTCGTCGGTAGTGCCGTCGATCGGGCTGACGTCGAGGTGGAGCCGGTTCTTCACGGTCTTGCCCTCGGGCACCCGGATGAACATCAGGGTGGGCGGCATCTGGCGGGCCCGGATCTCCTCGACGGTCGGCTCCCAGGAGCCGATCTCGACCTTGCCCTCGCTCCGGTCGATCACCTTGAAGTCCAGGACCGCGCACCAGAAGGCCGCGAGGCGCTCCGGATCGTGGCAGTCGACAACCAACTCGGTGAACCTACTGGTCATTACTCCTCCAGGTAGTGCGGACGGGTGTGCGGCTGTGGTGCTGTTCGAGGTTGAACTGGCTCTTGAAGGTCTCGTTGACCGACTCAATGACCTGCCGCAGTGGTCTGAACAGCTCGGCTCCGGGCCGCTCTGGTCCGCCCTTGCGGGTCGGTCGCATCGGCCGGATGCCGTGTATCGACCATCTAGCTGCTATGCAGGTGGCCCCGCCCCATATCGCCGGGCGCTGTCAGGCCGCCTGTCTTGCATCCGGCCGATGCTTGGCTCACATCAGGGGCGTGCCGAACCAGCCCGAGAGTGCTTGTCGCAGCGCGGGCGTGGCGCTGTCGGCGGATTCGTCGATGGGTACGGCCCAGGCGATGTGGGCGTCCGGCCGGATCAGCAGGGCGTCGGCCGGTCGCTGGTCGGTCTTGGCGGTGTGGATGTCCACGCGCTGCCCCCAATCGCGGGCGGTCTCGCGCAGTTCCGGGCGGTCGGCGAGGTCGAGGAGAATGGGCCGGGCGGGGTGCAGGAGGTCGGCGACGCTGGTGATGCCCTGGTCGGTGTGCAGGGTGAGGTCGGGGGCGAAGGTGCCGGCCAGCGGGTGGTGGTTGGGGCCGGGCATCGGGTAGCGGATGTCGGTGCCGGCGACCAGCGCGCCCATGCGGCGCAGTGGCTGCTCGTCGGCGAGCAGTTCTTGGAAGACTTGCCGGAGCGCTTCGGCGGCCGCATCGTGCCCGCGCCGCAATGCGACCTGGGCGCGGGTGTGCAGCATGGTGCGGGCGCCGGCGAGGTGGCGTTCGTCGTGGTAGGTGTCGAGCAGGCCGGTCGGCGCGTGGCCGTGGAGGTCGGCGGCGAGCTTCCAGGCCAGGTTGACCGCGTCCAGCATGCCGGCGTTGATTGCCACTCCGGTGGCCGGGAACAGATGCGCCGCATCACCGGCCAGCAGGATCCGCCCGTGGCGGTAGCGCTCGGCCTGGCGGGCCTTGAAGGTGAACCGCGACAGCCGGATCGCCTCGGCCACGGGCAGGTGCACGCCGAGCACGCGGTGGAGGCTGTCTTGGAGTTCGGTGATGGTCATCGGGGTGTCGTCGTCGTACTCGGTGGTCTCGTCTTCGATGGTGTAGAGGGAGACGACCTGGGAGTCAGGCGATGCTCCGATGCCGAACAAACCGTGATCGGTACGGGTGAAACCCGCGCGGATCGCACCGAAGCCGGGGACGTCGAGGCCGCCGCTGCCGAGTACGGTCACCGTGTCGGGCAAGGTGACCTGGGCCAGCCGGTTGACCTCCGGATAGGTCGTGCCGGGGAAGCCGATGCCGGCCCAGTCGCGGACCCGGCTGCGTGCGCCGTCGCATCCCACGAGGTAGCGGGCGCTCGCCTGGTACGGCCCGTTCGGGCCGCGCACGTCCACGGTCACCGCGGCGGCGTCCTGGCTCACCCCGGTCACCGCGTGTCCGCGGCGGAGGTCGACATCGAGCTCGCCGGCGCGTTCGTCGAGCAGCCGCTCGAGCAGCTGCTGCGGCAGCGGCAGAGCGTGCATCGGCGGATCGGCCAGCTGGGTGAAGTCCAGATGCACGCCGCCGAACGGGAAGCGGGGAGCTGGGGCAGGGTCGGTGCAGGCTGCTTCGAAGCGTTCCAGCAGGCCTCGGTAGCGCAGCAGCTCCAGGATCTGCCCGCCGAGACCACCGGCCTTCGGGGTCTCGCGGCGCTGCGGCTGCCGCTCCAGCACCAGCGGCCGCACGCCGGCCAGACGCAGTTCGGCAGCCAGCATCAGCCCGGTCGGGCCGGCACCCACAATGATCACATCGGCGTCCATTACTGGCCACTCCCCTCGCGGTTTTTCGTCGACAACGACACACGCATTTTGTTACTCCCATTTCGGTAGGTTCTGGCCTTGGCTGACGATTGTTGCGACGTCTCGTCAGGCGGTAGCGCTGGGGCGGTTCTGTAGGTGAGGATGGCCACTCCGCTGTCGGGGATCACGTGGTCGGTCAAGGCGAAGCGGCGCCGGCCGACGCCGTTCTTCCCGCGACCAGCGGGATGCCCGTCGCAGCGGTGACCGGGTTCACCTTGATGTGGTGAAGGGCGCCGGCCGGCTCGGCTCCGCCCACGAACTGGATGCCCTTGCCGGTCTCCGTCTTGAGCTGCCTGACGTCCTTCACCGGGTCGCGGGCGACCACCTCCACGTTCAGGTCGGGGCTGTGGCCGGACCCGGCCCCGGTTGCCGTGGGCGATGCCGGCTGGGACGCGGATGACACGCTCGGTGGCGAAGCCGGCCGTACGTGCAGATCGATCGGGCTATTTCCCGGTGGATGTAGCGGCGACCAGCGGCAGCGAAATCGACGTGCCGGCCAGGTCGACGGTGACCTTGGTTCCGGTGCCGGTTTCGGCGTCGCCGAGGACGGGCTCGCCGAGATCGGCGTTGGTTCCGGTCAGCACCAGGCCCAGCCGGTGCCCGGCCTTGAACTCGTAGTCCTGCGCCAGCATCTTCCAGGTGATCTGGTACGACTTGCCCGGCGTCAGCGGGGTCGGGTGGCTCAGCGACTTGTGGTTCTGCGCGTCCATGATTCCTCGGGTGACCACCTGGAAGCCGGAGGTCACCGTGTTGTCGGCGGCCCTTTGGTAGCAGCCGTCGTCATCGGCCGTGCTCTCGCCGACGCAGTCGTGGCCGTCGATGAGCTTGAGGCCCTGCCCCTTGTTGGGGTCGACGCCGTGGATGCGGGTGTCCTGGCCGTAGTCGACGAGCAAGACGCCCAGGTTGGCGGTCGGCTGGTCCAGCGTGAGGCGCAGGCTCACCGACGGCGTTCCGGACAGCCGCATCGCGTTCTTCAGCGGCGGGGTCAGGAAGGCCAGCCGGTTCGGGCTGGTGGTGCCGGGGTCGCCGGCCATCGCGATCTCAGTCTGCTTGGTGTCGAGGTAGCTGCCGGTTCCGGTCGAGGGCGTGCGGCCCAGGGAGCCGTCCTGCTGCGGTCGCAGGGTCACCGTCCGCGCCGCGGGTGCCGGCCAGTCTGCCTGGGTGATCCAGCGATCCGGGCCGAGCTGCACGTCGGCGCGGGGCCGGCGCATGATGTCGTTGGAGACGCCCATCAATTCGTGGTCGAACCACTGGTGCAGGGTGTCGACCCACACGTCGCGGCGGGCCCAGAACGGGTCGAGGTGCCCGTACTGCGTCACCCACACCTTGCGCTGCACGTCGCGGGGCAGCCCGGCCCACCACGTGGAGAACAGATCGGCCGGCACGTTCCGGTCCTGCATCCCCACCACCGACAAGACACTGGCGCGCACGTTGCGCACCTTCGAGATCGGCCCGGTCCGGTAGTCGAGCTCGCGCCAATAGGCGTTGTAGTTGCCGGTGGCGTCGTCCGAGCCCTCGCTCATGCGCTGGTACACCGCCGCGCATTTCTCATCCGGATC
This sequence comes from Nonomuraea sp. 3N208, assembly GCF_052245935.1. Lineage (NCBI taxonomy): Bacteria > Bacillati > Actinomycetota > Actinomycetes > Streptosporangiales > Streptosporangiaceae > Nonomuraea > Nonomuraea sp. 3N208. The sequence continues at coordinate 193,360 of NZ_JBQQBR010000022.1, read as the reverse complement.
AAGGTCCACCCGTTTGGCCATCCATTCCTGCCCGCCCTTGAAATCCGTGAGGGTGCCGTTCGCGCGCCACATCTCATACCAACTGCTGGGCCCCGCGAGCGGCACGATGGTCTCCAGCCCCCGCACGCCGGTGCCGGCGACGCCGATGGCGAGCGCTCCTTCGTACGAATGGCCGATCATCCCGGTACGCCCGGTGGTCCAGGAGGCTTTCACCGCAGCGCCCTTGGCGTCGTAGGCGGTCGCCCGGCCGTTCAGCCAGTCGATTACTGCCTTGCCGCCCAGCACGTCAGACGGACCGCCGGAGGTCGGGCAGCCGTCCGACAACCTGGTACCGATCATGTCGACGGACACGAACGCGTACCCGCGCGGCACGAAGTAGTTGTCGTAAAACAGCGGAAACTTCGTCAGATTCCCATCCGCGTCGTACTTCTTGTGATCCAGCCCGAAGCCGACACCCGGTTCGTCGAAATACGGGCTCTGATGCATGATCACCGGAACCTTCAGCCCGGAACTGGACTCTTTCGGCCGGATGATGTCCACCCGGAGCAGATCCTTCTTGCCATCGCCGTCGCTGTCGACCGGCGACTCCACCCGGACGTGCTCACGGATGGCGTCCGTGTAGGAGAAGACGGGCTGCGTCAGCCCGCCGGAGACTTCGATCGCCGGCTTCGCCGTCGCGGATGCGGCGGGAGCACCGGTGGCCACGAGCGCGGTCGCGAGTGCGACTGTGGCGAGTAACTCTCGCCGTTGCGGGTTTGACATGTGCACCCCTTGGGTTCGTGACAAGCTGTGGCTGCGCAGGTCGACATGCCCTCACACGGCGTCGAGGGCTCCGGTGATCTTGCGGGCCATCTCAGCCAGGGCGGGGCTGGGCTGACCCTGGTGGGTGCGGGCGGCTGCTTCGATGGCGACGATGACGGTGCCGCGGAAGTTGTCGGCCTCTGCCGGAGCCTGCTGCTTGAGCAGGCTCATGGCTGCCGTCAGGGCCGGCAGCACGTGGTCGGCGATCGCGGCGACCGACTTGCCGTCCAGCTTGATGTCCCTGGTCTTGGCGGCGAGCACGTGCCCGACCAGCCCGGTGGCGGAGGACAGCGCGATGGAGCCCTCGGTGGCGGCCTTGTGAGGCGAGCCGGCGGCATCGGCGGCGGACATCAACGAGACGGCGCCGTAGGCGGCGGTGCGCAGGGTGAGCTTGTCCTGGTCGGTCAGGGTGATGGACATGGTGGTGTGCTCCTTGAAGCTGTTACGAAATGCAGTGAACGGATGGAAGGTGGAATGCGGTCCTGCTGGTGCCCGGAATCTCGATTGCTAGCCGGGGCCGCCTGAGAGGATCGCGCCCTGGGTTGAGGGCGAGCCGACCGGGTTCGGCTCGGTGTCAGTCGTCGATGGCCTGGTAGAGCGTGGTCCAGAAGTCGTGGATGAGCCGCGCCGGATCCGGGATGGACAGTCCGACCTGGGTGAGCAGGACTCCGGTGAGTTGCTTGTCCGGGTCGGCGTAGGCCGTGGTCCCGGTTCCGCCGTCCCAGCCGAACTGGCCGATGGGCGCGTAGTCGCCACGGTAGGCGCGCACCGCCATGCCGAAGCCCCAGCCGCCCTGCTGTCCTTGGCCGAAGGAGACATGGACGTTGTTCGTGGCCAGGGCGTTGCGGGCGGCGTTCTGCTCGGGCGTCAGGCGGTTGGTGGTCATCAGCTCGACGGCGGGCCGGGACAGGATCCGTTCGGTCCCGTGCGTCCCGCCGTTGAGCAGCATCTGGAAGTAGGCGTGGTAGTCATCGGCGGTGGAGACCAGCCCGCCACCGCCATGCTGGAAGGCCGGAGGCCGGCTGTAGCGGCCGCTCGCGGCCTCGTCCCACACGTGGAATTCCCCGGTTTGCGGGTCGGGGGCGTAGCTGGGTGGCAGCCGGTCGATCTTGTCGGCGGGTACGTGGAAACCGGTGTCCTTCATCCCCAGCGGGTCGAAGACGCGTTCGCGCAGGAACGTCTCGAACGACTGGCCGGTGACCCTGGCGACCAGCACGGCGAGCACATCGTGGCTGAGCTCGTACTGCCAGCGCTCGCCGGGCTGGTAGGACAGCGGTAGCTCGCCAAGGCGGCGCATCCACTCATCCGGCTCGGGCGCCGGCCCGACGCCTCCGCCGTAGTTGGCCCGCTCCAGGACTGCGTCCATGATCGGGGAGCCCATCAGCGTCAGGTCCACGCCGAGCCCGAACGTGGAGGTCAGCAGGTCCCGTACGGTGATCGGCCGCCGCGCCGGCACGGTGTCCTCCAGCGGGCCGTCGGGCCGCGCCAGCACCTTCCGGTCGGCCAGTTCCGGCAGCCACTCATCGACCACGTCATCCAGCCGCAGCCGGCACTCATCGAGCAGGACCATCGCCGCCGCCATCGTGACCGGCTTGGACGTGGAAGCCATCCGGAAGATCGTGTCCCGGCGCATCGGCGCGCCACCGTCATGACGCATCGTCCCGATCGCCTCGGCGTGCGTCTGTCCGCCCCGGCCGACCAGGGCCACCAGCCCGGGAATCTTCCCGGACTCGACATACCGAGCCAGCACCTCGTGCAGTCTGCGCAGCCCTGCCTCGGAGAAGCCGCCGTTGTGTCCCATCATCAATCTCCTTGTCTACAGTGTTCGATCTTCAAGACCTGTCCCGGCTTGACGCCTATGGCTGCGGCGAGTTGGGCCTGGTGAGCCCGTGGCGCTTATACTCCGGCTCGACTTCCCCGCCGGACATCCAGGTCGATGCCGTCGAGCACGATCTTGTCTTCGTATGCTTGTCGCAGCCCGAGGCCGCAATCGCTGAACCGTGCATGGCAGCCACCATCGCCGACCGCTCTGATACCGGGCCGTTGCCGTCCTGACGCGGCCGCTGACACGCCGCCGCATGGTCGACGGCGAGCACGAGGGTGGGTCAGCTGGATCGAGGACGCCCGTGAGGGGGTCAGCGGTGGGCTGGAGGAGCAGCGGAGGACAGCGGCCTCCGGTACCGCCCTGCTGCCCGCGGTGGCAGATGCGCCCTGATCTGCATGATCGCTGGTGGCGATGGGCTTTCATGGCTCCCATCGGTCACGGCCACTTCGCCGAGAAGCTGGGAGCGTAGTCCTTGAGCCTGACGATCTGCGCGCGGGCCACCTCCGGTACGTTGGCGGCGAGCATGTCGAGCACCTGCTGGTTGGGCATGCCCATGAAGAACCGGTCGGCCCCTTCGCGCCCCACCTGCTGATGCTCGGCGACAAAGCCGCGCATCTCCCGCTCGTAGGCGGCGAAGGCCGCCACATGGCGGCCGCCGGCCGCGGCCAGTTCGCCGGCCAGGATGTAGGCGCCGATCAGCGCTTGGGAGGCGCCCCGGCCCGAGGTCGGCGCCGCAGCGTAGCCGGCATCCCCGAGCAGCACCACCCGGCCCGAAGCCCAGCACTTCATCTCGACCTGGGCGTTGGCGTCGAAGAAGAGGTCCGGTGCCCTGCTCATCTCCTCCAGCAGTCGCGGGAGCTGCCAGCCTTCTCCGGCGAACTGCTCGGCCACGATGCGCTTGTGCTGCTCGGCGTCGTAGCGGTCGCAGGCCAGCGGCCGGGAGGCAAAGTGCAGCGCCGCCCGCGCTTCGGTGTTGTCGCGGGCGCTGAAGATGCCGGCCGCCTTGCCCGGCATGCTGTGGAGCCGGCCGGTGTTTCGCAGGCCGAGGTAATTGGGCAGGCTGAAGATCGCCGTGTAGATGCCCAGGTGCCGGACGAACCGCGCCTGCGGCCCGAACACCAGCGAGCGGGTGCGCGAATGCAGCCCGTCGGCGCCGACCACCAGGTCGAAGCGGCGCGGCCGACCGCGTTCGAAGGTGACCCGCACGCCGCCTGCGTCCTGTTCCAGGCCGGCGATCGAGTCGCCGAAGACGTACTGCACCTCCGGACGGGTGGCCTCATACAGCAGGCCAGTCAGGTCACCCCGGAGAATCTGCAGGTCGCCCGCGAAGATCGCCGCGGGAAGGGTGGCGTACTGGTTGCCGTCACGGTCCACCAACGCCGCGTCGCCCATGTGCGTGTCCAGCGCTTTGACCTGCTCCAGCAGGGCCATGCGGTCCAGCACGTCCAACGCCTCGCCGCGCAAGCCCACCGCGTACCCACCCGCGCGCACCTGGAGGGCGCGCTCGACCACGGTGGGAGTGACACCGTGGTGGCGCAGCCAGTACGCCAGAGCGGGCCCGGCGACGCCGGCGCCGGAAATGAGGACGTCCATCAACTTGCTCCATCGAACGAGCGATCCTTACGCTTCGAGGATCAAGTACGGTGAACACCCACAACAACGACGAATCCCGCAAGATCATCTTCAGTGGGAGTAAACGAAGCAGGCCAGGCATGGAACTGCGCGACATCGAGATCTTCCTGACCCTGGCCGAGGAACTGCACTTCGGCCGCACCGCCAACCGGCTGTGCCTATCGCCTGCCCGCGTCACCCAGGCGATCCAGAAGCAGGAACGGCAGATCGGCGCCCCGCTGTTCGAACGCAACAACCGCACGGTACGGCTGACCCCAGTCGGCCGCCAGCTCCGCGACGACCTCCGGCCCCTCTACGCCGGGCTGAAAGACAGCCTGCAGCGCGCCCAACTGGCCGTCCAAGGCATCACCGGCACGCTGCGCGTCGGCATGCTCCCCATAAACGCCTACGACCTGCGCCCCTACTGGGACGTCTTCCGCCTGCGTCACCCGCAGTGGCGGCTGCGCATTCGGCAGACACAGTTCAGCGACGCCTTCGCCGCGCTGCGCCGCGGGGACGTCGACGTCCTGATCGTCTGGCTGCCCCTCGATGAGCCCGACCTCACCGTGGGACCGGTCCTGTTCGCCGAGCCGCGGGTGCTGGCCGTCGCCGTCGACCATGAACTCGCTCAGCGCACCTCGGTCTCGCTGGAGATGGTCGCCGATTTCCAGCACCCTCAGAGCGACACCGGGCCCGGCTACTGGTTCGACGCCTACGCTCCGCGCCAGACTCCCCGTGGCCGCCTGATCGAGCGCGGCCCTTCCGTACGCGCCACCGAAGAGGCCATCACCCTCACCAGCATGGCCGAGACCGTGACCCTCTTCCCCGCCCACATGACCCGCTACTGGGTACGGCCGGACATCGCCTACCTGCCGGTCACCGACATAGGGGCGCTGCCGTACGCGCTGGTGTGGCGCAGCGAGACGGAGAACGAGCTCATCCGGGCCCTGTCCGAGGTCGTCCGCGATCTCGGCCCCCTCGTGCAGAAGAGCTGATCGCCGAACAATACGGAGAACCCACAAGCGCCTCGACGGACCGGACGTACGACATCATGTTCAGCCCGCCTTGGAGAAGCTGCAGGCCATATCAGCAGATCGACGGCATGGCGGGATCGGTGGGGCCAGCGTCGTCCGGGCGACCGTGACGAATGAACTGCCGTGGGCGTAGCTCACCACGGCCGTCTGACTACGGGCCGCTTGAGCATGTCACTCCCTCTGCGGGGCGATCGCCCAGAAGGGCCCCACCATGTCCGGGCCGTCGGCGCTGATCTCGAACTGGCCGTCGGTGACGAGGTGGTGGGCGACCAACGGGATGAAGTTCGACTCGCTCTGGGCCGCGCTGGCTGCGATGAGGATCTGCATGTCGGCGCTGACACCGCTGACGAGGACCCGCGAAGACGTACGTGATAACTACCTATTATCACGTACATGAGTGATCACGGCGGCGCGGCGACCAGGAGAGCCCCTCGCCGGGGCGGTGTGCGACTCCGGCACGTTATCCGGTACATCACCGTAGCCGTCGCGCGGCGGGCGACATGAGCGCGGCGCCGAAGGTCGCCGCTCTGCGCGGCGGCCGCGTCACTCTCGCCGCGGCCGCCGACGCCTTCCTGGCCGCCCCGCGTACGGCCAACCCCAACACCCACCGCGCCTACGCCTCCGCGATTGACCGCGTCATCGACCGGCTCGACCGCGACCGGCCGCTGGCCGAGGTGGCCGACGCCGAGATCGGAACCGCGCTCACCGCCCTGTGGGGCGCGAGCGCGCCGGCGACCTGGAACCGCAACCGCGCCGCCGTCACCTCCTGGCTGATTTGGTGCCAGACCAAGAAGTACTGGGCCGCCCCGTCGGTCCCGGCTGAGGCCGAACGCCGCAAGGAGAGCGCCGACGAGACCCGCGCCGTGGCCAAGACCACGATCCACCGGCTGCTGTCACGCCGCGACATCCCTCTGCGCGAGAAGACGCTGTGGCGGATGCTCTACGAGACCGCCGCCCGCGCCGCCGAAACCCTCGCGCTGAACGTCGAAGACCTCGACCTGGAACACCGCCGCGCCCCCGTCCGCTCCAAGGGCGGCGCCACCGAATGGGTGTACCGGGACAGCGGCACCGTTCACCTGCTGCTCCGGATCCTCCGGCTCCCGGACGGCAGCACGCGCACGCACGGTCCGCTGTTCCTGTCCGACGACATCTGCCCGCACACCGGCCGCGCCCGCCTGGGCTACGACCGCGCCCGCGTCCTGCTGGAGAAGTACGCAGAGCTCGACCTGCACCAGCTGCGCCACAGCGCCGCCACCCACCTCGGCGACGCCGAAGTCCCGCTCCAGCTCATCATGGCCAAGACCCGGCACAAGAACCCCCGCACCGCCCTGCGCTACGTCAAACCCGGCGGCGACGCCGTCGCCGAGATCACCAGCATCCTCGGCCCACCGCGCCATACTCACTGACCACGACGCAGCGACCAGCGGAAACACCGTTCAAGATGGACTCAATGTGGGTTTTGGGTCTATGTGGGCTGACCGTTCTGCAGCCCCGCGTGCGTGGCCAAGGCCTACCGGGCACGCAAGAAGTCCGCCGCCGACTACGAGGTGATCGCGCCCAGGGCCGGGCCTGGCGGGGCATCGCGAGCGCCGAGCAGCTCGCCGTGGTGGCCGTGCAGCCGCGCTGCGCCCAGTGCGGAGACGCCATCCCGCGTCGCAAACGTGCCGACGCCCACTACTGCAGCCGGGCCTGCAAGGCCAATGCGGCCCGGGCCCGGCGCGCCGCCCACGATGCGATCAATGACGCATACCCGGCACGCTGATACCCCTGCGCGTCATGATTGTCCATGGCGCCCACCGCGACCGCCCGCCGCCGCTCCGACTTATCGGCCGGCGGCCGGGAAATGCCGGTCCAGGACGTCGGCCCACTCGAGCAGGGTGACGAAACCGCCGCGGCCGCGAAACTTATCGTCCTTCAGTGTGACCAGTTCCACCTGAGCCCTCACGAAGGGGCTGGCGGCCTGCTCCGCAGGCAGGGCCTGCAGAGCCGTCTGGAATCGCGCCACCGCGTCGGGGAAGAGCTGCTCGGCGCGTTCCTCCTAGCGCATACTGGTGCTGACCATGGTTGTGACCGGTGAGGTGCGGCCGGCGGTGGCACTCGCGGTCCTGGAGATGTCCCCGCTACTGGCGACGGTGTTCACCATAGAGGTGTCGTCCACGTCGGCGGCGCTCGCGGTGATCGCACTGGCGGGTCACCGTCAATGGCCGGGTATCGTCATGCGCATATTGGCCGCACGGCATTAAGCAGGTTCATGCTCACCACGCTCGCAGTCGAGAACTACCGGTCGTTGCGTCATCTCGTCCTCCCGTTGCACCGGCTCAACGTGGTGATCGGCGCCAACGGCAGCGGAAAGTCCAACCTCTACCGCGCGCTGCGGTTGCTGGCCGACTCCGCGCGGAACGGCGCGGTGGCCGCGCTGGCCAGGGAAGGCGGTCTGCCGTCCACGCTGTGGGCCGGGCCGGAGCACCTGGGCCGGGCCGTACGGGAAGGACGTCACCCGGTCCAGGGGACGCGGCGGAAGGGGCCGGTCAGCCTGCGGCTCGGCTTCTCCGGCGACGAGTACGGCTACGCCATGGACCTCGGCCTGCCTACACCCTCCAGTTCGGCCTTCGCGCTCGATCCCGAGATCAAGCGCGAGGCGGTCTGGGGCGGCCCGGTGCTGCGCTCCTCGACGCTGCTGGCGGACCGCGGCAACGCGGTCGCCCGCGTACGGGACGCCGAGGGCGCCTGGCAGCCGATGCCGTATGCGCTGGGACCGTTCGACAGCATGCTCAGCGAGCTGGCCGACCCCTACCGCGCGCCGGACCTGCTCACCCTGCGCGAGCTGATCCGCTCGTGGCGCTTCTACGACCATGTGCGTACCGACGCCCACGCGCCCGCGCGGACGGTGCAGGTCGGCACGCGCACGCCCGTCCTGGGGCATGACGGCGCAGACCTCGCGGCGGCGTTGCAGACCATTCGGGAGATCGGGGATCGCGACGCCCTGGACAAGGCGATCGACCACGCGTTCCCGGGCAGCCGGATCGAGGTCCGCGCGCAGAACGGGTGGTTCGAGCTCGCCTTTCACCAGCATGGGCTGCTCCGGCCACTGACCGGCGCGGAGCTGTCCGACGGCACCCTGCGCTACCTGTTGTGGACCGCGGCGCTGCTGACCCCGCGTCCTCCGGCGCTGTTGGTGCTCAACGAGCCGGAGACCAGTCTCCACCCGGATCTGCTCGCTCCGCTCGCCGACCTGGTCGTCACCGCGTCGGCGCACGCCCAGGTGCTCGTCGTCACGCACGCCGCCGCGTTGATGGCGGCGCTTCGCGACGCGGGCGCGAACGCCATCGAGCTGACCAAGGAGTTCGGCCAGACGCGCATCGTCGGGCAGGAACCCTTGGACGAGCCCGCCTGGCACTGGCCCAAGCGATGACCCTCACAAGCCGGACCAGCCCGTCCGCGGGTGCCGGCGTCGTTCATTTTCCTGCCTTCCCGCACCGGCGAATAAACCGAATACGCCTTTACGTCATACTATCAAGACATTATTCTCGAAGTCTCCCACACCATTGCCACAAATTCTCCATAAACACTTCATGTGACCGCCGACGTGCGCGAACACATGAATTAATCGCGCCCTGCGACATGGCTTCGTAAGCGATTTGAACATCGTTCCATGAAATGCCCAGATCTTGCCATGCGCTTTTATCGGCATTTAGTCTCCAGGTGATCAAATCACTTTTTCTCCTTACCTGGAGGCACCACGTGCGCCGATTTGCACTACCCACCGCCCTCGCGGCGATGTCCTCCCCTTCCTCGCCCCGGAGGTCTCCGCCACAGCGCTCGCCGACCCCCCGCCGGCCGACGTTCAGGAGATCGGCCCTGGCCAGTACTCCTCCGACACCAAGACCTTCAAGCTCTCCAAGCTGGACGTGTCCGCAGGGGTGATCAGCCGCGAGGCACGGCGTGGCTCTGACCGGAGGCGATCTGGCCCGGCCGCAGTCGGCCCCGGCCACCCGGCCCGAGTTGCCGGCGAAACAGGTCGCCTGCGATCTTCTTCCAGCGGCTCACCACGAAGCGGGTCACTTGGCGGCGAAGTCCTGGGTCCAGTAGATCGCGCCATCGGAGTCCTCGACCGCGCCGACCCCGATGAAGGTGAACTTGCAGTTCATGATGGTGGCCTTGGTTCCGGAGTTGCCCATCCAGGACTGCACGACCGCGGCCGGGGTGCGCTGGCCCTTGGCGATGTTCTCCGCCAGGCTGGTGCCGCCGGTAAAGCCGGCCTTCTTGATGCGGTCCGTGAAGGATCGGCCGTCGCGGGAGGTGCTCGAGAAGTAGTTGTACTCCGCCATGTCGGCCGAGTGCCCGCGGGCGGCCCGGTGGAGTTGCGGGTGGTGCTTGAGCGCCCGGCATCCCTTCTTCGCCCGCCGGGCATTGACCAGCCGCACGACCATGTTCTCCCGCGCCGTTCCCACTCTGGCGGCGCCGGATACGGACGCCGTGGTGGCCGGCCCGGACAGACTGGGCGAGCCGGACCGGCCGACGCCGGAAGCCGGGGACGCCGTGACAGCCTGCGCCGTACTCACGGGCGCGGCGATCGTGGCCAGGGCAGCGGCTGCGGCGAGTAACCCAAGGGGTCGGCGCATAGGAAATTCCTCCAGTTGCGGTAGACGCTGGACGGCTCCGCATTCTGGCGCGCCCCATATCGATTTGTCATCTTATGTCTCGGCGATCACGGCACGCTCAAGGCCGACGCGCCACAGCGGATCGCCGCCATGTCGAGCGCGCTCACCACGAACCATCCCGGCCGTGTACCTCCTGGTGCGAGGGCGCACGCATGCACGATGTGAGCCCGGACCAGACACCGGCGCTCTCGTTTCAGGTTCTGGATCTCTTCGCGGGCCAGCGCAAGATCGGTGTGCAGGCTGGCGGGGGTAGCTCGCTCGGGCCGAGGGATTGCAGCTGCCTGCACACCGTAATGGGCCTGCTCGCTCACGCGTCCCGGATGGCGGCCTTGATAGCGGCAGTGTTGTACACAAACCGGTCGACACGTCCGTTTCTCGTGCCACCCGCGCGAAAGAGATGCGTTGCCCAATGACACAAGAGCTAATTGTAGCGATGCGAGCACGCTGATCAACGACGCCATACTACCGTTTCTCTGCCGACCCCGTAAGCCGATCGTGGTCACGGGGCAGGCGTCCAGCGGGGCCCGTCCGGCGTGTCCTCCACCACGACGCCCCCCGCATGCATCGCCGTCCGAAGCGCATCCGCCACGTCGTACCGCCCGGCCTCCCGCAACTCCGCCCGCAGGGCGAGCAGCGACTTCACTAGAGACCGGAGACCTGCGGCACGCAGATCGGCCGTCGAGGCGAGCTCACCGAGCCTGGCGATCAGCAACCGCATCAGTTCCCGAGCCTGGTCGACTCCACCGACATCCTCCTCGGTGTCGGCCGCCCACTTGACCATCTCCGCCTCGAGCTCGAGAACGGTCTGCGCGGCCACCACTAGGTCAGGCTTGGTCGCAGCGGCCTTGAACCGCTCCTCGCAGGTGCGGATCGTCTCCTCCAGCGTGACCGCCGCGGCCTGCGCGTACCCTTCCGACGCGGCAGGCGGCGGCGCGGGCGTGCCCGCCCCGCCCTCGGCCAGGCGGCGCAGCTCAGCCAGGTCGGTGCGGGTGCCGGCGGGCAGCACCGCCGCCGAGCCCGAACGCCGGACGGTCAGCCCACCCCGGCCCGCCACCTGCACGGCCTCGCTCACGAGGTCGATCACTACGGCGGTGTGCTCGTCGATCCCGAGAATCGCTGTGCCGGCGGGAAGCTCGCGTTCCATCCGGGACAGCCGACGCTCGCCCAGGTAACAGTAGCGGGTGTCGTGGGTGCCACCCTCGGCGTTGTCGAAGTGAGGGATCAGCACGGCCTGCAACCCCAGCGGCTCCAGCAGGCCAATGCCTTCACGCCAATGAGGTTTCGCGCCCACCTTGTAGATCTCGTAGACCGGCACGGTGGCCAACCCCGCCGTGCAGGCCGCCGCAGAGGCCAGCACGGTCACCCCCTGACGTGCGCGGACGCGAGCCCTCAGGTCGCCGGCCACGCCGGAGTCCACCCATTGGTCCAGCGCGTACGTCGGGCTTCCCGGCCCCGAGAACACCCAGTCGGCACCCACGATCCCGGCCGCCACCTCAACGTCCACGCCGACGCTGCGAGCGAAGTATCGACAGGCTCGGGCCGAGATGTCGGCGCGGTTTTCCTGGAAGGCGTATGGGGTGTCGAGCAGCACGGCCCTCGCTCCCGCGCGCAGCGTCCGCATCGCGGCGCGGTGGATCTCTACCATGGTCGGGCTCGTCTCACCCGACCCCATCAGCACCAGCAAACCGGCCATGAATGTAGGACTCTCCTTCCGCACGCTCTCGACTACAGCCGGGCCCGCCGCGGTGTTCAAGAGCGGGAGACATATGCGTGTTTTAGGCAGTTGCATATGCATGGCAGTAAGTGCGTTCCAGTGACGAGATATATGGTCTCGGTAGGGATGCACATCCGGCTGCGGCGCCGGCGAGAATCCGTCGCCCTGGTTGCCCGCGATCGAGGTGCCCGTGCTGGAGATCGCCCGCGGCGCCCGCCACGCCCGTCACCTCACCACGTCGCCCTGGCCAACGTGGTCGCGCACGCCGTCAGGCACCTCGCCTTCCTCATGGCCGAGGACCCCGTCGTGGCCCGGGTCCTGTCCCGCCACCCCGAGCTCGGCGCGGCGCTCGAGCCCGCGGGCGTCCCGGCCTGACAGGCGCCGGCCCAGCGCCTGCCCGGGCCGCTCGACGAAGCGGTAGGCCAGCGCGCTCACGCCCAGCACCACCGCAAGGGCCAGCGCAGCCATGCTCAGCTGGTACGGCAGAGCCGCCTGCCGCAGGTCGCCGGTGATCTCCACGAAGTACTTCAGCAGCGGATGGTGCACCAGGTAGAGCGAATAGCTGACCAGGCCGAGCCAGACGAGCACCCTGGGCAACCGCCGCCCGCGCAGCGCCATCGCGCCCGCGAACGTCGCCCCGGCCAGCGCGATCGTGGTCAGCCACACGTCGGCCTGCACCCACCACCAGCCGCTCTCGATGGCCCACAGGGGCGCGATCGCCACCAGCGCCGTCGTGACCGCCACCGGCCACAGCCCGCCAGTGCCGCGTTCCCACCGGTGGATCGCCGTGCCCGCGAACATGACCGCCAGCACCGCCGTCCCCAGCCACGGCACCCGGCTGCTCAGCAGCAGCGCCGCCAGCGCCATCAGGCCGAGCACGCAGGCGGCGACCGTACGGGCCCGCCCCCACATCACGCAGACCAGCCCTGCCGCGAACACCCCGGCCGACACGTACGCCGGCCAGCCGCCCACGAGCACCGCACCCGACGCCACCAACCCCACGACCACGGCCCCGGCCGCGAACGCCATGGACAGTTGCCCGCTGCGGTGATGCGCGCCCGTCAGGAACAGCGCGGTGACCAGCAGGTAGAACACCATCTCGTACGAGAGCGTCCACATCGTGTCGGCCACGCCGCCCACGCTCACGACGTCGAGCAGCATGGTCGCGTGCGCCGCCACCGCGCTCCCGTCGCGCGGCACCTCCCCGCGCACCGGCACCCACCAGGCCAGAGCCAGCACCAGAGCGATCACGCTCAGATAGAGCGGATAGAGGCGGAAGATCCGGCTGACCCAGAAGGCGCGCACGTCGCCGTGCCGCTCCAGGGACGTGGGGATGATGTAGCCGCTGACCAGGAAGAACACCAGAATGCCGTAAACGCCCAGGTTGAACCAGTATGGCCTGAGCGCCGGGAGGAACCATGGGAGCAGGTGCTCGGCCACGACGGCGAGCGCCCCGATGCCGCGCAAGGCGTCCAGCCAGGCCAGCCTGGTAGTGTAAGAAGATGGCGTGGACACCCGCCCCAACATACCGTTCTTAGGTGAGTTAGCCGACATTGGCCGAATCGCCATGGACCGGGCCCGGGCTGGGTCCGGGTGCACCCCGAACGGTCTTGGGTGCGGGGAACAGCGCGTGCTGGTCGCCTGGGTCCCGGCAGGTCTTGCCGCCCTCGGGGGGCGTGCCTGCGGTCCTGGGCGGGCTCGCGGTCCCGTGCGCTGGCGGGCGGGGTGCGGTCTGGCCGGTAGCTCTCCGCGTCGCCATCCTCTGGTGGCGGGCGGTCACACCTGGCCGACGCCGGATCCCGTGTCCGAAAGCGCGTCGTCCGATCGCCACCGCAGCAGCATGATGCCGGGTGGCGGTGTTCTCGTTGTTCTGCTTGGTCTGCTGCTGGAGCGGGCGTTGCCAGTGCTGGCCGCCCCACCGCGAGGTGTAGGCCGGATCAACCGCGACCACGACCAGACCGCGGTGGTAGGCCATGCCGCGCAGCCGCTCCCGGAAGCGTGCCGTGGGGATGCCGGCGACGGTCCGGCGAAAGGACTTGCCCCGCCGTCCGCGTCCCATGGTCTCCCGGCCGGTGGCGCGGGCGTCGGCGAAGCCCAAGTTCTCGATCGCGATCCCGGCGCAGCCATGCCGGTGCGCGAGGTCGATCAGCTCTCCGATCGCCTGCCGCAGCCGTCCGTCGCGCCGGGAGGCGGGGCCGCTCAGCGCGGTTGGGATGGTGATGGGCTGGCCGATCGGATTACCGCAGGCGTCGACGACGCAGGCGGCCAGGTGGTCGGCGTTGAGGTCCACGCTCAGCAACCGCGCCCCGGAGGCGGCCAGCTGATCCGGGGACGGCAGGGCCGGGGTGTCGGCGGACCAGGAGGCGTCGAGATACCAGCGGTCCCGCTCCGGGTCGTAGGTGATGTCGTAGCGCACCGCCCGGTTGGCCTGCACACGGTCCAGCCACTCCTCCCGGCGGTGGTGAAAGCGCACCGTGCCAGCCAGTTGGTATCGGCCCCGGGGGGCGTTGGCCAGGTGCCGCAGCGGCTGCGGCAGCACGATCGTCACCGAGCCGTCGCCGGGATCTACGGTGATGGTGTAGTTCCCGAACGGTGCTCCGGTCTCACCGTCGGCCGTGAGGAATATCCGCCGTGCCTCCCACTGGCGGCGCCACTGCTGCTCGGAGAGGTTGGCGTCGGTGAGGTTATGCCGGGCTTTGGCCAGCCGGCGGCCACCGGCCACAATCGCCGGGCGGCCCTTGTCGATGCGGTCCTGCACGCGGGCAAGCCGGGCGGTCAGCACCTGCAGTCGGCGCTGCTTTTGCCAGCGCTCGTCCTGGTCGGCGTACCCGCGTACCCTGCCCTTGCGTTGGCCGCATGGCACCGCCAGCCGTTTGCTGATCGTGGCGATGGCGCGGCGCAGACCGGCGCGCTGGTCGTGCAGGCAGCGCAGCGCCAGCTGGTACTGGTCCTCCGAAGTGCGGGTCATCGCCCCGGCCCACCGCGACGAGGACACCGCGGTCAGCCGCTTCTTCCGCTCCGCCCGCCGGTTCTGCGCGATGGTGACGTCGCCGATACGGATGCGCTCGGCCAGATCAGCACGAGCGTGGTGGCCAAGATGACGGCCAACGGCGCTCAGGACCTCGAAGTCAAGCTCGGACAGCCGCAGACGATCCCGGATCCGCACCCCAGCGGGTGCGGCGACGGTGAACGGCGCCGCGATCGTCCGCAGCCCCTTCCCGGCTCTCTCACGCCCACTCATCCGTCACACCTCGCCGAGTCGCGCGGCGGCCAAGCGAACAACAGGACCAGCACGTCCCGGTACGCCTGCATGACCGCCCCCGTCCCAGATCTTCACAGTCAGTGATCGAAAGACTACCGATCTGCGACCCTGATGGATAGAACATGCGAGCGAAACTTGGAGTGCCAGCCCTGGGCCCCCAGCGCCGCCCGCACATGTCGGCGACACGGAAGGACTGGCCAACGATCTGCCCCGAGGGCGTGGGTGCGGGCGGTGGACAGGGCGAGCGCCGGATAGCGGTCGAGGTCGGCGCGTACCGGAGTGGGTCGGGGTCAGATGGTGCGGTGGGTGGAGAGGGTGGCGTGATGGTCGGCGCCGGCCGGGCCGTGGGGGTCGGTGTGGACGGTGGCGGCGCGCAGGCGGGGCAGCTCGTGGATGAGGCGGTGCTCGGCCTCGACCGCCACCGCGTGGGCGTCTACGACCGACATGTCGTGATCCACAAGGATCTCAACCTCAGCGTGGAGCGCATGCCCGATCCAGCGCAGCCGTACGGATCCGACCCGCCGGACGCCGCCGACCGCGGCGATGATGCGTTCGGCGGCGTCCACGAGCGCGGGATCCACGGCGTCCATGAGCCGGTGGTAGATCTCGCGGGCCGCGTCACGCAGGACGAAGCAGATGGCGCCGGTGATCAGCAGGCCCACGATCGGGTCGGCGATGGGGAAGCCGAGCCCGGCGCCGCCCGCGCCCACGAGGACGGCGAGCGAGGTGAAGCCGTCGGTCCTGGCGTGCAGGCCGTCGGCGACCAGTGCGGCCGAGCCGATCTCCCGGCCCACTTTGATGCGGTACCTGGCCACCCATTCATTGCCGAGGAACCCGACCACCCCCGCGGCCGCCACCCACCAGACGGCCCGCATGTCCTGGGGGTCGAGCAGCCGTCTGATCGCCTCATACCCGGCCAGTCCTGCCGAAACGGCGATGAGCAGGACGATGACGATGCCCGCGAGGTCCTCCGCCCGGCCGTACCCGTAGGTGAAGCGGCGGGTGGCGGCGCGGCGGCCGACGGAGAAAGCGATGGCCAGCGGTACTGCGGTGAGCGCGTCGGCGAAGTTGTGCAGGGTGTCGCCGAGCAGCGCCACGGAGCCGGACGCCACGACGATCACGGCTTGGACGGCGGCGGTGGCCATCAAGACCGCGAACGAGATGGCCAGCACGCGCATGCCACGGCTGCTGGATTCGAGGGCGGCGTCGGTCTTGTCGGCGCTGTCGTGGCTGTGCGGCGCGACGGCGTGCGCCATCCAGTTCAGCGCCGCCTTCAGCCCACGCCGCCCCGACGCCTCCCCGCTTGCGCGCCCATGCCCATGCCCGTGCCCATGCCCCTGGTCATGACCATGCCCATGACCGACTTCGCGCCCATCCCCGTCGCCGTGCGCGTGCTCGTGAGCCTGCCCGCCACCGCGCCCGTACACGTGTCCATGCCCCTGAGCCTGCCCGTCCGAATGGGCGTCCTGCGGTGTCGAGCCAGAATCCCGCTGATCAGCCATGGCATCCCTCACTTGCGCACTTCATACCTTTTGACCAGGATATGTAGTCATGTACGCACGCGACAACACCTCAGGTGCCAACCAGTCGCAGGAGCAAAAAGAACAACCCACCCCTGCCCAGGTGAACGCGGCCGTGGACGCCTTCCGCATGCTCAGCGACGCGACACGCCTGAGGCTGATGTGGCTGTTGTCATCCAGCGAGCGGGATGTGAACTCACTCGCCCAATCCATCGGCGTGCCCCGCCCGTCGGTGTCCCAGCACCTGGCCAAGCTCCGCCTCGCCGGCCTGGTGGACACCCGGCGGGACGGCCGCCGGGTGCTCTACCGGGCCCGCGACTCGCACGTGCGGGCCCTCATCGCGGAGGCCCTGTTCCACGCCGATCACGAGGTGTCGGGACTCCCCCGCCACGATTAAGCCGGCGCGCGGGCGGCCAGCTTGGCGACCACGTCCACGATGCGGGCGGCACGTTCCAACTCCGCGCGATGGAACACCGGGCCCTCGGCGCGGGCCACGACCACGTGCATGCCATGCGCCACCACCGGCAACAGCATCAGCCGCAGCTCGCGGGCGGCCAGCGAGACGGCCCGCGGGGGCGGCTCCGGCAGGTCGAACTCGGCGGGAGCCGCCAGCGAGGCATGCCGTACGGCCCCGTCGGCCACCGCCAGCGACCACTCCGCCCCGCACAGCCCCGGCAGCGCGTCCACCAGCGTGGCGAAGCCCCGGCCCGGCTCGGCCACGACATGCATGAGCAGGTCGTAGTCCAGCGCCGAACCCGGCACCTCCTTGGTCGCCCAGACTCCCTCAACCCGTACGCCGGGCACGGCGGACAGCCGCTCGCGCGCCTCCGACGCGGTCACAGGGCCTGGCCACGAGACGGTGAAGTCGTCCACGGCCCGCCCTGCCTCGCGTTCGAGCACAGTAACCTGCAGGATGTCGGCACCGAGTGTGCCCAGCGCCTTGGCCACCTGCCCCAGCCCACCTGGCCGATCCGGCAGCGACACCCTCAGTCGCAGCAGCATTGCCGCCCCCTTTCCAAGAGGCTCTCACAGTGCCGTGGAAAGGTTTCGAGTATGTTCCACGGATATGTCGCGCATGCTGCGGTTATATCCCAGGATGAAGGGTTAAGTCCGGATTGTCGAGAACGCTCTACCAACTGAGAGCCACGACTTTCCCCAGGTCACGGTAGGATCGCCCGCCGCGGGCAGGCCACCATACCGGGGTCAGGCGAACACGTCCTGCTGGTAGCGGCCGTCCGCCTCCAGGCCGGCCAACCACGCCACGCCGTCCTGACCGATCCGCGCCCGGTAGATGTCCAGCAAGGCTTGCCTCACGGCCGGCGCCATGCGCAGGCCGTCGCCGCAGACGTACACGTGAGCGCCCTGCTCCAGCAGCTCCCACACTTCATCGGCGTGCGCGGCGAGGGCGTCCTGGACGAACCGGTAAGGATGCCCAGGCACGGCCGAGAACGCGGTGTGCACGCCCACCTCGTCCCGCTTCGCCCAGGCCGCCAGCTCCTCCGCGTACAGCAGGTCGTGCTCGGGATGGCGGCACCCGGCGAACACCTCGGCCCGCCCGGTGGCGCCCGCCAGCGCCCGCTCCTCGAGGAAGCCGCGTAGCGGCGCGAACCCGGTGCCGGGGCCGACGAGGATCACGGGCGTGGCCGGGTCGTCCGGGAGCCGGAACGGCGGGGCGGGCACGCGGACGTAGCCGTAGAAGGCCTCGCCTTCCTCCAGCCCGGCGAGGTAGGCCGAGCACATGCCCTGGTACGTGCCGGCGCCGGACCAGGCGGGACCCTCGACGAGCCCGACCGTGAGGCGTACCAGCGACGGGTCGCCCAGCGGCGAGGAGGAGACGGAGTAGTAGCGCGGCTTGATCGGCCCGGCCATCTCCAGGAACACCGGCAGCGGCAGCTCGATCGCGGGGAACCGCTCCAGCAGCGCCAGCGGGGAGACCCGCTTGGCGAGGATCTCGTCGGCGTAGTTCGCGGTCAGCTGGTCCAGCTGGCCGCGCGTCCACGGGCAGGCGGTGTGAGCGGCCAGCGCCTCCAGGTCGGCCCTGGTGGCCACCTCCTGCAGCTCCGCGAACTCGGTCAGCAGCAGCCCAGCCGTCACCGGCGTGCCCACCGGCAGATGGGTGGCTCCGGCGGCACGCAGCCGCACGACCTGCTCCCTGGGGACGCGCAGGCAGCGCAGCGCCCATTCGACCAGCTCGGGGTCGTTCTTGGCGAAGACGGCCACGTGGTCGCCGGCCGTGTACGTGACGCCCTCGGGCAGCCTGGCCACGATGGAGCGCACGCCGGGGCGCGGCGCCTCGAGCGAGAAGTCCCAGAGGCCGGCCGGGTCGCCGGTCAGCTCCTCGTTGGAGACGACGGTGAGCGGGAAGGCACGCTCGGACACGACGGCCGGCCGGACCTCGGCCTCGGTGAGTACCTCCATCTCGTAGCGCGGCCCCGCGGACTCGGCGCTGGCGCTGTACTCCTCCGCCAGCGCCGCCCACAGCCGGGCCGTCCACGCCGACACGTCGCCGTCGAAGTCGCCGTCGGCGTCGGCCTCGGCCCGCTCGATCAGCGGCACCGCTCCGGCGGCCGTCAGCTTCTCGTACGCGCGCCGCGGGAACGCCTGGTACGTGGGCCATTGCGTGTTCCCGCAGCCCAGCACGGCGAGCCGGACCCCGGACAGGTCGGGCAGCGCTTCCAGGGCGTCGAAGCGCTGGGCATTGTCGGGCGCCTTGCCGTTGTAGGAGGAGGCCACCACGACCAGCAGGCCCTCGCTCGGCGGGGCCAGCTCGTCGAGCGTGGTCAGCGTGGTGGCGAACCCGGCCCGCCCGGCCCGCTCGGCCAGCCGCTCGGCGATGTCGGAGCTGGTGCCGAGGTTGGAGCCGTACGCGACGGTGAGCGGCACGCCGGTGACGGCGATCTCCTGCTCCTGCGCCTCTTCCACCGCCTCCTGGACGACGGCGGCCCGCTCGTGGGCGCGGCGCTCGCGCACCCTGACCGTGAACCCGTCCGGCTTGAGCGTGAGCGTCTGCTTGATCTTCATGCGGTAGGCGTCCGGGTCCGACAGAGCGAAGCGCCGCAGGATCATCGCCAGCGCGAGCCTGGCCTCGGTGAGCGCGAACTGGCGGCCGATGCAGGCCCGCTCGCCGTTGCCGAACGGCTTGTATGCGGCCGGGTGGTGGTGCTGCTTGTTCTCGGGCAGCCAGCGGTCGATGTCGAACTCGTCGGGCCGCTCCCACACCCTGGGGTGCCGGTGCAGCACCGGCAGCAGCACGACGACCCCCTGGTCCTTGGGGATGGGGTAGCCACCGAGCGTGGTGTCCTCGACGGCGCTGACGCTGAACGCCGGGATCGGCGACCAGACCCGCAGCGTCTCCTCCAGGATGCGCGGGATGACGTCGAGCTTCATCACGGTCTCGTACGAAGGCGGCTCGTCGCCCGGCAGCAGCCGGTCCACCTCCTCGTAGGCGCGGGCCAGCGTGTGGGGCTCGCGCAGCAGGTTGTACAGGGCGAAGGAGAGCAACCCGCTGGTGGTCTCGTGGCCGGCGATGAGGAAGGTCAGGACCTGGTTGCGGATGTTCTCGTCGGACAACCGCGCGCCGCTCTGCGGGTCGGACGCCTCCAGCATCAGGCCCAGGAGGTCCTTGGAGCCGGTGGCGCCCTCGGCGCGGCGCAGCTTGATCACGTCGTCGACGAGCGCCTGCATCGTGGCGATGTCGCGCCGGTAGCCCTCCTCCTGCTTGCGCTTTAGCCTGGTGACGAACGGCAGCTGCTTGTTACGCAGCATGGCCTCGGTCAGCGCGCCACCCATGGCCTGCAGGAACGGGTGCAGCTCGGGCGAGTCGAAGGAGTTGAACCGGTAACCGAACCCGGTCAGCGAGATCGTGTCGAGCGTCAGCCTGGTCATGTCGTCGGCGACCGGCAGGTCCTCCCCCTGGCGACCTGCCCACGACGCGACGAGCTGCTCGGCGACCTCCAGGAACTGCGGGTAGTACGCCTTCATCGAGCGCTGGCTGAAGGCGGGCATCAGGATGCGGTGCGCGTGCCCCCACACCGGCTCGTCGTGGTCGGCCGTGAAAAGCCCGTCGCCGCCGAAGTCGCGCACGATCGACAGCGGCGGCCGGATGCGCTTGACGAACCGGCTCTCGTCGCACACCTCCGCGACCAGTCCGGGGTCGAAGACCAGCACGATCGTGCGCCCGGCGACCTCCAGCCGGAAGATGCCCTCCTCCTGGTATCTGGAGGCCACCTGGACGAAGTGCTCGATCGGCGCGTGCGAGGGAATCTGCAGCGTGTTGCCCAGGATGGGCAGGCCCTGCGGGGCGGGGATGCGCGACATGAGTGCTCCCTTGGGGTAGCCATACACCGTATGGCGGACGCTACCATACGGTGTATGGCAGCGAGCGCGCGCAGGGGTTCCCCCCTGACTCTCGAAGAGATCAGCTCCACGGCTCTGCGTCTGATGGACCAGGGCGGCGTGGAGGGATTGTCCATGCGCAAGCTGGCGGCGGAGCTGGACGTCAACCCGATGTCGCTCTACCACCACGTGGAGAGCAAGGAGACACTGCTCGGGCTGGTCTGCCACGGGGCGGCGGAACGCATGCACCTGCCGCCGGACGACGGTGCGCCGTGGCAGGACCAGCTCAGGGCGCTGGCGCTGGCCTACCACGGGCACGCGCGGGAGCATCCCGCCCTGTGGACCTACGTCCACAACCATCCGGAGACCATCTCCGACCGGCGGATGCCCCTGTGGGAGGTGCTCTACCGGATCCTGCGGCTGGCCGGGGTGCCGGAGGAGGAGCTACGCAGGACCGGGGACGTGCTGCACGCGTTCGTCTCCGGCTTCGTGCTCTTCGAGACCCACGGGCACATGACGGACGATCCCGAGGAGATCGACCGCACCTTCGACACGGCCATCAACCTGATCGTGCAGGGCCTGGAGGCTATCCGTTAGTCGCCCCGCCCCTGACCGGCGGGACTTCAGGCCGACGCCTGCCAGACGGCTTCGAAGGCATCTGCGGGTATCTCGGTCAGCTCCCAGATCTCCAGCGGCTGGTCCGTGAGAAACCCGCGCTCGTCCTGCAGATGCCGCCACCAGTAGCGGCGGGCGACACGATCGAGGCCGACCTCGACCTGCCTGACCGCCCAGTGTTCGCCGTCGCCCTCGACGCTCTCGAACAGCCAGGCGCGGCCGTCCTCATCGGCCATGTGCCAGTAGTGGCGGGGAGCGTCGGACTCGGCGAGTTGCCTGACCAGCGGTTGCCGGAGATCTTGTTGCACGGGCCCACTCTAGACATCGGCGCCGTCAGAATTAGCGCTGGTACGCCCCAGCGTCCGGCGACCCGGTCACGGGCTTGCCCGTCGCGTCCTTGGCGAAGGCCTTGCCCCCGTACCACTTGGCGGTGAGCGAGAGGCCGCGGCCGAGCGCCGGGGAGCCGGACCGCAGGCGCAGGTCCGTGCGGGAGACGAACTGCGGATTCGCCATGACCGACTTGGGCCCGAGCTTGAACTTGGCCGTGCGCCCCTGGTACACGCTGCCGGCCTCGTCCGCGCCCTGGCCGTCCTCCCAGCCGCTCTCCCCGCCTACGACGATGACGTTGTTGCGGAGCTTGAGTATCGATGGGGAGCAGCCGTCGTGGCAGGACCAGCCGATGGTGTCCTTGGCCGGCAGGTAGACCGAGTTGTGCACGGCGACGGTGCCCTTGACGGGGCCGACGATGTGGCGGGCGCCGCGGGTGATGAGGAAGGAGCCCCGGCTGCGCGAGGAGGTCACGACGTTGAAGGCGAAGACGTTGCCGGTGGCGGTCTTGCCCTTCTGGGCCCCCAGCTCGGTGAAGGTCTCGTTGTTCCTGGCGATGTTGTGGGTGACGCGGTTGCGGTCGCCGTTGAAGATCTCGACGGCGGCCCCGTCGGTGCCGTAGTCCTCGCTCTTGGCGAAGCTGCCGGTGATGGTGTTGCCGGTGACCACGTTGTCGTCGCCGTTGAGCAGCACGCCGAAGGCGCCGGAGTCGTTGTCGCCGCCCTCGTCGTTGACGCTCATCCGGTTGTTGTCGGTCAGCACGCTGTCGCGGATGGTGTTGCGCGAGCCGGATGCCGTGACGAACACGCCGGTGATGTTGCGGTCGGCCTGCACGCCGGACAGTTCGTTGTTGTCGCCGTCGATCTGGAAGCCGGCCCAGCGGCAGCCGGAGGCCCGCAGGCCACTGATCCGCCAGTGATCGCCCGTGATGACGACGCAGTCGGCGTCGTCGCCGCTGATCTTGGCGAGCGCGCCCTTGCCGTAGGCCTTGATGGAGATCGGCCGGGCAGCGGCGCCCTTGGCCGCGAGGGTGAGCGTGCCCGTGAAGGCGCTGCCGCGCTTGACGGCGACGGTGTCGCCGGGCTTGAGGTCGGCCGCGTTGACCTTGTCCAACGACTTCCACGGCGCGGTCGCACTGGTCCCGGCGGCCGCGTCGTCACCCGCCCTGGAATCCACGTAGTAGGTCGTGCCCGCCTGGGCCGATGCCGCGGCCGGTACGGCAGGCAGGAGCGAGGCCATGACGGCTATGGACAGCACCCTCATGCGAGCACACCACTATCTAGTTGAAACGACGAATGGGCAGAGGACACCGTAGCGTGATCAATGCGTGAGGCGCCAGACGCGCAGCGAAGGTCCGTCACCCGGGATGACGTCGCCGTCCTCCGCGTTGTGGACGCCTTCCGCCCGCATCCCGATGGCGAGCGGCCGGCCGGGGGCGCGGCGCGCGCAGACCAGCAGCGTCTCCTGGTAGGTCTCGCGCGCGAACACCAGGCAGTCGGCGTCGGCGTGCAGCCACCGCAGGCCGCCGTGGCGCAGCGCGGGCTCGGCGCGGCGCAGCCCGAGCAGCTCCCGGTAGCCGGTGAGGGTCTGCAGGTCCTGGTCGGCAGGCCGGTTCCAGGGCATGGGGGTGCGGGAGTGCTCGCCGTTCACGCCGGTCAGGCCGAACTCGCTGCCGGCGAAGACCATCGGCGTGCCGGGCAGCGTGGCCTGCAGGCCGAGGGCGAGCAGGTGACCCTCGCGGGAGCCGGTGACGGTGCGGATGCGCGGCGAGTCGTGCGAGTCGAGCAGCTGCCAGGAGTGCCGGTACGACCGCCAGGACATGTGGGAGGCGAACGACCGGAACGTGGCCAGCGTGGCCGGCCCGTCCCGCGTGGGCACGCCGCCCGGCACGCCCAGGAAGTGCTCCAGATCCAGCTCGGGGCCGCGCAGCCAGGTCCAGACGGGGCGGGTGAAGCCGCCGTAGTTCATGGTGCCGTGCCAGCCGTCGCGGTCCAGGTCGGGCGTGGCGTCGTGGTTGTGCTCGGCGATGAACGCGGCCTGCGGGCCGAGCGTGCGCCGCAGCATGGCGGCGACCTCGTGGTTGTGGTCGACGGCGCCGAGCCTGCCGGTCATGTTGGCCACGTCCACGCGCCAGCCGTCCAGCGGCCCGAGCCACTTCGTGAGCACCTCCCGCATGGCGGCGCGCACGCGCTCGCTGGCCCAGTTGAGCTTGGGCAGCGACTTGACGCCCCACCAGCTCTCGTAGTCGCCGGTCTCGGGATCGAAGTAGAACATCTCCCGCTCGGGCGCGTTCACGTCGGACACGGCAGCGGTGAACCATTCGTGCGTGTCGCCGCAGTGGTTGGTGGTGATGTCGCCGAGCAGCCGCATCCCGCGCGCGTGCACCGCGTCGGACAGGCGGTGCAGTGCCGCGTCGCCGCCGAGGAGCGGGTCGACGGTGTCGAAGCTCGCGGCGTCGTAGCGATGGTTGGAGCGGGCGGGCCATATCGGCGTCAGGTAGACGGTGTCGGCGCCGAGGCTCTCGATGTGGTCGAGCCGCCGGACGATGCCGTCGAGGTCACCTCCGTAGAGCTGCTCGGCGGTGCCAGGGCCGCTGGGGATGACCGGGTCCCGGTCCCAGTCGCGGGGCTGCGCCCAGTCCGGCAGCTTCCCCATGGGGCGGGAGCGTTCGAAGCGGTCGGGGAAGATCTGGTAGACGATCGCATCCGCCATCCACGCGGGCGGCGGCTGGTGGCACACCAGGCGGAAGTCGCTCGCGTCGGTCAGGTCGTGCGTCACGATCCCGGCCGCGGTCAGCCACGCCTGGCCGAACCCGGTGGTGAGCAGGAATCGGTACGGGGTGACGGGGTTGACCGCGGTGATCTCGGCCCGCCACCAGACGTCGGTCCCGCCGAATCCCCGGATGTCACGCGACGTACGTTCCGCCGCGAAATACCGGGGCTCACCGTCGTGCACCGTGCGGACGTGCACGCCGGTGACGCCGGCGGAAAGCGGTGCCCGGAGCCAGAGCGTCACCCGCGAGCCGAGCTCGGGCGCCTGCTCGGAGACGTACAGAGCCGAGCCGTCGTGATGCGGCTCCCCGATGTAGCGCAATGCAACCTATCCCTTGACAGCTCCGGCGGTCAGACCGGAGACGATGTACTTCTGCAACCAGAGGAACACACCCACCGTGGGAACGGCGGTCAGCAACGTGGCCGCGGCGAACATGCCGAAGTTCGCGTTGCGGTGGTCGCCGGCGATCATGCCGTACATGCCCACGGCGAGGGTCTTGCTCTCTGGGTCGCGCAGGAACACGTTGGCCATGAGGAACTCGCTCATGGTGCCGATGAACGCCAGCAGCGCGGTGACCGCGAGGATCGGCGTGACCAGCGGCATGATGACGCGCCAGAAGATCTGCGCGTGCGTGGCCCCGTCCACGGTGGCGGCCTCGTCGAGCTCCTTGGGGACGGTGTCGAGGAAGCCCTTCATCAGCCAGGTGTTCACGCCGAGCGCGCCGCCCAGGTAGAGCAGCATGAGCCCCCACACGGTGTTGAACCCGAACGCCGGGTACAGCTCGGTCACCCTGGTGAAGATCATGAAGATCGTGACGATGGCCAGGAACTGCGGGAACATCTGGATGAGCAGCAGCGCCAGCAGCCCCACGCGGCGGCCGGCGAAGCGCATGCGGCTGAACGCGTACGCGGCGAGCATCGACAGCAGCAGGCTCGCGAACGACGCCACCAGCGCGATGAACACCGAGTTGAAGAACCACCGCGCGAACGGGTAGGTGTCGGAGCCGAACAGGTTGGCGAAGTTCGCCAGGCTCGCCCCGTTCGGCAGCAGCTCGGTGGAGGCCAGCGTGCCCAGCGGGTTGATCGCCGCGGAGACCACGAACAGGATCGGGAACACCGCGAACGCGCACACGGCGAGCACGAAGACGTGCCTGAGGGCGTTTTTCACGCGTAGACCTCCTCCTGCTTGCGGGTGCGCCGGAACGCCACGGCCGAGACGACCGCCACGATCGTGAAGATGAACACCGAGATCGCCGCCGCGAACCCGAACTGCGCCCCGGCCGCCCCGAACGCCAGCCGGAACGTGTAGGTGATCAGCAGGTCGGTGCCGCCCACCTGCGGGCTCTCGGCCGGGAACGGCCCGCCCTCGGTGGTGAGCGCGATCGCGTTGAAGTTGTTGAAGTTGTACGCGAACGACGAGATGAGCAGCGGCGTGAGCGCGACCAGCAGCAGCGGGAGCGTGACCCGGCGGAACGCCTTCCACGGCGTGGCCCCGTCGATGGAGGCCGCCTCGGTCAGCTCACGCGGGATGGCCTGCAGCGCGCCCGTGGTGACGAGGAACATGTACGGGAAGCCGAGCCACAGGTTGACCAGGATCACCCCGAACCTGGCGGTCATCGGCTCGCCCAGCCAGTCCACGTTGGCCCCGAGCAGTTGGTTGATCAGGCCGAAGTCGCGGTTGAACATGTCGCGCCACACCAGCAGCATGGCGAAGGCGGGCATCGCGTACGGCAGGATCAGCAGGATCCGGTAGACCCGGGTGCCGCGCATCTTCGGATGGTGCAACGCCAGCGCCACCGACATGCCGAGCACGAACGTGCCGAACACGGAGCCCAGCGCGAAGACCACGTTCCAGCTGAGCACTCCCACGAAATATCCGGAGATCGTGGGATCGGTCAGCACGCGGGCGAAGTTGTCGAACCCGACTCCGACCTGCCAGCCCTGCGCCAGGTGCTCGCCCTTGGCGTTGACGAAGTAGCCCTGGTCCTCGTCGGCCGTCCAGGTGTCGCCGTTGCCGCGCACGCAGTCGCAGGCGGCGTCGTACACCAGGGCCGCCCGGCCCTCGACGGCCCTGCTCAGCCCATTGGCCTTGATCACGCCGCCGTCGGTCGGCACGGCCAGCGCGGTGATCTCCTGGGCGCGGGCGGCCGCCTCGGGCGCCTTGAGCACGGTCAGGCCGGGCGCCTTCAGCACCTTTCCGGTGACGCCGACCTCGGCGCCCGCCAGCGGCGTGAGCCCTTTGGAGTCGCCCAGGGAGACCTGCTTGGTCGCCGGGTTCACCAGCAGGAACACCAGCTCCTCGCCGCGTAGTGCGGCGGTCAGGCCGTACTCGGGCGAGCCCGGGGCCTGCCGCACGGAGCCGGTCTCGATGGCGGTGATGGCGGCGGCCTTGTCACCGCGGTGCCCGTCGCCGAAGTTCGTGAACGCGGTGGTGACCGTGTAGGCGACGGGGAACACCTGGAACGCGATGAGGAAGACGGTGCCCGGGATGAGGTATTTGGCCGGGATGAAGCGGCGGGTGAGGTAGAGGTAGGCGATGGCCGCGCCGGCCGCGCACAGCACTCCCAGCGACACCCAGGAGCCGGCGGCGACCAGCGGCGGCACGGCGTAGACCAGGATCGCGGCGGCCACGGCCAGCACCGCGATCCTGGTCACCACGAACGCCGTGGTGATCTCCCTGCGGGGCCGCTCGGGCGCGCTCGCCCGTGCGGCCTCGCGAACGTCCACAGACACGATCGTCAGTTCTTGAGCGCGCCGTCGATGGTCTTCTGCGCGGCCGTGGCCGCCTTGGCGGCGTCGCCGCCCTTGACGACGGCGGTCTCGGCGATGCCGAACGGCTCCCAGATCGCGGCCATCTCGGGGATGGCGGGCATCGGCATGCCCTCCTTGCCCGCGTCCATGAACTTGACCGCGTCGGGGTCGGTGGCCTGGACCTCCTGCAGCGCGGCGGTCAGCGCCGGGGGCCGCGGGTCGGCCTCGTACAGGGCCTTGGCGACGTCCTTGTTGGTCACGTAGTTGGCGACGAACTCCTGCGCGAGCGCCTTGTTCTTGCCCTTGGAGGCGACGAAGAAGGACTGGACGCCGACGAACGGCGTGGCGGGCTTGCCGTCCTTGAACGCCGGGACGGCCGTGATGTCGTAGGAGATGCCGCCCTTCTTGACCTCGCTCATCGCCCACGGGCCGGAGACGAGGTAGGCGCACTTGCCGGAGGCGAAGTTGACGATGTAGTTCTCGTTGGTGATCGACGTGCGCAGCGCGCCGTCGCCCTTCTCGCCGAGCGCCTTGAGCTTCTCGAACGCCTTGACCGAGTCGGGCGCGCCGAGCAGCACCTGCTTGGGGTCGGGGTCGCCGGTGGAGGTGGCGCCGAACAGGGCGCCGCCGCCGGAGGCGAAGATCGGGTAGACGTGGAAGGCGTCGCCCTTCTGGCCGACGGGGATGCAGAGCACTTCCTTGACCTTGCCGGCCTTCTTGAGCTCCTTGCCCTTGTCGATCATTTCCTCGATCGTGGCGGGGGCGTCGGGGGCGAGCTTGGTGTTGCGGATCAGGGCGATGTTCTCCACCGCGTACGGTGCGCCGTAGATCTGGCCGTTGAAGGTCACCGCCTGGACGGCCTTCTCGGAGAAGGCGGCCTTCTGCTCCTCGGTCAGCGTGACCGGGTCGATGGCGCCGTTCTGCACGAGGTTGCCGATCCAGTCGTGCGCACCGATCATGACGTCCGGGCCGCTGCCCTGCTGGGAGGCGGTGAGGAAGGTCATCTGGTTGTCCTTGCTGATCTCCTTCACCTCCACCGTGACGCCGTTCTCGGTGCCGAACTGGTCGGCGAAGGGCTTGAGCGGCTTGACGCGGCTGGGGTCGGCCCAGATGACGAGCGTGCCGGAGCTCGCGCCGGTGGTGGCCGCCGGGGCGGAGGCGGACGCGCTGGGCGCCGCCGGAGATGCCGACTGGGAGTTGCCGCACGCCGTCGCGGTGAACGCGAGGGTCGCGAGAGCGGCCGTACCGAGAGCCCGCATGCGCATGGGACCTCCTGAGGTCACGCAGGAACGGCGGCACGCAGGGACACGCACCGCCGCCACGAAGGAAAGCCAGTTTTCCGGGACGTTACTGACTCTTTGCAAGAATTGGAAGAACTTGCAAAAAGCGTTACAGAAGCTCGATGTGAGATCTGCAACTTTCCGAAAGTTGCGCTTGACCGGGTGGAAGCGATCAGGACATCCTTCACCAGAACATCACCCGACATCTCGGGCATCCGGGGGAAGGACAGCCATGCTCGGCAACGACGACTGGTGGCGGGACGCCGTCGTGTACCAGGTCTACCCGCGAAGCTTCGCCGACGCCAACGGCGACGGCATGGGGGATCTCGAAGGCGTGCACGGCCGCCTGGACTACCTCGCCGGCCTGGGCGTGGACGCCATCTGGCTGAGCCCCTTCTACGCCTCCCCCATGGCCGACGGCGGCTACGACGTGGCCGACTACCGCGACGTGGACCCCATGTTCGGCACGCTCGCCGACTTCGACGCGCTGGTCGCCGACGCCCACGCCAAGGGCATCAGGATCATCGTGGACCTGGTCCCGAACCACTCCTCCGACGAGCACCCCTGGTTCAAGGCGGGCCTGCGCGATCGCTACATCTTCCGCGACGAGCCGAACGACTGGGAGTCGATCTTCGGCGGGCCGGCCTGGACTCAGGTGGAGGACGGCCAGTGGTATCTGCACCTGTTCGCCCCCGAACAGCCGGACCTCAACTGGGACAACCCTGAGGTACGCGCCGAGTTCCGTGACGTCCTGCGCTTCTGGCTGGACCGTGGCGTGGACGGCTTCCGTGTTGACGTGGCGCACGGCATGATCAAGGCCGCCGGGCTGCCCGACGTGGGGCCGAAGGACGGCCCGCAGGCCGAGATGCTCGGCGACGAGCAGCTGCCGTACTTCGACCAGGACGGCGTGCACGACATCTACCGTGAGTGGCGGCCGATCCTCGATTCCTACCCCGGCGGGCGGATGGCCGTGGCCGAGGCGTGGGTGTCCTCGCCCGAGCGGCTGGCCCGCTACGTCGGCCCCGACGAGCTGCACCAGGCCTTCAACTTCGACTTCATGATGGCCGACTTCCACGCCAAGTCGTTCCGCACGGTCATCGAGAAGGCGCTCAAGGAAGCCGAGCTGGTGGGCGCGCCGACCACCTGGGTGCTGTCGAACCACGACAAGCCCCGCCACGTCACCCGCCACGGCGGACTGGCACGCGCCCGCGCGGCCACGCTGCTCATGCTGGCCCTGCCCGGCTCTGCCTACCTCTACAACGGGGAGGAGCTGGGCCTGCCGGAGGTGCTCGACCTGCCCGACGAGCTGCGCCAGGACCCGGCGTTCCTACGCCGGGGCGAGAGCCGCGACGGCTGCCGGGTGCCGATCCCGTGGACCGCGGCTCCGGGCTGCGGCTGGCGGGACCCGTGGCTGCCGATCCCGCAGGAGTGGACCGCTCTGTCGGCCGAGGCCCAGCAGGACGACCCGGCCTCCACGCTGAACCTCTACCGGGCCGCGCTGCGCATCCGCAAGGAGCACCCGGCGCTCGGCGGCGCGAGCTCCGGCACGCTCACGTGGCTCGATTCCCCCAAGGACGTGCTGATCATCGAGCGCGACCCCGGTCTGGTCGTGGTGCTCAACACCGGCGAGGAGCCGGTGTGCCTCGACCTGGCGGGCGAAGTGCTGCTGTCCAGCGGTCCGCTGGCGGCCGACGGGTCGGTTCCGCCGGACACGGCGGTCTGGTTCCAGCGGTGACCAGTTGGGGGAATCTTTCCCATTAAGCGACATATGACGGTAATTACCCTCGGTAGTGTCGGTGGGTGTCTGCCCTCTGGGCGAGGTCCCTGCGGGGCCGCGTCACCCTCATCGCGACGGCTGTAGCCGCCCTCGTGCTCATCCCCGTGGGCGTCGGGACGGTCCTCGTCACGAGGTCTCTGGTCGAGGCCAGCGTGTACGAGAGCACCCGTGACACCGCCGAGCGCATCGCGTACGAGATGCGCAGCGGCGCCCTGCCCCTGGGCGCCGCGATCCCCGTGTCCGACCCGGCGGTCGACCTGATCCAGATCGTCGGGGCGGACGGGCGGTTCCTGGCCACCAGCGACGCGGCCAGGAACCTGCCGCCGCTCAGCGACGTGCGGCCCACGGACGAGGACCGGGTCATCAGCACCACCCACTGCCTGCCCACCGAGTGCGTGCACCTGTCGGCGGTCCGGGTGAGCAAGTTCACCGACTCCCCCGTCGTCTACGCCGGCCGCAGCACCCCCGACCTGCTGGCCACGAACACCCTCGAGGCGATCGTGTTCACCGAGATCGCCGTGCTGGTCGGGCTGGCCGGATGGGCCACCTGGCTGGTCACGGGCCGGGCGCTGCGGCCGGTGGCGACCATGCGCGATGAGCTGGACGCCGTGCACGCCGGCGACCTGAGCAACCGCGTCACCGAACCGACCGGCGCCGACGAGGTGGCCGACCTCGCCAGATCCGTCAACAGCACGCTGGCCCGGCTGGAACGCTCCGCCGAGCAGCAGCGGCAGTTCGCCTCCGACGCCTCGCACGAGTTGCGCACCCCCATCGCCGGGCTGCGCGCCCAGCTCGAGAGCGCCCAGCTCTATCCGGACGACACCGACGTCGAGATGCTCGTGAGCAGCGCACTGCGCGACACCGACCGTCTGGAGGCCATCATCACGGACCTGCTCCTGCTGGCCAGGATCGGCTCCCGGGTGGACGCGGCCAAGGAGCGGGTGGACCTGGCCGAGCTGGTCCGCCAGGAGCTGTCCATCCGCAGCGACAAGATCCCCGTGCGCGCCGACCTGGTCGAGGGGGTGCGCGTGGACGGCGTACGGCTCCAGCTCGCCAGGGTGCTGACGAACCTGCTGGACAACGCCCAGCGGCACGCCGAGCACTACGTCAAGGTCACCGTCTCCAAGGAGGAGGACGGCATGGCCGTGATGTCGGTCGAGAACGACGGCGTGGAGATCCCCGCACAGGACCGCGAGCGCATCTTCGAGCGCTTCACCCGCCTGGACGCCGCCCGCAGCCGCGATGCGGGCGGCACGGGGCTGGGCCTGGCCATCGCGCGGGACGTGGCGATGGCGCACCGCGGCCAGATCACCGTGGAGGACTGCACGGGCGGCGCCAGGTTCGTCCTGCGGCTTCCCGCCGTTTAGCCCCGTTCCAGCGTGAACAGCGTGATCATTGGGGCATGACGAAGCAAGCGCCGCGTCGTGCGGTATCTGTGCGAGCAGGGCATCACCCAGTTCCTGGACCTCGGCTCGGGATTGCCGGCGCAGGAGAACGTGCACGAGGTGGCGCACCGTCACGCGCCGGAGGCACGCGTGGTCTACGTGGACAACGACCCTGTGGTGGCCACCCACGGCCGCGCGATGCTGGCCGACCCCAACCGGGTGGCCATCGTGCTGGGCGACATACGCCGGCCGGAGCAGATCCTGTCGGACCCCGAGGTGCGCGGGCTGCTGGACTTCGACCGGCCGGTGGGCGTGTTGATGATGTTCATCCTGCATCTCATCCCCGACGAGGACGACCCGCAGGGGTTCGTGGCCGCCTACCGCGACGCCCTCGCCTCCGACAGCTATCTGGCGATCTCGCACGGGATCAACGACGTGGCCACCGAGCGGGTGATGCAGGTCAGCGAGTTCTGTGCTTATGGTCGCGCTCACTCGGCCCTCGCTGGTCACGCAGGCTACCGCTCTCGGGCCTAACCGTTCGCCGCTCCGCAAAAAGGCCAACGCGGCGGCCCGGCAGGGAGATCGGCGCCTTCTTCGGCGACCTCGAGCTCATCCCGCCGGGCCTGGCCACCGGGCCGGGGATGCCGTGGCCTTTCACGGATCCCGATCACCCGCTGTTCATGAACGAGGAGATGACCCGCATGGCGTACGCGGGCATCGGCCGCAAGCCCTAGACCTTCGTCAGCTCCTTCTCGCCGGCCTCCGGCCCGGCCGCCGGCTCCTCGTCATCCAGCAGCGTGGCCTCGTCGAACGGGGCGTGCCCGGTCAACACCTGCTCGGCGCGCTCCCTGTCGAACTCGCCCGTCCAGGTGCCGACGAGCACGGTGGCGACGGCGTTGCCGGCGAAGTTCGTCAGCGCCCTGGCCTCCGACATGAACCGGTCGATGCCGACGATGAAGCCCACGCCCTCGACGAGCTCGGGCCGATGCGCCTGCAGGCCGCCGGCCAGCGTGGCCAGCCCCGCGCCGGTCACGCCCGCCGCGCCCTTGGACGCGACCATCATGAACAGCAGCAGCGCCACCTGCTCGCCGAGCTCCAGCGGCGACCCGGTCGCCGTGGCGATGAACAGCGTGGCCATGGTCAGGTAGATCGCGGTGCCATCGAGGTTGAAGGAGTAGCCGGTCGGCACGGTGATGCCGGCCACGGTCCGGCTCACGCCCAGGTGCTCCATCTTGGCGATGAGCCTGGGCAGCGCCGTCTCCGACGAGGAGGTGGACAGGATCAGCAGGAACTCGCGGCCGAGGTACCGCAGGAGCGACCACAGGTTGACGCGGGCGACCAGCCACAACATCGGGCCGAGCACGACGCCGACGAACAGCAGGCAGGTGATGTAGAAGGCGGCCATGATGATCGCCAGGCTCTTGAGCGCCTCGATGCCGGTGGCCCCCACGACGGCGGCGATCGCGCCGAACGCGCCCACCGGCGTCGCCCACATGATCATGGCGAGGATGCGGAACACGAGCCGCTGCAGGTGCTCCACGCCACGCAGGATCGGCGCGCCCTTGGTGCCCATGGCCTGCAGCGCGAACCCGGTCAGCAGGGCCACCAGCAGCGCCTGCAGCACCGATCCCGAGGTCAGCGACGACACCAGCGTGTCGGGGATGACGCCGAGCAGGAAGTCGACCGTGCTGCCGCTCTCGGCGCCCTTGGCCGCCTCCGCCTCGGCCGCCTGGCGGGCGGCGTCGGTGAGCTGGAGCCCCTCGCCCGGGTGGATGATATTGCCCACGACCAGGCCGATGAGCAGGGCGACCGTGGACATTACGATGAAGTAGCCGAGCGCCAGACCGCCGACCTTGCCGACCTTGGCCGCCTGCCGGACCGAGCCGACGCCGAGCACGATGGTGCAGAAGATGATCGGCCCGATCACCATCTTGATGAGCGCGACGAATCCGGTGCCGAGCGGCTTGAGCTCCTTGCCCACGTCCGGCCAGAGGAACCCGACCAGGATGCCGAGGAGGACCGCCACGATGACGGCCACGTAGAGGTAGCGAGTGCGATCACGCATAGGGCGGTTCTCCAGCCATTTGGGGGGAAGTTCCGGTTGTGCGACTATGCGCTGCACAAGTGACCCAGGTCACGATTGCGTAAGTTACGTTCACGAAAGAAGTCGTTAACATGCGGCGCTGGAGCCTGGCGGGCCAGATGTTGGTCCTGCAGCTGCTTGTGGTCGTGGTCACGGCCGCCGGCGGCGCCGTGCTGGCCCTGGTGCAGGCGCACGATCTGCTCACCCACGAGGCCCGGAGCACCGCAGAGGCGGTGGCGGTGGCCGTGGCCACCACGCCCGAGGTGCTGGAGGCCCTGGACGGCCCGGACCCGAGCGCGCGGCTGCAGCCGCTGGCGGAGGGGATACGCAAGAGCACCGGCGTCGACTTCATCACCATCATGACGCCGGACGGAACCCGCTACACCCATCCGAATCGGGCCGAGATCGGCAAGAAGTTCCGCGGCAACATCGGGCCGGCGCTGGCGGGCAGGACCTTCACCGAGACCTACACCGGCACACTCGGCCCGTCCGAGCGGGCGGTCACCCCGGTCGTCTCGGACGGCCGGGTGGTCGCGCTGGTCAGTGCGGGCATCACGGTCGAGAGGGTCAGCGGCTGGCTGCGTGACCGGCTGGCCTGGGGCGGCTTCATCGTGGCGCTCGCGCTCGGCATGGGCGGCGCCGGAACGTGGCTGGTGACCGCGCGGCTGCGCCGCCAGACCCACGGGCTCGGCCCCGTGGAGCTGGGTCGCATCCACGCCCACCACGACGCGATCCTGCACGCCGTCAGAGAGGGGCTGCTGCTGATCGGCAAGGACGGCACGCTGACGCTGTGCAACGATGCCGCCCGGCACCTGCTCGGCCTGCCCGACGACGCCGAAGGGCGACACGTGGACGAGCTCGGGCTCGCGGACGTGCTGACCGGGGACGAGGAACGCGTTCACCTGGTGGGCGACCGCGTCCTGGCCGTCAACAGCGCCGGCAGCCGCCTCGGCACAGTGGTGACCGTACGCGACCACACCGAGCTGCAGGCGCTGAGCGGCCAGCTCGACGCCGAGCGCGGCTTCGCCGACACCCTGCGCGCGGCCGCGCACGAGGCCGCCAACCGGCTGCACACCGTCATCACCCTGGTGGAGCTGGGCCGCACTGAGCAGGCCGTCGCGCTCGGCACCGCCGAGTTGCGCGCCGCGCAGGAGCTGACCGACCGGGTGGTGGGCTCGGTACGCGAGCCGGTGCTGGCGGCGCTGCTGCTGGGCAAGAGCGCCGAGGCCGCCGAACGCGGCAGCGAGCTGGTCATCAGCCAGGACAGCGAGCTGGACGACCTGGGCCTGGACCCGCGCGAGCTGGTCACGATCGTGGGCAACCTCATCGATAACGCCATCGACGCGGCCACCCGCGTGGAGGCGCACCTGAGCGCGGACGACAAGGAGGTCCTCATCAGGGTC
The DNA here is from genome assembly GCF_052245935.1 of Nonomuraea sp. 3N208. Classification (NCBI taxonomy): domain Bacteria; kingdom Bacillati; phylum Actinomycetota; class Actinomycetes; order Streptosporangiales; family Streptosporangiaceae; genus Nonomuraea; species Nonomuraea sp. 3N208. The sequence continues at coordinate 158,205 of NZ_JBQQBR010000022.1, read as the reverse complement.
GCCGACAACGGGCCCGGACCGGCCGACCCGGCGGCGTTCGCCAAGGGCTGGACGACCAAGGGCGACGGCCGCGGGCTCGGCCTCGCGCTCGTCGGGCAGGCGGTACGCCGGTTGGGTGGCACCATCGACGTCCAAGGCTCGGTGTTCACCGTCAGGCTGCCCATCCCGGCGCGGCCGCACCCGGACCGGGAGGGGGCACGATGATCTCGGTGCTGGTGGTCGAGGACGAGGAGATCACCGCCGAGGCCAATCGCATCTACGTGGAGCGGGTGCCGGGCTTCGAGGTGGCCGGGGTGGCCCGCTCCGGCGGCGAGGCGCTGCGCTTCCTGCGCAAGAGGCCCGTCGACCTGATCCTGCTCGATCTGCACCTACCCGACATGCACGGCCTGGAGGTGTGCCGGGCCGTGCGCGCAGGCGGCCTCATGTGCGACATCATCGCCGTCACCTCCGCCCGCGACCTGGCCATGGTCCGCTCGGCGGTGTCGCTCGGCATCTCCCAGTACCTTCTCAAGCCGTTCACCTTCGCGACATTGCTCGAAAAGCTCACCCGTTACGCCCGGTTCAAGGATGAAGCCGGGGTCGCCGTCGGCCAGGGCGACGTGGACCGGGTGCTCGGCACCCTCAGAGGCAGCTCGGAGCTGCCGAAAGGCATGTCCAGGGACACCCTCGACGCCGTCGCCGCCAAGCTGCGCGAGCGGCCCGAGGGCATGGCGGCCCAAGCCGTGGCCGACGCGATTGGAGTGTCCCGCGTGACGGCCCGCCGCTACCTGGAACACCTGGTGGAGCTGGGTGTGGCGGCCCGCATGCCGCAGTACGGCGCGGTGGGCCGTCCAGAGCTTCTCTACCGGATCCCCATGGAAAGTTAATGACGGTGACGCTGGCCGTTCAATCCGGCCCTCTAGCTTCTGGGTGCAATCCGATGCTTTGAGGAGACACACCTTGCGAGTCTTGGCCGTTGTTCCCGCCCGCGGAGGTTCGGCGGGCGTTCCCCTGAAGAACCTCGCCCTGGTCGGGGGCGTCCCGCTGGTCACCCGCGCGGTGCGGGCCTGCGTGCGCGCCGAGCTCGTGGACCAGGTCGTGGTCAGCACCGACCACGCCCAGATCGCCGAGACCGCCCGCGAGGCCGGCGCGCTCGTCGTCGAGCGTCCCGAGGAGCTCAGCGGCGCGACCGCCTCCAGTGAGTCCGCGGTGCTGCACGCGCTCGACGCCCTCGGGGAGGACCCCGAGGTGGTGGTGCTCGTGCAGTGCACGAGCGCGTTCATCGACCCCGACGACCTGTCCGCCGCCGTGCGCAAAGTGCTCGACGGCGAGGCCGACTCGGTGGTGTCGGGCCTGCCGACGCACGAGTTCCTCTGGACCGCCACCGGCGGCGGCGTCAACCACGACCCCGGCGTCCGCCCGCGCAGGCAGGACCGCGACCCCGAGTTCCGCGAGAACGGCGCCTTCTACGTCATGCGCACCTCCGGTCTGCGCGAGCACGGCCACCGCTTCTTCGGCACGATCGCCGTGCAGCCGGTGCCGCCGCAGCACGCCATCGAGGTGGACAACCCCGAGGACCTCGAGCTGGTACGCGCGCTGGCCCCGTTCATCGACGCGCCCGAGCCGATCGACATCGACGCCGTCATCACCGACTTCGACGGCGTGCACACCGACGACCGCGCTTACGTCGACTCCGACGGCCGCGAGATGGTGCTGGTCAGCCGCTCGGACGGGATGGGCGTGTCACTGCTGCGCCGCGCCGGCGTCAAGATCCTGATCATGTCGACCGAGCACAACCCGGTCGTGGCCGCCCGCGCCCGCAAGCTGGGCGTGCCCGTGCTGCAGGGGCTGGCCGAGAAGCGGACCGTGCTGCGCGACTGGCTGACCATCGAGGGCCTCGACCCGGCCCGCGTGGCCTACGTCGGCAACGACGTCAACGACCTGGGCCCGATGGGCGAGGTCGGCTGGCCCATCGCCACGCCCGACGCGCACCCGCGCGTGCGCGCCGCCGCCCGGGTGGTGCTCACCAGGCCCGGCGGGTCCGGCGCCGTACGCGAGCTGTGCGACCGCGTGGTGGCCGCCCGTCCCGAGGCGCCGGTGGCCGAGGCCAAGGTACGTCCCAGGCTCGGCCCCGTGGCCATCGGCGACGTGCTGGTCGGCGACGGCGAGCCCGTCTACGTCATCGGCGAGATCGGCATCAACCACAACGGCGACCTCGACATCGCCCGCCGGCTCATCGACGTGGCCGCCGACGCCAGCTGCCAGGCGGTCAAGTTCCAGAAGCGCACCCCCGCGATCTGCGTGCCCGAGGAGCAGAAGGGCCAGATCAGGCAGACGCCGTGGGGCGAGATGACGTACCTGGAGTACAAGGAGCGGACCGAGTTCGGCCGCGACGAATACCGGCAGATCGCGAAATACTGCGACGAGCGCGGCATCCACTGGTTCGCCTCGCCGTGGGACGTGCCGTCCGTCGAGTTCCTGGAGGACATGGACGTCGTGACGCACAAGGTGGCCTCGGCCAGCGTGGCCGACCACGAGCTGCTGCGGACCCTGGCCGGCACCGGCAAGCCGATCATCCTGTCGACTGGAATGTCCACGCTGTCGGAGATCGACGCGGCCGTGGAGATCCTCGGGACTGATAAGCTGATCATGATGCACGCGACGTCCACGTACCCGCTGCCTCCGGAAGAAGCCAACCTGCGCACGATCACCACGCTCAAGGAGCGGTACGGCGTCCCCGTCGGCTACTCCGGCCACGAGCGCGGCCTGCAGATCTCGCTGGCCGCCGTCACGCTCGGCGCGGTGACCGTGGAGCGGCACATCACGCTCGACCGGACCATGTGGGGTTCCGACCACGCCGCCTCGCTGGAGCCCTCCGGGCTCGAGCACCTCGTGCGCGACATCCGGATCATCGAGCAGGCCATGGGCGACGGCGTCAAGCGCGTCTTCCCCGGCGAGGAGGCTCCGAAGGCCCGCCTGCGCCGGGTGACCGTCTGACCGTCACCACCAGGAGAACAAACCATTGATCACGCTCTCGGTCGTCGTGCCGATTCGAGACGGCGAGCGTTTCATCGCCGACGCGCTCACCTCGCTCTGCCGTAACGCGCGGCACGACTTCGAGTTCATCGTCGTCAACGACGGGTCCGTGGACGCCACCGGGGACATCATCGACGACTTCCGCGCCGATCTCCCCGGGCTGACCGTACTGCGCAATCCCGCGCCGGTGGGGCTCGCCGACGCCCGTAACACGGGCCTGTCGGCGGCCTCCGGCCGGTACGTGACGTTCATGGACGGCGACGACTGGCTCGCCCCCGGCTACCTGGCACACCTCGTCGACGCCGTCGACGGGCTCGGCTGCGACTTCGTGCGCGTCGATCATGTGCAGGTCGAGGGCCGAAAGCGGGTCGTGCACCGCGCCCCCATGGCGCGTAGGGGCGCGGTGCTCAACCCTCGCGACGCCATCCTCCCGGCGAACGTGCGGACCATGGTCGACTACCCGTACGCCTGGGCCGGGATCTACCGGCGCTCGCTCGGGGACCTGCTGCACTTCCCCGGCTCGCTGCACACCGCCGAGGACCGGCCGTGGATCTGGCGGCTGCACCGGGAGGCCGCCACGTTCGCCGTCGTATCGCTGGCGGGGATCTTCTACCGGCGCATGGTGTCGGGGTCGCTGACGCAGGTCGGCGACGAGCGCCAGCTGCATTTCTTCGACGCCTTCGAGCTGGTGTTCAAGGACCTGGAGCCGGAGTTCATGCCCAAGGCGGTGCGCAACTTCTGCGCGCTGCTTGCCCACCATCTGGAGATCGGCGACCGGTTCACGCCCGCACTGCGCGCCCGCTTCGAGGAGCGCGGCGCGCAGGTGGTGCGCTCGCTGCCGCTGGAGCCGGTGTCGGACGCGGTGTCGCGCATGTCCGTCGAGCGCGAGGCCACGCTGCGGGCGCTGGTGCCCGACCTGCCCCCCAGCTCGCACGTCCGGGTCCGCCGCGACCGGGAGGATACATAGTGAAGGTCTTCTACGCCTCGACGTTGTTCGGGGCGATGTCGCTGGCCGCCGCGATCGACGACGGCCGGTTCGGCGACGGGCGGCGCGTCCTCGTCGTGTCCAACAACGCCGCCATTCCCGAGGTGTCGACACCGCTGGACAAGACGCCCGGCTTCGCGGTGCTGCGCTCGCGCTTCGACGAAGTGCACTCGTGGAACGACCTCATCGCGCCCCTGCACCCGTCGGACTGGAAGGCACGCGTCATCGAGGTGCCGATGATGGAGCGCCTCATCCGCTCCCATTGGGGGCTGGACGCGGTCGAGGAGCTGGTGCTGGAGTCGATCGCGGTGCCGCCCGCCCGGACGATCGCCGGGCTGGTGCGCGACTGCCCCATCACGGTCTACTCCGACGGGCTGATGAGCTATGGCCCGACCCGCGACCCGCTGCCCGCCGAGATCTTCCGCCGCATCGGCCGGCTGATCCACCTGGACCTGGTGCCGGGCCTGACGCCGCTGCTGCTCAGCGAGTACGGCGTCGCGCCCGAGATCCTGCCCGGCGAGCGGTTCCTGGCGATCGTGTCCGAGGTGGCCGCCACCGCTCCCGACATGATGGCCGGGCAGGCCGTCATCCTCGGCCAGTACCTGTCGGCCCTGGAGATCGTCACGCCGGAGGAGGAGGCGGCGCTGCACGAGACGATGCTCAAGGCGCTGTCCGCCCGCGGCTACACCAACGTCGTGTTCAAGCCGCACCCGGCCGCCGGGCGCCGGCACGCCCAGCTGATGCGGGCCGCCGCCGAGCGCCTGGGAGTGCGGCTGTCGGTGCCCGGGGAGAGCGTCCCGGCCGAGGTGTGCTTCGCCGCGCTGCGGCCCGAGCTGGTCGTCGGCTGCTTCTCCACCGGGCTGGTGACCGCGCAGCGGTACTTCGGGCTGTCCGTGGCCTCGTACGGCACGGAGCTCGTGCTGGACCGGCTGGCGCCGTACGAGAACAGCAACCGGGTCCCGGTCACGATCGTGGACGCGCTGCTGCCGCGGCTGTCGGCCGAAGGCCACATCGAGCAGCCACCGGCCGTGGACCTGCCGGCGCTGGTGCGCGCGGTCGGCTACTGCATGCAGGCCGAAACCTATCCCGACCTGCGGCCTGCGGGCATCGAGTTCGACGCCCGCTACTTCAAGCGCAAGCGCCTGGAGACGCTGGGCTTCGTGGCCAAGCCCAGCACGCTCACCCGCCTCCGGCGCAAGATCCGATCGGCGATCTGACGCCCACCACGAGGCCCCCGGCTCCCGGCCGGGGGCCTCGATGTATGCGCGGGCGGCCGTGCGGCCGAGGTCGCGTGCCAGCCCTGCGGGTGGCGGCTCAGCGGCCCCACACCCCGACCGGGCAGCCTGGGCCGAGAGCCGGGGCCGAGAGCCGTAGGGCCGGGGTCAGGTGAGGGCGCGGAGGTAGCGGCGCATGCGCCGCTTGGCCTTGTAGCCGGCCCGCAGCATCGTGGGCGGCACCTCCACCCGCAGCCGGGCCCGCCGCCGCGCCGCCGCGAACTCGGGTCCGTCCAGGAGCGACTTGGCGGGCACCCGCGGCCGGGAGATCACCAGCCCGGTCAGCAGCCCGGCCCAGTCGTTGCGCTCCACCGGGTGGAAGTAGTTGGCCGCGCACCACGCCGCCGACGCCGTGCGGAAGTCGCCCGCCGCCATCTCGTCCAGGGTCCCCAGCAGGTCGCTGCCCTCGAACACCAGGTTGATCATCTCGGTGCTGACGCCGAAGTCGCGCAGCACCAGCGACGGCACGTCCAGCGCGATGGCTTCCAGCGCCGCCGTCGAGCTGACCGTGACGAATCCGGCGGCCCGCATCAGCTGATCGTGCATCGACCCGGCTTCGAACACCAGTCGCCCCGGCTCACCCATCTCCCGCCACAGCCGCTGGTAGTGGTGGCGCTCGTTGTGCGTCTGCCGCTCGTCCTCCAGGGCCCGCAGCTTGACCACCACGTCCAAGTCGGGCCGCCGCCGCGCCAGCTCGGCCAGCGCCACCAGGATCCGCTCACGCTCCTCGCGCTCGCGCGGCACCTTGGCCTGGGTGGCGAACACCACCCGGTTGCCACCCTGGGCGGCCACCTTGGACCGCAGGAACGGCAGCCTGGCCAGGCCCACCGCCCCTCCCCCGCCGAGCCGGTGGGCGATCTCGCCGAACTCCGCCACCTCCCGCTCGCTGTGCACCACGAACAGGTCGCAGCCGCTGCGGAACTGCCACGCCTTGTCGGTCGCGGGCACCGAGATGCCCGGCAGCCCGCTGACGAACACCGGCCGCGGCCGCAGGTCCGCGAGCACCTCGGCCACCAGCACGTCCACGACCGGGCCCGTGCAGGCCACGAGGATCACGTCGGGCCGGATACGCTCGGCCGCCCGCCGTACCGACCGGGCCGACATCACCGCAGGCGCCTCTCGCTCGCCCACGGCCGCGGCGATCTGCTCGGGCGAGGGCGCGATCGGCGTGCGCACCACCACCAGCTCCGTTACACAGCCTTCGGGCAGATCGGCGAGCAGGCAGGCCGCCCACTTCAGGTACGAGTCGGAGTCGGCGACCGCCAACACTTTCAACCGGACACTCCAGTCAGATGCGAGCGAAGGGCGGGAGCCGCCCTGCTGGTCCACCAGTCATCGGGAACGTCCACGGGCTCGACGGCGACGCCGCGCGGGCTCAGCAGCACCCGCAGCGAGGTGATCGCGGTCGAAGGGAGGCTGAGCACGCGCTGGCCGGAGTCCAGGCCGCGCAGGGTCAGCTCGGCGGGCGCGCCGGCGTCGTGGACGGTGATGCCGGGGCGTTCCCGGATCAGCGCCACGTCCACGGGGTCCTCCCGGCGGTGCGGGTAGTAGGCGACCGGCTCCTGCGAGGCCAGGTCCGTCAGCCAGCGCAGGTAGCGGTCACGGTGAACCAGGCCGTTCCTGACGAGCGAGGTGCCGAGGACAACGGTGCGCTCGGCGGGGCCCTCGGCGCTGGGCGGTTGGGCGCGCAGCCAGGCGAAGTCGTGGCGGACGAGATCGACGCCCACGCGGCGTACGCCATCCTCCAGGTCCTTGTCCACGTCGAGCGCGGTGAAGACGGAGACCTTGCTCAGGCGCAGCCGCAGCGCCGCCGCCAGGCCGAGCGCGGCGCGCAGCCTGGTGGGGTGCGCCCGGGCCCGAAGCAGCGGCCGGCGTGGCCCCGCGGCCAGCAGTTCGAGCAGCCGGATCGTGGCCAGCCCGTCGTCGACGATGACGATGCGGCCGGGATTGGAGGTCAGCCAGCGCAGCTGCACCTTGCCGGAGAAGGCGTCACCCACGGCCTGCACGCGCCGCGGCATGTGATCGCGCGGCTCGGCCAGTTCGAGGCCTTCGGGCAACCCGAGCCTGCGCAGCTCCTTGCGCGTGGCCTTCAGCGGCCGCAGTCCCGCTCGCGGTACCACGACCGTCTCGGGCCCGAGGAGCCCGGCGTGGTGGGCCTCGACGGCGCACAGCATCTGGAGCGGGGACTCCACCCAGGCCGACGCCTGTTCGACCACTCGTTGCCCTCCCAGCCGGGTGATGGCCCGTACATGACCGCTCTAAATTAGCCCCGCCGCCTTAAGCCGCCTGGAACGCGACGTGAACAATGGAGGCATGAATTCGCTCATGCTCAACACCGACGGCGTGCAGATCCCGCAGCTCGGATTCGGCGTCTGGCAGATCCCGAACGACGAGGCCGAGCAGGCCGTGGGGATCGCTCTGGAAGCCGGTTACCGGCACGTCGACACCGCCTCCGCGTACGGCAACGAGGAGGGCGTGGGACGGGCCGTGCGCAGCGCCAAGCGCCCACGCGCGAAGCTGTTCGTCACCACCAAGCTGTGGAACGCCGACCACGGCCGCGCCGAGGAGGCCTTCGACGAGAGTCTGGCCAGGCTGGGCCTCGACTACGTCGATCTTTTCCTCATCCACTGGCCGGTCCCGAAGCAGGACAAGTACGTGCAGGCGTGGAAGGCCCTGGAAAAGATCTACCGTGACGGGCGGGCCAAGGCCATCGGCACCTCGAACTTCACCGTCCAGGCCCTCACCCGGCTCATGGAGGAGACCGAGATCACGCCGTCCATCAACCAGATCGAGCTCCACCCGTACCTGCAGCAGCGCGAGATGCGCGCCTTCCACGAGGCCAACGGCATCCTGACCGAGGCGTGGAGCCCGTTGGGCCAGGGCCAGGGCCTGCTCGACGACCCGGCGCTGAGCGTGCTGTCGGGCAAGTACGGCAAGACGCCCGCCCAGATCGTGCTCCGCTGGCACCTGCAGCTCGGCAACGTCGTCATCCCCAAGTCCGCCACCCCGTCGCGGATCCGCGAGAACATCAACGTGTTCGACTTCATCCTCGACGCCGAGGACATGGCCGCGATCGGCGCCATGAACAGGGGCAAGCGCATCGGGCCCGACCCCGCCACCTTCAACATGACCTGATACCTCTACGATCTCCCCTTGTGCGGGACTTCGGATGGGGAATAGCGGCGACCGGCGGCATCGCGCGAACGGTGGGGGCGGCCATCGTGGCCGAACCCGGCATGCGGGTGGCCGCCGTCGGCTCCAGGAACCTGGGCCGCGCGCAGGCCCTGGCAGCGACGCTGGGCGCGGAGTCGGCCTACGACTCCTACGAGCGGCTGTGCGCCGACCCGGCCGTGGACGCGATCTACGTGGCCACTCCGCACGCCCAGCACCTCCAGGTCGCCGAGGCCGCCATCGCCGCCGGCAAGGCCGTGCTGTGCGAGAAGCCGCTTGCCGCCACCGTGGACGACGCCGAGAAGATGGTGCGCCTGGCACGCGAGGCAGGCGTCTTCTTGATGGAGGCCATGTGGATGAGGTTCAACCCCCTCATCCAGAAGATCGCCTCCGATGAGCGCTTCGGCGAGATCCGGTCCGTGCAGGCCTCTTTCGGCTTCACCCTGCCCTACGACCCCGCCCACCGGCTCTGGGCACCCGAGCTGGGCGGCGGCGCACTGCTCGACCTGGGGATCTACCCGTTCGGGCTGGCCCAGCTGCTCCTCGGCATGCCCTCCGGCCTGCGTGTCACCGGCTCCCTGGCCCCGAACGGGGTGGACGCGGAGACCGCCGGCGTTTTGCTCTATCCCGGCGGCAGGCATGCTCTCGTGGCGACCTCGTTGCTCGGGAATTACCCGAACGATGCCAGCGTTGTAGGCAGTCAGATGCGGGCAGACATCCAGGCTCCGTTCTGGGCGCCGCAGCGGATTCTCCTCACCGGGCCCTCCATGGAGCCGGAAGAGCACGTGCTCGATCCGGCCGACAACGGGTACGCCGGAGAGCTCCGCGAAGTCCGTGCCGCGACGGCCGAAGGCAGGACCGAAAGTTCGATCATGCCGCTTGACGAGTCCCTTGCCATGATGGGGCTTCTTGCCGACGCTCGCAGGCAACTTGCCTAGCTGGGCCTTTAGGCAGTTGTAATCCCCTTGCCCCATGTATTACCTTATGGGGCATCTTGCGGCATGCGTCCGGTTTGTCCGGACACGTCCGACCATCGCACGAAACATCACAGGACAGTCCTGTGACCGCTGAATCCGCCTTGCGCGGAACCGGGGACCCATGTCCTTTGGGGCGAATCGGCACTTCGGTGCCGTAGGGCAGCTTCCACGCCCGAGCCCGTCAGCTAACCCGGTAAGCGGCATGGAAGCAAGGAGTAACCCCTCGATGGCCAAGCACCCCATTTTCGCTGCCAACAAGATCAACATCGCCCGCGCCGCCCTCGGCGCCACCGTCCTCGCCGCTGCGTTCACCGCCCACGTCACAGGTGCCGCGTCGGCCGCGACGGACAAGCAGCCGGTCGCCTCCAAGGCCGAACAGGCCGGCATCAAGGCCGCGGCGACCGACAAGACCAAGATCAATGTCACCGCCGCCCAGGTCCTGGCCCTGGCCAAGTCCCAAGTCGGCACCAGTGAGAACGCCGCCGGCGGCGGCACCAAGTACCAGCAGTGGTACGCCAACTCCCAGCGCGCCGCCGAGACCATCGCCCGCGACGGCGGCAGCCGCGCCCACTACCTGAACGCCGCCTGGTGCGCGATGTTCGTCTCCTGGGTCGGCGAGCAGACCGGCGCCCGCCCGCAGGTCGGCTGGGACGCCTGGACCGTCGCCCACGCCAAGTGGTTCAAGGCCAACAACCGCTTCGGCACCGACGTCAGGCCCGGCGCCGTCGTGTTCTTCTCCTGGAACGGCAGCAAGGACATCAGCGACATCAAGCACGTCGGGTTCGTCGTCAAGGACAACCAGGACGGCACCATCTCCACCATCGAGGGCAACACCGGCAACGGCAAGGTCGAAGAGCGCACTCGGCCGAAGTCGCAGGTCGTCGGCTACGGCTACCCCGAGTACGCCGCCTGACGATCCCTGCGCCCGCACGAGCGCGCATCCCCACGCGGGACGCGCGCTCGCCGCGTTCACGGCCCGACCCTGAGCCGAACGCGCGCCCCTGCTGAGGCAGATGGGGTTCAGTCCAGGAAGAACCGCGCCAGAGCGGCTGCGACGGCGGCCGGGTCGTTCTCCATTGGGATGTGACCGGCGCGCGGGATGCGGACCAGGGAGGTGTTCGGCATCTCGGCGGCGAAACGCTCGGCGTGCCGGACCTCCTGGAAGGTGTCGTCCTCGCCCCACACCAGCAGCTTCGGCGTCCCGTCGGCCTGCAGCGCGGGCACCAGGTCCAGCGTGTAGCGGCTGTCGGCGGCGCCGGCCAGCGCCATCCACGACCGTCGCACCCGGGCGTCGTGCCACGGGTCCAGGTAGTCGGCCAGCTCGGCCTCCGTCGCCGGACGGGCCAGCGCGGTGGTGACGGCCGTGCGGCGGGCGGCCAGCAGCTCCTCCGCGGTCACCGCGGCCACCGCGGCCGGGTCGCGGAAGCGGGCCACGCCAGGCACCGGCCACGAGTCGTACGTGACCGAGTTGACCAGCGCCAGCCGCCCCACCTTCACCTCGCCCGCCGCCAGCAGATGCTGCGCCACCGCGCCCCCGATGTCGTGCCCCGCCACAGCCAGCGGTTCGGCGGCGCCCACCGCCGCCGCGAACCGCGCCACCCACCCGGCCAGCGCCGGAACCACCGCCGTCGCCATCGTGAGCTCCCCTTCGGAGCGCCCCAACCCCGGCAGGTCCACCGCGACGGGACGCAGCCCCGCCGCCGCCAGCTCGTCCAGCACCGGCTGCCAGACCCGGCTCCAGTACGTCCCGTGCAACAGCAGCACCACCGGACCCCGCTCACCCGCCGTCAGATAGCTGGCCCGCCGCCCGTCGATCTCGATCGTCATTCGCTCAGACATGGCATAACCATCGGGTTCTAACCGACCCGTGGTCAAATACCCATTAAGGTATGCCGGTATGACGTTGGCGCAGCTCCGCACGTTGATCGCGGTCGCCGAGCACGGCGGTTTCACCGCCGCCGCCGACATGACCGGCATGTCCCAGCCCGCCGTCAGCCGCGCCATCGCCGCGCTGGAACGCGAGCTCGGCGCGGCCCTCTTCGTACGCCACCGCGACGGCATCGCCCTCACCGAGGCCGGCCGCCGCGCGGTCGAGCGGGCCCGCGAGGCGCTGCGTCACTTCGACCTCGTCCGCGCCGACGTGGCGGCCGCCGCCGGGGAGATCACCGGCGAGCTGCGCCTGGCCAGCCTCCCCAGCGCCACGGGGACGCTCATCGCCCGCCTGCTGCGCACGTTCACCGACCGCTACCCGCAGGTGCGCGTACGGCTGTTCGAGGGGGTCGACGACGACATCCGGGCCTGGCTGCACCGGGGCGCCGCCGAGATCGGCGTCGTCACCCTGCCCGCCCCCGGCCTGGACACCGTGCCTCTCAGCACCCACGACATGGTGGCCGCGCTGCCCACCGGCCACCCGCTGGCCGATCAGGAGGTCGTCCACGTCGCCGACCTCGCCGGCCGGCCGTTCATCCTGACCACCGCCGGCTGCCGCCCTCTCATCATGACCGCGGCACGGGAGTCGGGCGTGCGGCTCGACATCGCCTTCGAGGCCAGCGGGCCGGCCGCCATCCTGGAGATGGTGGCCGCGGGGCTCGGGGTCAGCATCGTCCCCACGCTGGGCCTGCCCGCCGACCTCGGCGCGGTCGTCACCCGGCCGCTGAAGCCGCGAACGACCCGCTCACTCGCCCTCGCCGTCCCGTCGCTGGCCGACTGCCCTCCAGCCGCCCGCGCGTTCCTCGACCAACTGGCCGCCTTTACATCGTAGATTTCTCCGGTCATCTCGGGAGAGCCTGTTCGTCGGCTGAGTGAGCCGTGACACGCTAGTTGGAGCATGGCCATGGCTATTGGCACTATCCAACATCGCTGGCCCAGGCTCGTGTGACTCCCAGTTTTAGGTGGCGGTTCCCAGTTCTAGTTGGCGGCTGGGTGTTCTCTCCGGCCGGTCGCTAGGTCACATCGGAAGGGCGCGCTATCCCAGCTGGTCGCGGCGGCGCGACAGGTAGGCGGACTCCTTCGACTCCAGGAAGGGCCCGTCGGTGAGCACCGCCTCTCCACCGCGGTTGTCGATCACAGTGGCCGTGCTGGGCGCCCCGAGGCCGGCGGCGAGGTCAGATGCGTGCTACTACTCGAACAGGTGGCGGTTGGCTCGGCTCCAGGCCAGCCTTTGGCCCGCTTCGTCGAGGAAGCCGTCGGCGACCCAGTCGGCTTGGGGCTGGTGCCCGGCATCGGCCAGCCGGCGAACCTGCTCGATGAAGTCCCGTTGAACGCCGATGACCGCATCGATCAGACCCGAGGTGGAAGTCAGGCCGTAGGCGGCGGCAAACAGCTCCAGGCGATGACGCCGGCTGGGCGGCGTGGGGTAGCTCAGCCAGCGAAGGCATTCGGCATCGTCGCGGAACGGCGCGACGTACTCCAGCGCGTAGGCGATGTCGTGCAGCCGAGGCCTGGGCCGGGCGTAATCCCAGTCCAGGATCCCGACGGGGCGTGCACCACGCCAGACGATGTTCCACGGGCCGAAGTCCCCGTGGCAGATCACCTCGTCATCGCGTGGTTCTGCCTCGCCGCTGGACCATCCGATCCCCCGGGGCGGGCGAAAGCCGGCGACCGCGTCGTGATAGTCGCGTAGCAGGCGGGCAAAGGCCGTCAAACCTGAATCCCCGACCACCTTGGCCCAGCTCTGAGGACCGGATTCGCCGTCCAGGTAGGTGAGGATCTCGCGACCCTCCTCATCGATCCCCAGCACCCGCGGCGAGTAAGGGAAACCCACCTCCTCCAGATGCTGGAGCAACGCATGGATGGCCGGTGTCCACGGGTGCGTGGGTCTGCGAACCGTGTCGCCGAGGCGTATCACCCTGCGATGCGCAGAATCCTGCAAGATCTCCTCATCCGCCACGTGTTCAGAGACTACTGCGATTCCGACGCGATCGGATCAGGCGCGGCGAAGGCCGTGCCCCCAGAAGCAACCGGGAGAACGATCCGGGGTGGCAGGTCGAGACCGGACTCGAGTACGTTCGGCTTCTCGCGAATGCGTGTCGATTCGCCCGGCCGCCGTTCGACGCGTTGCTGAGACGCGGCACGCGTGAAAGGGAGACAAACACCGATGAAATTCATGATCGTGGGCAAGGCGAACGAGGAGACCGAGGCCGGGGCGCTGCCCAGCCAGGAGCTCGTCGACAACATGCACGCCTACAACGAGTCGCTGGCCAAGGCCGGGGTGCTGCTGGCCGCCGAAGGACTCTACCCGAGCTCGCAGGGGGTGCAGATCGCCTACAGCGGCGGCAAGGCAACGGTGATCGACGGGCCGTTCGCCGAGGCCAAAGAGCTGATCGCCGGGTTCTGGCTGATCCAGGTGAAGTCCAGAGAAGAGGCCATCGAGTGGGCGCTGCGGCTCCCGGTGCCGCCGGGCCACGACGGGATCGGGCTGGACGTGTGGCGGGTGTTCGACGCCTCGGACGTACCGGACGACTCGATGCCCGCCGAGGAGCTCGAGCGCGAGGAGGCCCTGCGCGAACGCCTCGTCGTCGACCAGTCCGGCGACTGACTCGGTGAGCGGCCCTGCGGGCCGCCCACGTCGATCACATTCCGCCCGAGACCGGCACCACGGCTCCGGTGATGTTGCCGTTGGCCGCCGAGGCGAGGAACGCCACGGTGCCGGCCACGTCGGACGGGGTGGAGAAACGGCCGGTGGCCGTGCGGTCGAGCATGCCGGCCGCCATCGGATTGGCCGCCATCAGCGCGGCCTGCTCCTCCGGCATGGTTCCGCCGGGTGCGACGACGTTGCTGAGCACCCCCGAGCGCCCGGCCTCGGCGGCCAGACTGCGGCTGAGCCCTTCGAGCGCCGCTTTGCCCGCGGCGAACTCCTCCCGCCCGACCATGCCGACGCGAATACCCTCGGAGGACAGGAAGACGATCCGGCCCCAGCCGCCGGCCTTCATCACCGGCAGCACCGCCTGAGCGGTGTGGAAGACGCCCTCGACGTTGACCCGCAGCGCCTGCGTCCACTCCTCCACGGGGATGTCCTCGAAGGCCCGCCCCGGCACCGGCCGCTTCATCAACGCGGCGTTGGCCACCAGTACGTCCAGCCGCCCCCACCGCGTGACCACGGCGTCCACCGCCTCCTTGACGGACACCGGATCGCCCAGATCGTAGTGAACCGCCATCCCGCCGATCTCGTCGGCCATCTCCTTGGCGCGCACCTCGTTGTGGCGGTACGTCAACGCGACGCGTGCGCCCTCGGCCGCGAACACCCGGGCCAGCGCGCCACCGATGCTCCCCGTCCCGCCGGTGATGAGCGCGACCTTGTCGTTCAGCCCCAGATCCATCAGTGCCTCCACACTCTCGGAAAGATACTTATGTTGTAGCAGTATCTTTGCTCATGCCGCAAGATACTGCTGATCTAGCAGTAGTACGTACACTGACCCTCGTGACGACAAGCGGGACGGACGCGTGTGTCCGGGAGATCATCGAGTTGGCCGGGCGGCTGCACGCCCGCACGCATGCCCACTACGAGGCCAAGGTCGCCGAGACCGGGCTGACAATGCCCCAGGCGCGTGCCCTGATGTTGCTGTCCGCCGGCGAGGCCATGTCGATGCGGGCCCTGTCCGACCTGCTCGGCGCCAACCCGTCCAACGTGACCATCACCGTGGACCGGCTGCAGGGCCGCGGGCTGGTCGAGCGTGATGAGGTGGTCGCCGATCGCCGGGTCCGCGCCGTACGTCTGAGTCAGGAAGGCGCGCAGCTCAAGCGGCGGCTTGAGGCAGGCCTGCTGGCCGGCAACCCCACCGCCACCCGGCTCAGCACCACGGAGCAGGAGACGCTGCGGGACCTGCTCCGGCGACTCGTGGACGAGCGATAGCGGGTTGCGACGCGACGTGCGGCCCTGGTCTGATAGGCCCGTGACGGCTACCGACACGCATCGTGCGATCGAGGCGGTCTGGCGGATCGAGGCGGCTCGGCTCATCGCTGGCCTCGCCCGGCTGGTGCGCGACGTCGGCCTCGCCGAGGAGCTGGCACAGGACGCGCTGGTCGCCGCCCTGGAGCAGTGGCCCGAGTCCGGGGTGCCGCGCAACCCCGGCGCCTGGCTGATGACGGTCTCCAAGCGCCGCGCCATCGACCTGATCCGCAGGAACGAACGCTTCGAACGCAACCTGGTCGAGCTCGGGCACCGGCTGGAGCACGAGGAAGAGCTGCCCGAGGTCGATGAGATCGAGGACGACCTCCTACGCCTGGTGTTCACCGCCTGCCACCCCGCGCTGTCGATGGAGGCGCGGGTGGCGCTGACCCTGCGCGTGCTCGGCGGCCTGACCACCGAGGAGATCGCCCGCGCGTTCCTGGTCCCGGAGTCCACGGTCGCTCAGCGCATCGTCCGCGCCAAGCGAACGCTGGCCGACAAGCAGGTCCCCTTCGAAGTCCCACAGGGCGCCGAGCTGGCCGGCCGCCTGGCCGCCGTCCTGGAGATCATCTACCTCATCTTCAACGAGGGCTACTCGGCCACGGCCGGCGACGACTGGATGCGCCCCGCCCTGTGCGAGGACGCCCTGCGCCTGGGCCGGGTCCTGGCGGGCCTGCTGCCCAAGGAACCAGAGGTCCACGGGCTCGTGGCGCTGATGGAGATCCACGCGTCCCGTTCAGCTGCCCGCGTGGGCCCCTCCGGAGAGCCCATCCTCCTGCTGGAGCAGAACCGCGCCCGCTGGGACCAGCTCCTCATCCGCCGCGGCCTGGCCGCCCTGGACCACGTAGAGGTGCTTGGCGGCGCCCACGGTCCCTACGCGCTCCAGGCCGCCATCGCCGCCTGCCACGCCCGCGCGCTCAACCCCGGCGACACCGACTGGGTACGCATCGCCGGCCTGTACGAAGAGCTGGCCAAGCTGTCGCGCTCCCCCATCGTCGAGCTCAACCGGGCGGTGGCCCTGTCTATGGCGTACGGCCCGGCGGTGGGGCTCGAACTCCTGGACCAGATCATGAACGAGCCGTCGCTGAAGGACTACCACCTGCTTCCGAGCGTCCGCGGCGACTTCCTGTACAAGCTGGGACGGCTGGGGGAGGCGCGGGCCGAGTTCGAGCGGGCGGCGAGCATGACCCGCAACGCCCGCGAGCGCGCCCTGCTGGAGGAGCGCGCCGCCGCCTGCCAAGGCTGACCGGCGGCGGCCACGCCCGTGTTTGCCTACTTCAGGCCGCTCGTGGCCAGGCCCTCGAGGCGCTGCCAGGCGCCCGTCGATCGACCCGTCAGATGCACGAGCCGATGGCCGTCCCCCCGCTCAGCCAGGTCTGGATGATCTCGCCTTCGTACGGCGCCGCCCGGTGCCGGTGATCGGATAAACGATGGGTGCTGCGTCACTCATGGGAATACGTCCGATCGATCGGAGGTCGGCCCGGTTGCTCGGCGTCCCCGCGACTATAGGGGCGGATTTCCACACCGGACACGGGCCTCCTTGGGAGGCGGCTCTTTGCAGGATGTCGCCGTAAGCATGCTTTGCGAGGGCAATGACCCATGTTTACTCACGCGCATTTTTCGCGACCAAGCGCATCCGGAAAGCGATCTGATCAACGACGTCCGCTTCGCGTCCCCACCTGCCTCATCGTTGGCCGGCGCCCAGCCGTCAGTGACGACGTACACGCCTGACTGACGCAGCGCGACGCGCCCTGTTGCGTCCGGGGCATCATCCCGCGTCACGAACCGGACAGGCGACGGCTCCGGCTCGTTCCCATGGGCGAGGGTCAAGGGGAGCCGGGGCGTGTGCAGCTACAGGCCACGTCCATCCGCGAACACCGAGCAGGGGATATAATGAATTGGTTATATTCGCCGACGAACTGCGACCGCCGTCGTCGGGGACGACGGAGATCCGTATGATTTTCGCGTTCGACCCCGCCCGGGAGGCGATCTTCCTTGTAGCGGGCGACGAATCGGGGAACTGGAGCGAGTGGTATGCGAAGGCGATCCCACTGGCGGACGAACGGTTCACCGAGCATCTGATCGCGTTGAAGGAGCAAGAGAAGCGATGAGCGCCGAATTCGTCAAATGGAGCGAGGTCAAGGCCAAGGCGCGAGAGCTCGACCCCCGGAGCGATACGGATCGTGAAGCGGGCCGGGAGGCGGCGCGGGCGCGGCGCGAGGCGTACCAGCGTGGGTATCAGCTCAGTGAGATGCGCAAGTCGATGGGCGTAACGCAGGCCGAACTGGCTGAGGCACTCGGCGTGAGCCAAGCACGGATATCAAGGATCGAGAACGGCGAAGTGTCGGGAATCGAGGTTGTCCGCGCCTATGTCGCCGCGCTCGGGGGCACCGTCGAGGTGGTGGCCACAGTGGGCGACCGAACTTGGAAGGTTGCGTAGCAGGAACTCCGCCAAGATAGAACGAGATCCTCACCATCGCCCTTGTTCTACAGCCCGAGTGCAGACAATCGCTCTTCACAGCAGGTGGTCGAACGACTCGCTCTCCGGTACATCGGATGAGTCTGGAAACGCTCCCACTTGCGGTTCGATCGCATTCGACCCAGGAGAGCTCATGGCCGTAGAGATCGTTTACGAGACACACGCCACCACCACCGACAACCAGAACGGCATCGCGACCGGCCACCTCCCCGGCCGGTTGTCCGACCTGGGTCACCGCCAGGCCTGGGAGCTGGGCGAACGCCGGCGCGCCGATGGGCTGGCGGCGGTGTTCACCTCCGATCGGCATCGTGCCGTCGAGACCGCCCGCATCGCCTTCCCTGACGGCCGCCCCCGGTTCACCAGGACGCCCGACTGCGGGAGTGCGACTACGGCGATCTCAGCGAAAGCCGCGCCTTCCTCGTCGCCGCGCGGCGCGCCCGGCACATCGACGAGCCGTTCCCCGACGGCCAGAGCTACCGCCAGGTGCTGACGGCCACCAGCAGCTTCCTCAACGACCTTGCAACGGGATGGGACGGCGCCCGGATCCTGATGATCGCCCACTCCGCCAACCGATGGGCCCTGGACTGCCTGCTCACGGGCGCGTCGCTGGTAGACCTGCTGGCAGCGCCGTTCTCCTGGCAGCCGGGCTGGCACTACACCTTGCCCTCAGGTTGGTCCGGCAACCCTGGAACGTGACTGCAAGCAAGCGGTGCCGTACGGGCGGGATGCCCGGGATGCGACACAAAAGATGTCTCTTGTGGTGGGAGCGCTCCCAATCCGCTCTTTGCGTGCTTTATCCTGATATGTCCGGCTTCAACTTTCCAAATCGCACCATTGGTAACGGTTGCGTTTCAGTGGATTGACGTGTAGACCCCGTAAGTGCACCCTTTGTGGGAGCGCTCCCAAAGACTCCCACCGCGGCTGAGCATGTGCCGCGGTGCACTCCCCCAACATTCACCCGAGAAGGGGTCCACCATGATGATCAGCAAGCGTCGCGGCGGTCTGGCCGCGGCCTCTGTGCTCGCTGCGGCGGCGCTGACCGTCGCGTCCTGCGGCTCCGGCAGCACCCCGCAGTCCAGCGGCGCTCCGGCCTCCTCTGCGGCGGCCCAGCCGGTCACGATCCGCGTGCAGACCTTCGGCGGCGGCACGAACTTCGGCTATGAGAAGGCCGTCGCCAAGTGGAACGCCGAGCACAAGGACATCCAGATCAAGCATGAGAACCTCACCGACCAGTTCGAGCAGCAGTACTGGCCGCAGATGATCCAGTGGCTGCAGGCCGGCAACGGCGCGGGCGACGTGGTCGGCATCGACGAGGGCGGTATGGGCCTGGCCAAGGCGCACCCCGAGTGGTGGGCCGACCTGAAGGAGTACGGCCTGGAGTCCCGCAAGGCCGACTTCCCCGCCTGGAAGTGGGAGACCGGCGTCACCGCCGACGGCAAGGTCTTCGGCCTCGGCACCGACATCGGCGGCATGAGCATCTGCTACCGCTCGGACCTGTTCAAGAAGGCCGGTCTGCCGACGGAGCGGGACAAGGTCAGCGCCCTGTGGCCGACCTGGGACGAGTTCATGAAGGTCGGCCAGCAGTTCCAGTCGAAGGTCAAGGACACCAAGTGGGCTGACGGCACCAACACGCTGTACCAGGTGGTCCTGTACCAGGAGGCGGCCAAGAACGGCAACGTCGCCTACTTCGACGCGCAGAACAGCCTCATCGTCGACAAGAACCCGGCGGTGAAGACGGCGTTCGACTTCGCCCAGAAGATGACCCAGCAGGGCCTGACCGCCAAGCTGCGCAACTTCACCGACGAGTGGGCGGCGGGCACCCAGAAGGGCGCGTTCGCCACGCTCGGTTGCCCGTCCTGGATGCTCGGCGTGGTCAGCGGCAACGCCGGCGAGGGCGGCGCGGGCAAGTGGGACGTCGCCTCCGTGCCGGGCGGCGGCGGCAACTGGGGCGGCTCGTGGGTGGCCGTTCCCAAGCAGACCAAGCACCCGAAGGAAGCGGCCATGGTCGCCGACTACCTGACCCAGGCGCAGACCGAGGCGAGCATCTTCTCCGACTTCGGCAACATGCCGAGCAACACCAAGGCTCAGCAGGACCCGGCCGTCCAGGGCGCGAAGAACGAGTTCTTCAACGACGCCCCCATCGGTGAGATCTTCGCCAAGTCGGCGTCGAGCCTGCAGCCGGTGTTCCTCGGTGTGAAGCACGCCCAGGTCAAGAACGCCATCGAGTCGGTTATCCAGGGTATGGACGACGGCTCCGTCGCCCACGACAAGGCCTGGCAGCAGTTGGTCGACGACGCGGTGAAGGCCGCGGGCTGATCTCCCCGCCCGGCCCGCCACAAGCGGGCCGGGCATGTTGCCGCCGAAAGGTCTGCTATGAGCCTCGACACCCTTCCGCGCGCGACGCGGAGCTCCCATCGCCGTGATCGTCCACCCGGCCGCCGCTGGCGTTCCCGGCTGGACATCAAGGCGATGCCGTACGCGCTGGTGTCCCCGTACTTCATCCTGTTCGCCGCCTTCGGACTCTTCCCGTTGGCCTTCACGCTGTACTACTCGCTCTACGACTACGACCTGGCCGGGACCGTCGAGTGGGCCGGGCTGGGCAACTACACCGCGCTGCTGGGCGACGATGACTTCTGGCGCGCCGTCGTCAACACGATCGGCATGTTCGTCCTCGCCACCGTTCCGCAGATGATCCTGGCGCTGTTTCTCGCCAATGCGCTCAACAAACGCTTCAGGCTGCGCCTCGCGATCCGCATGAGCGTGCTGCTGCCGCTGGTGACCTCGGTGGTCGCGGTCGCGGTGGTGTTCACCCAGCTGTACGCCCGGGACTGGGGCCTGGTCAACTGGATCCTGAGCCTGTTCGGCGTGGATCCCTTCAACTGGCGGGCGGAGCGCATCCCGTCGTGGATCGCCATCGCGACCATGGTCGACTGGCGCTGGACCGGCTACAACGCGATCATCTTCCTGGCCGGCATGCAGACGATCCCACGCGACCTGTACGAGGCGGCCTCGATCGACGGCGCCTCGCCACGTAGGCAGTTCTGGCAGGTCACGCTGCCGATGCTGCGCCCGACCATGATCTTCGTGGTGCTCAACTCCACGATCGGCGGCCTGACCCTGTTCTCGGAGCCGATGACGTTCTACAACGGCAACCCCGACGGCGGGTCGCAGGGCCAGTTCCAGACGGTGGCCATGTTCGTTTACAAAGAGGCCTTCCGCGAGTTCGACTACGGCTACGCGTCCGCCGCCGCCTGGCTGCTGTTCCTGCTGATTCTCATCGGCGCGGCGATCAACTTCCTGTTCGTGCGCAGGATCGGGGGCACGAAATGACCATCTGGAAACCGACCGTCCTCACCAGGGTCATGCTGGCGCTGGCCATCATCGTGTCGGCGTTCCCGCTGTACTGGATGCTGGTCATCGCCTCGCGCACGAACTCCGACGCGGTGGCGACGCCGCCGAAGTTCCTGCCGGGCGGAAACCTGGGCCAGAACATCATCGCGGTGCTCACGCACCCGGAAGCCCAGTTCGTGGCGGGCCTGACGAACTCGTTCATCGTGGCGAGCGTCGTCACCGTCTCCGTCATCATCATCTCGACGCTGGCCGGGTTCGCCTTCGCCAACCTGAACTTCAGGGGCCGGAACCTGCTCCTGGTGCTCGTGTTGCTGACGATGGCGGTGCCGCTGCAGCAGATGGGCGTGGTGCCGCTCTACCGGCTCATGGTGAGCCTGGAGTGGACGGGCACGCTCAAGGCCGTCATCCTGCCGTACCTGCTCAACGGGTTCGGCATCTTCCTGATGACGCAGTACACGCGGCAGTCCGTACCGATGGAGCTGGTCGAGGCCGCCCGGGTGGACGGCGCCGCCACGCTGCGCATCTGGTGGAACGTCGTGCTGCCGGCGGTGCGGCCCGGCATGGCCGTGCTCGGCATCAACACTTTCATGCTCATGTGGAACGACTACATGTGGCCGCTGATCGTGCTCAACCAGGACAACCCGACCGTCCAGATCGCGATCAACGGGCTCAACGCGAGATTCTCCACGGAGTACTCGTTGATCTTCGCAGGCACGGCGCTGTCCATCATTCCGCTCGTGCTGGTATTCGTCGCATTCGGCCGTCAGATCGTCGGCGGACTCATGGAAGGTGCGGTCAAGGCGTGACGACTCAAGAGGAACAGACGCGTGCCGGGCTGCGCTTTCCCGCCGGCTTCGCGTTTGGCGCGGCCACCTCGGCGTACCAGATCGAAGGCGCAGTCCAGGAGGACGGGCGGGGCGTCTCCATCTGGGACACGTTCGCCAAGACACCGGGCCGGGTGCTGAACGGGCACAACGCGGACGTGGCCATCGACCACTACCACCGCTACCGGGACGACGTCGCCATCATGGCGGAGCTGGGCCTGACGGCCTACCGGTTCTCGGTCTCCTGGCCGCGCATCCAGCCGACCGGCTCCGGCAAGGTCAATCAGAAGGGGCTGGACTTCTACAAGCGGCTCACCGACGAGCTGCGCGGGCACGGCATCGACCCGTGGCTGACCCTCTACCACTGGGACCTGCCCCAGGAGCTGGAGGACAAGGGTGGCTGGCCCAACCGTGACGTCGCCTACCGCTTCGCCGACTACGCGGCGACGGTCCATGAGGCGCTGAAGGACCATGTGCATACCTTCAGCACCGTCAACGAGCCATGGTGCGCCGCGTTCCTCGGCTACGCCTCGGGCGAGCACGCCCCCGGCCGGCGCGAGCCGCAGAACGCGATCAGGGGCGCGCACCACCTCAATCTGGCGCACGGACTGGCCGTGCAGGCGATGGACGCCCGGCGGGTGGGCGGCTGCGTCAACCTGTACGCGATCAACCCCGCGACCGACAGCGTGGAGGACCTGGACGCGGCGCGGCGCATCGACGGGCTGCAGAACCGGTTCTTCCTGGACGCACTGATGCTGGGCCGTTACCCGGAGGACGTGCTGAACGACCTTCCTGTCGAGATCGACTTCATCCAGCCGGGCGACATGAAGATCATCAACGCGCCCATCGACCTGCTGCTCGTCAACTACTACAGCCGCTTCACGGTCTCGGGAGCACCAGGCGGCAAGCAGTCGGCGTCGGCGGCTCCCACGGATTCGGGCTCGCCGTGGGTGGGCAGCGAGCACGTGTCGTTCGTCAGCGCCGGGCATCCGGTGACGGCGATGGGCTGGGAGATCGACGAGAGCGGTCTGGTCGAGGTCCTCACGCGGGTGGCGCGGGAGTACCCGGCGATCCCGATGGTGGTCTCCGAGAACGGCGCCGCCTTCGACGACGTGCTGGCGGACGGCCGGGTGCACGACCGGGAGCGGCAGGCGTACGTGGAGGCGCACCTCGGCGCGTGCAAGGAGGCCATCGACGCGGGCGTGCCCCTGGAGGGGTATTTCGCCTGGTCGCTGATGGACAACTTCGAGTGGGCGTGGGGCTACGGCAAGCGGTTCGGCCTGGTCCATGTGGACTTCGAGAGCCAGGAGCGGCTGCCGAAGGACAGCGCGCTCTGGTACTCGGAGATCATCCGGCAGAATAGGCAACATGAACCGACCGACTCTTGAGGCTGTCGCGGCTCGGGCCGGTGTAGGCCGGGGCACGGTGTCGAGAGTCATCAACGGCTCGCCGAACGTCAGCGCCAAGGCCCGCGAGGCCGTCGAGCTGGCGATCCGCGAGCTCGGCTACGTGCCCAACCGTGCCGCGCGTGCCTTGGTGACGCGCCGCACCGACACTGTGGCCCTGGTGGTGTCCGAGTCGCAGCTGCGGGTCTTCGACGAGCCCTACTTCGCCGGCACCATCCGCGGCATCGGCTCGGCGCTGGCCGAGACCGGGCTCCAGCTCATCCTGGCGATGGCGCGCTCCCCCGAGGAGCACGAGCGTCTGGAGACCTACCTGACGGGGCAGCACGTCGACGGCGTGCTGCTGCTGTCGCTGCACGGCGCCGACCCGCTGCCGGGCCGGCTCGAGGCGATGGGCGTGCCGACCGTACTGGGCGGCCTGCCCGTCGGCCTCCACCCGTACAGCTATGTGGACATGGACAACAGGGCCGGGGCCCGGCAGGCGGTCAAGCACCTGCTGGGCCTCGGCCGCCGCCGGATCGCCGCGATCGCCGGCTCCCAGGACATGGGCGTGGGCGTCGACCGACTGGCCGGCTACCGCGACGCGTTGCTGCCCTCGGGCCTGCCCGAGCTGGTGGAGTACGGAGACTTCTCCGAGCAGAGCGGGGCGACGGCGATGGCCGAGCTGCTGAAGAAGCATCCCGACGTGGACGCCGTGTTCGCCGCGTCCGACCCGATGGCGCTGGGCGCGATGCGCGTGCTCAAGGCCGCCGGCCGGGCGATCCCGGAGGACGTGGCGGTGATCGGGTTCGACGACTCCAAGGCCGCGGTGAGCGCCGACCCGCCGCTGACCACCGTCCACCAGCCGACCGAGGCCATGGGCCGGCAGATGGCGCAGCTGCTCGTGGCGCGCATCAACGGTGAGGCGCTGCGCCAGCCCGT
This sequence comes from Nonomuraea sp. 3N208, assembly GCF_052245935.1. Lineage (NCBI taxonomy): Bacteria > Bacillati > Actinomycetota > Actinomycetes > Streptosporangiales > Streptosporangiaceae > Nonomuraea > Nonomuraea sp. 3N208. The sequence goes on along the minus strand of NZ_JBQQBR010000022.1, from coordinate 133,918 downwards.
CGTGATCCTGGACACCCATCTCGTACGCCGCGAATCCGCCTGACCAGCGAGGAGTTCCGTGGACAGCAGAACCAAGCGCCAGTTATCCGCCGCCGAGCTCGACGCGCTGGCCCGCCGGGCTCTGGGCACAGGCGTGACGGCTTCCACCGAGCTGACCGACGGCTACGCCAACGCGGTCTGGCGGCTCGCGCTCCAGGACGGGCGCGAGGTGGTGCTGAAGTTGTCGCCGCACCCGGACCTGGACCAGCTCAGCTACGAGCGCAACCTGCTGCGCATGGAGGCGACCGCGATCGAGCTGGCGGCGGGGGCGGGTGTCCCGGTCGCGCCGCTGGTGCACGCCTGCTACGACGACCCGGTGCTGGGCGGCGACTACCTGATGCTGGCCGCGCTGGACGGCGTGTCGTGGAACGAGGTCAAGCCCGATGGCGAGGCCGCGCTGCGCCGTGAGCTGGGCCGCCATCTGGCCAGGTTCAACGCGGTGACCGGCGAGGTGTTCGGCTACCCGCACGCCGGCATCGTGGGAGAGACGTGGCGGGAGGCGTTCCTGGCGATGGTGACGGCGCTGCTCGGGGACACCGAGCGGTATCCGACGCCGCTGCCCCGGCCGGTCGAGGAGATCATGACGGTGTTCGAGAACGCCGCGCCCGTGCTCGACGAGGTGACGACGCCGCACCTGGTGCACTTCGACGTGTGGGTGGGCAACGTCTTCCTGGATCTGCGCGGCACGCCGCGGATCCAGGCCATCATCGACCACGAGCGGGCGTTCTGGGGCGACCCGATCGCCGAGTTCGTCACGCCGACGATCTTCGGTGAGCTCCGCGAGGACGACCCGCTGCTGGCGGGCTACCGCGAGGTGACGCCGCTGGAGCTGACTCCCGCGGCGCTCACCAGGCTCGACCTCTACCGGGCCTACCTCTCCTTGATCCTGCTGGTGGAGAACGGACCCCGGCAATACCCGGAGGACGAGTACGCCAGACTCCGCGACGGCGCGACGCGGTCACTGACGGACATGCTGGACCGCCTCGTACGCTCCTCCCTCAGCCCCCGCGGTTAGCTTCGCGCACTGGCCGGCCCCGGCGCCTGCCAGCTCGTTCGGCACACCGAGGTCCGCCGGCGCGGGTGTGTTGCCCCCGCAGGCGAGGGCTCCCTTGACGGTGGATCCGGACAGGATCGGCGCCGTGTTGCCGGTCAGCAGCGCGGTGCCGCGCAGGTCGGCGCCCACGACGACCAGCTCGGCCGCGCCGCTGACGGTCAGCGCGCCCTCCACACGGGCTTTGAGCAGGTGTACGGCGACCGGCCGCGACGCGGCCACAGCGCCGATGACGCGCCCGCCGGAGACCACGAGCGAGGCGCCCGGCTTGACCGTGACGGGGCCGCTCACCTGGGCGTGGTCGAGGCAGGTGACGCCGTCGGCGACGACCACCGCGCCCCGGTGCTCGCCGGTGACCGTGCGGGTGCAGGCGGGTGGCGGCGCGATCGTGGTGGCGGTCAAGCTCTTGGCCTTGCCGTAGTTGCCCGCCGCGTCGATCGAGCGGTATTCGATCGTGTGGCGGCCGCGCGGCAGTTTGCCGTACACGAGCGAGTCGATGACCGTGCCCTGCTCGGAGAACGTCCACGGCAGCTGCGAGGACGTGGGCCAGCCGAAGTAGTTGAACCAGCCGTCACCGTCCACCCGGGACTCCGAGACCACATACCCGTCGCGGTCGTCGGTCCCGGTGAGCCGCATCGAGAACGGGCCGTTGTAGACGTAGGTGTCGCCCGACCTGGCCAGCGGTTCGGACAGCTCGTACGCCGTACGCGGCCGCTCGGCGTCGATCGACCACGTGAGCGTGCGGCCGCCGAGTGCCGCGGTGAGCGTGTGCGTCCCAGGGCCGAGATCGAGCTCGCCCAGATCGAGATCGGTGCCGCCCTTGACGCGTTTCCCGTCGAGCGTCCAGGTGATCTCCGGGACGGCGGCGACCGGGTGGGTCGTCTCGACGTACACCACCTCGGCGCGGCCGAGCGGCCGGTCGGCCGGCGTCGACGACACGATGGCGGGCTGGACGCCGTCCGGCGGGGTGGTCAGCGCGGTGTCCACGGTCCACGTGCGGGACCTGGCCATGGACTGCCTGATCGCCGGGTCCCTGACGAACTCGGTCGGGTCGGCGACGGTGGCCGTGACCGTGTGCGTGCCCGGCGTCAGGTCCAGTGTGCGCAGGTCGAGCGTGTCCCGGTCGCCCGGCAGGTCGCGGCCGTCCACGGTCCACGTGGTCGTCAGCGAGTGGCTCACGGGCCGCATCGGCTCCACCCACACCACCCGATCGGCGCCGACCGGCGCGTCCGCGGGCGTGGAGTCCTGGATCAGCAGGGTCTTGGCGGCGATGCGCTGCGTCACGATCTCGCGGCTGACCTGGTCGAAGTAGTAGCCGAGCGTCTTCATCATCGAGTGCGCGCTCGGCCGCCACACGCCGGTCGTGTAGTAGAGGCCGCCCTCGTAGCGGCCGATCGGGCCGCCGGACTCGCTCGGCTCGCCCAGCCAGCGCCACCACTTCTTCTGCTGGTCGCGCATCTGCTGCTCGGTCAGCAGGCTGTGGTGGGCGCTCGGCGGCTCGGCGCCCGGGTAGGCGCCGCCGGGGACGCCGCGCTGGTAGTAGTCGTACTCGTCCTGCAGGCCGCCCAGGGAATGGCCCAGCTCGTGCGGGCTGATCAAGGCGGACATGCTGTTGCTGCCCGAGGCGGTCGCGTACGTGCCGCCCGCGCCGCCGTAGGTGGCGCTGTTGGCCAGCGCGAGGATCTGCCGGTTGCCGGGCGTGGTGCCGGCCACCAGGTTCGCGTAGCGGGTGGCGGCGGCGTTGTCCATGGTGATGAGCCGCTGGACGCTGTTCGGGTTGCAGCGGCCCCAGAAGCCCATGCTCAGCGGGGTCGTCTTCCTCGGTGCGTCAAGGCCGGGGTCGCAGCTGATGCCTGATTCGCCGGAGACGATGTCGATCCGGTAGACGTTGATGTAGTTCCGGTACGACTTGAACGGTTCGATGGACCACATCACGTTGAGGTGCCGGTCGGCGTCGGCCTGGAACGCGGCCTGTTCGGCCTCGGTGTAGCCGTCGCCCATGAGGATCAGGTTGAACCGCTTAGCCGGGGCGCCCGTGACCTGCACGGGCACCACGGTGGCCGCGCCGGGCTCGGCGGCGGCGTCGGTGGTGTCAGCGGCGGCGGATAACGGGACGGAGGGCGCGGACAGGACGGCAGCGGCCATGATCAGAGCCGCGATTCTACGCATGCCCGCACTATCTCGCAGCCGGTGATCATTGCCCAGACGCCGCGGCGGCGCCGAACCGGTCCAGCACCGCCCGCCGGCCGGCCCAGGCCCCGGGCGGTTGCGGGCTCGCTCGGCTCAGGCCTCGGGCAGCTCGGCCAGCATGATGGGTTGCGTCGTGGGTTTCGGGGAGCCGCCGGCCGGCTCTACCGTCAGCGCCACCTTGTCGTCCTCCCGCAACGGGGTGACGAACACGGGGGTGGTGACGCCGCCCTCGGCGCGGCCCAGCATCCCGGCCGGGCGCGGGCCGTCGGGGCCCATCAGCCACAGCTCGTACTCGCGGGAGGCCGGCAGCTCGGACAGGTCGGACGAGGCGAACATCATCCGGCCTTCGGCCCGTGAGATCACCACTGTGGCGGTGCCGCCGGAGGTGACCGGCTGGCGCAGCGTCTTGGCGTCGGGCGCGGCCAGCACGGCCACCATCTCGTCGTTCCTGACGGTGAGCTCGCCCAGGTCGCGACGGGCGTCGAAGGCGACCGCGCCGAACGCGACCGCGGCCGCCGCGGACACAGCCGCCAGCCCCGCCAGCACCTTCGACCGCTTGCGCCGCAGCGGCACCACCTTTCCGCCACCGCCCTCGGCCCGCGCCGGGACCTCCGGCGTGTACTCCGCCCCTGGGGCGGCCGGTCCGCGTGCCCGCGCCGGCTCGGGCAGGATCCGGAGCGTCGGGGGCTCCCCGGGTGCCGAGGGCGGCGCCGGGTAGCCGAGCGTGGGCGCGTCGGCCTCGCGGCGTGACTGGTGCGCTGCGGCGAGCAGGCGGCTGCGGAGCATGGCGGGCGGCGGCTCGGCCACCATCTCCGACAGCCTGGCGGCCGTCTCCCGCAGACGCCTGACCTCGGCCCCGCATCCCTGGCACGCGCGAAGGTGCTCCTCGAACAGCACCCACTCGGCGTACGGCAGTGCGTGCACGGCGTAGGCGCCAGAGAGGGTGTGGAGTTCGTCGTTCATCATCCACTCCCACGGTGAGAGGCGGCTCACGCATGTACTTCGGTCGCTCGGGCACGCCGGATGGCCCTGAGCCCTGCTCATTTCGCATCGAGTGACGCGGAGCGGATATCAAAACGTGGACATTGGGGTCGGTAGCGGCGGGCTGCGTGGAATACCCTCGTATCTCGTGAGCAGCAATCTTCTGGATCTTGATTCCTGGCGAGCCCTCCCCGCGGCGCAGCAGCCCGACTGGCCTGACCGCGGCGAGCTCGACAAGGTCGTCTCTGAGCTCGGCGGCCTGCCCCCCTTGGTCTTCGCCGGCGAGTGCGACCAGCTCAAGGACCAGCTGGCCGCCGTCGCCCGCGGCGAGGCCTTCGTCCTGCAGGGCGGCGACTGCGCCGAGACCTTCTCCGGCGCCACCGCCGACAACGTCCGCAACAAGCTCAAGACGCTGCTGCAGATGGCGATCGTGCTGACGTACGCGGGCAAGGTGCCGGTCGTGAAGATCGGCCGGGTCGCCGGCCAGTTCGCCAAGCCGCGTTCCAAGCCGACCGAGACCCGCGACGGCATCGAGCTGCCCGCCTACCGGGGCGACATGGTCAACGGTTTCGAGTTCACCGCCGAGTCGCGCCGGCCGGATCCGTGGCGGCTGCTCAAGGCGTACCACTCCTCGGCCGTGACGCTGAACCTGGCGCGGGCGTTCACCAAGGGCGGCTACGCCGATCTGCGCCAGGTGCATGCCTGGAACCAGGACTTCGTGGCCGGGTCGCCGGCCGGGCGCCGCTACGAGCAGCTGGCCAGGGAGATCGACCAGGCGCTCGCGTTCATGCACGCCTGCGGCGCCGATCCCGAAGAGTTCCACACGGTCGAGTTCTACTCCTCGCACGAGGCGCTGATCCTCGACTACGACCGGGCGCTCACGCGCATCGACTCGCGTACGGAGCTGCCGTACGACGTGTCGGCGCACATGGTCTGGATCGGCGAGCGCACCCGCCAGCTCGACGGCGCGCACGTCGACTTCTTCTCGCGCATCCGCAACCCGATCGGCGTCAAGCTCGGCCCGACGACCACGCCCGAGGAGGCGCTGGCGCTCGTCGAGCGGCTCAACCCGGGCAATGAGGCGGGGCGGCTCACGTTCATCACCCGGATGGGCGCCTCCAAGATCCGCGAGCACCTGCCCACGCTGGTCAAGGAGGTCACGGCCTCCGGGGCGCAGGTGGCGTGGATCTGCGACCCGATGCACGGCAACACGTTCGAGGCGCCGAGCGGACACAAGACGCGGCGGCTCGACGACGTGCTGGACGAGGTGGCCGGGTTCTTCGAGGTGCACCGGGCGCTCGGCACGCATCCCGGCGGCATTCATATCGAGTTCACCGGCGACGACGTGACCGAGTGCGTCGGCGGCGGGCACGGGATCCTCGAGGGCGACCTGGCGACCCGGTACGAGACGGCCTGCGACCCGCGCCTCAACCGCAGCCAGTCGCTTGACCTGGCCTTCCGCGTGGCCGAGCTCTACCGCGGCTGACCCCGTGGCCGGGCCGGACGATCGCGTCCGGCCCGCGCGCCGCGGCCGTTCGCGGCCGACCCGCCGCCCTCGCGGACCCCAATACACCGTGGCGGCGTGATCTGCGTCTCATTGGCGGCAGGACTAGAACGATTTTCGGGTTCCGGTGGGGGCGGCGGCACTATGATCGCCCCCAAGTCGCCAAATATGGGAGAAAACGTGGACAGAGCCCCCGAGGGGGTGGACCCCAACGTCCCCAACGTCGCGCGCATGTATGACTATTACCTCGACGGCAAGGACAACTTCGCGGCCGACCGGGCAGCGGCGGAACAGATACTCAAGACGTTCCCCAACACCAAAGAGGGCTGCCGGGCGAACCGCGCGTTCCTGAAGCGCGCGGTGCGGCACGTGGTGGACGAGGGTGTCCGGCAGATCGTGGACCTGGGCGCCGGCCTGCCGACCCAGGGCAACACCCACGAGATCGCCCCCGAGGCGCGCGTCGTCTACGTTGACTACGACTCCGTGGTGTGCGTGCATGGCAGGGCGCTGCTGGCCAGGAGGGAGAACGTCGACTTCATCCAGGCCGACGTGCGCGAGCCGGACGTGCTCCTGGACAAGCTGGACGGGCTGATCGACTTCGACCGGCCCGTGGCGTTCCTGCTGCTGGCCGTCCTGCACTTCGTCCCCGACGACAACGCCTACGACCTGGTGACGAAGCTGCGGGAGGTGAGCGCGCCCGGCAGCCACCTCGTGATCAGCCATGCGGTGGACAGCACGCCGGACACGACCCCGCAGGCGTTGGAGATCTACAAGAAGGCCACGGCCTCGCTCAACCTGCGCGCCCGCGAGGAGATCCTGCGGTTCTTCGACGGGTACGAGCTTGCCGAGCCGGGACTGACGTACCCGGCCGGATGGCGTCCGGACGACCCGGACGGGCCGGGCAACGCCATCGACTTCGGATACGTGGGAGCCGGCCGCAAGCTCTGAAGACGCCAAAGCCCCGCCTGCGAAGGGCGGGGCTTTCGCGTTGTCAGCTCTGCTCGGCGTTCTTCATCTCCTGGGCGAGCTCGGCCCTGATGCTGTCCATGTCGAGCGCACGCACCTGGCGGATCAGGTCCTCAAGCGCCGGCCCGGGGATGGCCCCGGCCTGGGCGAAGACCACGATGCCGTCCCTGATCGCCATGAGCGTGGGAATCGAGGTGATGTCGAAACCTTGCGCGAGCCCCTGCTCGGCGTCGGTGTCGATCTTGCCGAAAGTGATGTCGTCGTGCTTGTCCGACGCCTGCTCGAAGATCGGCCCGAACTTCTTGCACGGAGGGCACCACTCGGCCCAGAAGTCGAGCAGGACAATCCCCTTGTCGGCGATGTCGTTGAAGTTCTTCTCTGTTACATCGATGGTCGCCACAAGTGGCTCTCCTCGCTCGTCCGTCGTCGCTGTGGTGCATCGGTGTCAACCACGTACCCTTTCCCAGCATTCCATGCGCAGCCCCCGCTCGGGGCCGCGCATGGCAGGGATCAGCGGGCGCTGGGAAGGGTCAGGCCGACGACCAGGGGGTCGTGGTCAGAAGAGCGGTACGCGTCCGGCTTGTACAGGCCGGGCGGGTTGTACTCGGTGTTGTAGTCGAGGATGCGCGGCTCGTCGGCGTTGATGTGCCAGATGGTCGCGCCGGTCACCCGCTTGAGCAGCTGCTTGCCGACCAGGGCGTGGTCGAGCTCGCCCGCGAGCCCGTCGAAGACGTAGCTGTAGCGCTGCGGCGCGGGCACGAACCTCTTGGTCACGCCGGCCAGGCCGCCGCTCTCGAGGGTGTCGATCGGGTCCTCCTCGCCGTAGGCGTTGAGGTCGCCGAGCACGATCGGGTTCGGCAGCTCCTGGTCCTCGATGATGCCGAGCAGCGCCTTGGCCTGGGCGACGCGGGTGGGGTTCCAACAGCCCTGGCCGTCGCCCTGGTCGGTGTCGGGTCCGCTGGAGGGACAGGAGCCCTTGGACTTGAGGTGGTTGACCACCATCGTGAACGGCTGGCTGCCGCTCTTCCTGCGGAACGTCTGGATCAGCGGCGGGCGGCTGAACACCGGGTCCTGCGACGCCTGGGCCTCGCCCACAGGGGTGAGCTTGGCCGGCTTGTAGATCAGGCCGACCTGGATGGCGTCAGTGCCGGGGTAGGGGTGCGTGAGCGCGGCGTACGTGCCCGCCCCGACCTCGGCGTTGACGGCGTCCACGAGCGCCTGCAGCGCGGTCTGGCCGTTGTTCTCGACCTCCATGAGCGCGACCGCGTCGGCGTTGAGGCCCTTGAGCGCGGCCACCAGCTTGGCGAGCTGGCGCTGCTGTTCCGCGGCGGTGGTGGCGCCACGCGAGCCGAGCGTGGTGAACCAGTTGAGCGTGTTGAACGAGGCCACCTTGACGTTGCCGAGCACCGGGAGCGGCTTGGGCAGACGCGGATTGAGCGAGCTGTAGGCGATCGCCTTGGTGGGCTGCAGCCGGTACTTGCCGAATCCGTACCCGAGCACGCCGGTGATCCCGGCGGCCACGTCGCCGGCCCGCACGATCGGCGGCAGCGTCGCGGGGTTCTCCCGGTTGGAGCCGTCGTCGACGAGCAGCGAGCGGCGGGCGTTGAGCGCGGGGTCCACGCCGGGCCGGTCGGTCGGCTGGTACAGCCGCCCCTGCGAGGACAGCGTGACCTCGCCGTAGCGGCCCAGGTTGTAGTGGTCGCTGACGGTCAGCGGCTGCGGGAACGTCAGCAGCATGTTCTCGACCGGCTCGAGCCCGCCCGAGTTCTCAGCCGTGGGCAGCGTGTACGACTGCGCCGCCACGCTCCCCGCGCCGCACACGTCCACGGCGGTGACCGGCGACAGCTCGGTCCAGCCGTTGAACTCGACCGCCCGGCCGGTGACCAGCACCCGGTCGCCGACCTTGACGTCCTTGAACGACTCGCGCGCGAACGCGAACAACCCCTCGGAGGTCTTCGGGTCGGCGTCGGGCCGCGTGTCCTGCAGGAAGAAGCCGCTGAGCTGGTCGGTGCGCTGGAAGTCGCCGGTCACGACGCCCTCGACGCGCACGGTCTGGCCGGCCAGCGGGGTGGCGTCACCGGCGCCCTGCACCTGTGCGACGCGGTGAGTGGCGGGGGTGTCGCAAGGAGTGGCCGGGGCGGCCGCCGCCGGTGTCGCGGAGAGGGCGACCGCGACCAGGGCAGCAAGGGATGCTCGGGATAAAACGCGCATGCCCGGCACTTTACGGCTTGTTTCGACCGCATATTTCCACGTAAAAGTGGATAGAACATTAAAACATCGAACCTTGACACGGGACCGTCGCGGGTATGACCAGTGCATGGACTGGGTCACCTGCGCGTCTTCGGTCGCCTGCACCGGAATCGCCGGCCGGACGTCCGGCCTCTGCCTCGCCCATCTGTCACCGGAACAACTCCCCGAGGCGCTCGACCAGATGTCCCCCGGCCGCCTCCTCGACCTGCGCGGCACGACCGTCACCGCCGACCTGTGGTCCAGGATTCTGGAGGCCACCGGCGGCAGACCCGGCCGGGCGCGGCTGGACCGGGTCAGGTTCACCGGCGACGTGCGGCTGTCGGGCGTGACGTTCGCCGGCGACGTCTCGCTCGACGGCGCCAGGTTCGACCGGCTGGCCTCGTTCTTCGGCTCCCGGTTCGAGGGCAACGTGTCCCTGGCCGGCGCCAGGTTCGCCCGCGAGCTGTCCTTCCACGGCGTCACCGTGCGCGGGCACGTCTCGCTGGACCGGGCCGTGATGGCCCGCGACGCGCTGTTCAGCCAGGCGATCTTCGGCCACGGGCTGTCCTGCGAGCGGGCCAGGTTCGACGGGTACGCCACGTTCGACGGCGCCCGGCTCGGCGACGGGGCCGCGTTCAGAGGGGCGCGGTTCGGCCGTACGCTGTCCTTCCGCAAGGTCAGCGGGCAGGCCGGGTTCGAGGCCGCGCACTTCGCCGCGGACGCGTACCTGTCGGCCACCGGCCGGCTGTCGGCGGCCCGCGCCCGCGCCGACGGCCTGCTGGACGTGGCGGTGGCGCGGTGCGGCGTCAACCTGCGCGGGGTGGAGGTGGCGGGCGCGACCACGCTGCGGCTCACCGACTCGCAGGCGGACCTGGAGGGCGCGGTGCTGCGCGGCCCCGCCACGGTGAGTGGCCGGGGCACCTCCACGGTGACCTCGCTGCGCCAGGTGGACGCGGCCGATCTGGCACTGCGCGGGCTGGACCTGTCCTCGTGCAGGTTCGCCGGGCTCACTCACCCGGCCGGGGTAAGGGTCAGGGACTGCACGTTCGCGCTCACCACGCGCGGCATGCGGGTGAGCCTGCGCCGGCCGATGCTGCGCTGGTTCTCCCGGCGCAGCGCCCTGGCGGACGAGCACGGCTTGGACGGCGAGCCGGCCCCCGGCGTGTCACCCGACCGGCTGGCCGCGCTCTACGCCGGTTTGCGGCCCAGCGACCGCGCCACGTCGGCGGACTTCACGTTCGCGGCGATGGAGATGCGCCGCCGGGCCGGCCACCGGTGGTGGTCTCCGGCGTCGTGGCTGCTGTTCGGGTACGGCATGCGCATGGGCCGGACGGCGGCCTGGTTCACGCTGCTCGCGGCGCTGGCCGCGGCCGCCGTCCTGTGGGGCCCGATGCACCGCTAAGGCTGCCCTGCTAGAGCTGGGCGGCGACGTCGGCGACGCGGCGGAAGTGGGACGGCCAGCCGCCGCCCATGATGCGGCGCGACAGCTGCTGCATCTCGTCGTCGGGGTCGAAGCCCTCGTGGTCGAGGAACAGCCTGGTGCCCTTGCCCTCGGGCTCCAGCCGCCAGGTGACCGTCCAGTCGGCCATCTTGCGGTCGCTCCAGCTGATCTTCAGAAGCTTCTCCTGCTCGAGCTCCAGCACCTCGCAGTAGACGAGGCCCTCGAAGCCCACCTGCTTCTTGGGCTGGGTCCGGAAGGTGAACTGATGCCCCACCTCCGGCTTGAAGTCGTTGGCCATGAGCCATTGGGCGACCAGGTCGGGCTCGGTGATCGCCCGCCACACCTTGGCCGGTGGGTGCGCGATGAACTGGTCGAGCCTGATCGCTCGGAGGTCTTCAGGCGCCTTGTCCATTTTCTTCCATTTCGTCGAGTAGCTTCGTGAGGTTCGCGAGCTTCTCCCGCCAGAACCGTTCGTACGGGCTGAGCCAGTCGCGGATCTCCATGAGCGGCGCCGGCTCCAGCCGGTAGCGCCGCTCCCTGCCCTTGCGGGTCTCGGACACCAGCCCGGCGTCCTTGAGCACCTTGAGGTGCTCCGACACGCTGGGCCGGCTCATGTCGAACCGCTCGGCCAGCCGGCCTGCGGGCTGGCCGCCCTCTTCGAGCAGCATGCGCAGCAACTCGCGCCTGGCCGGGCTGGCCAGCGCGGTGAACACGTGGTCGGCGGTCATAGCTCGCTGACGACGAACCCGTTGCCGAAGGGGTCCTGGAACAGCAGCTGCCGTCCCCACGGCTCGTCGGACGGCCCCTCGAGGGCCACGCCGTGGTCCCGCAGCCGCGCGGCCAGCGCGTCGAGGTCGGGCGCCCCCACTACGAGGCCACCGATCGGCGCCATGCCGGGGAACCAGGAGGCCAGCAGGAGCGCGGTCGCGGCGCCCTTGGGCGCGACAGTGAGCCAGCGGCCCATCGGGAACGGGTTGTCCGTGCGCATCTCGAAGTCGAGCACGCCCGTGTAGAACGCCAGCGCCCGCTCCTGGTCGGCGACGGGCACGGTGATGGTAAGGATGGAGGAGATAGGCATGTCAGCTACTATATGTAGGTTTTTTCCTACGCGACAACCCCCAGCGCTGAAAATCAGGGAATTCCCCGAGTGAACCCCTGAGGGCCTCCTCCGTAAACTGAGATCATGCGGATCGACGACTACGTGGCAGACCTCAACCGCGCGCTCGCCGGCCCGCCAGGGCCCAAGCGCGACCTGGTCGTCGAGGCACGCGACAGCCTCACCGACACCGCCGACGCCCTCGAGGCCGGCGGGCTCGAGCGGGCTGAGGCGGAGCGGGTGGCGGTGGCGGAGTTCGGCCCCGTCGCCGAGATCGCACCCGGATACCAGGCCGAGCTGACCTCCGCGTCGGGGCGGCGGCTGGGCTTCCTGCTGTTCATCAGCGTGCCGATCACCGTGCTCATGTGGTCGGTGTTGTGGCGCATATACCCGGCCGGCGACGACGCCTGGAGGAACGAGCCCGGATGGTTCTCACCGGTCTCCCGGCTGCTCGACATCGTCCAGCTCGCGGTCGGCGTGTACGGCGGGCTCGTGCTCTTCGCGCTGAGCCGGGGCGCCCGCTGGATCCGCCGGCCCCGCCTGCTCACCCGATCGCTGGCGGTGGTGGTGTGGATCTCGCTGCCGGTCAGCATCGGCCTCGCCCAGCTGCTCACGCACGGCACCGAAGGCGCCAACAGCCTGGCCTTCCTGCCCTCCGTGCTGGCCAACCTCGTGACCGCGGCCATATGGGGGCTGCAGGTCTACGGCGCCGTCCGGTGCATGCGCATCACCCGGGCCGGGCACCCCGGCGTCAGCCGGTCACCCTGACACCCTGGCCTCCGCGCGCAGCACGCCGCCGATCACGGTGGTGAACTCCCGCCAGGCCGACCGCTCCCCTTCGAGCTGCTTCCTGCCCGCATCCGTCAGCCGGTACGTGCGGCGCTTGCGCCCGCCCACGGTCGCCCACTCGCTGGACAGGTAGCCGATGCGCTCCAGCCTGCGCAGCGCCGGGTAGACGGTGCCGGTCGGCACGCTCAACGCTCCCCCGCTGCGTTCCTGCAACGCCTCGATGATGGCGTAGCCGTGCAGCGGCTCCCGCTCCAGCACTGAGAGCAGCAACGCGTCCATGTGCCCGCGCAGCGCGTCCGGATTCATGACTCAGATCTTAGGCAACCGGTCAGCATGTAGCCAGTCTACATGTAGGCTGTCTATATGTAGGCATACACAACTACGGAGTCGTGATGGATGTACTGGACCTGGCCCGAACACAGTTCGCGGTGACCAGCGGGCTGCACTTCCTGTTCGTCGTGCTCACGCTGGGGCTGGCGCCGCTGGTGGCGATCATGCACACCCGCTGGGCGATCTCGGGCAGGCCGCTGAACGAGGCGATGACCCGGTTCTGGGGGCAGATCTACGTCATCAATTACGCGCTGGGCATCGTGACCGGGCTGGTGATGGAGTTCCAGTTCGGGTTGTCGTGGAGCGGGCTGTCCCACTACGCGGGTGACGTGTTCGGCGCGCCTCTGGCCATGGAGACACTGGTGGCCTTCTTCCTGGAGTCCACGTTCCTTGGGCTGTGGATCTTCGGCTGGGGGCGGCTGCCGAAGTGGCTGCACCTGGCGTGCATCTGGCTGGTGACGCTGACGGCGTACGCGAGCGCGTTCTTCATCATGGTCGCCAACTCGTACCTGCAGAATCCGGTCGGCTCGGTCGTGCGTGACGGGCGGATGGAGCTGGTCGACTTCGGCGCGCTGCTCACCAACCCGTCACTGGTGTTCGCGTTCCCGCACGTAGTGGGTGCCGGGCTGTTCACCGGGGCCATGGTGCTGGTGGGGGCGAGCGCGTACCAGCTGCGGCGCCGCACCGAGCATGTGGAGTTCTTCACCAAGTCGATGCGCACCGGCGTGATTGTCGCCGCTATCGGGATCTTCTTCACGATGGGCTTCGGGTACGCGCAGTTCGCGGTGATCCCGGTCGAGGGCAAGTTCACCGGGAACGTGGGGGCGTCGATCGGGCTCGCGGTCATGTTGGAGATCGGGCAGCTGCTGGGGCTGATCGTGCTGCTGGCGATGTTGCCGATGATCCGCGTTCTGCCGCGCTGGCGGTGGACGCACCTGCTGTTGATGGCGATGACGCCGCTGCCGTTCGTCCTGTCGATCGCGGGCTGGGTGGCCAGGGAGGTCGGCCGGCAGCCCTGGATGATCTGGGAGAAGCTCACCGTGGCCGACGCCATGTCGCCGGGTCTGACCTCGGGCATGGTCACGGCCTCGCTGATCGGGTTCGTGGCCGTGCTGGGGCTGCTGGCGGTCGTCGATTACGTGCTCATCGCGCGGGTGGTCAAGCGGGGGCCGCGCGACCCGGACCTGGGCGCCACCGCCAGCGAGTCCCGTACGCCGGCTCTGAGCTTCTAGGAGTGCTGAGATGGAAGTGATCTGGTTCGTTCTCTTCGCGGTGCTGCTGGTTGGATATTTCGCCCTTGAGGGGTTCGACCTGGGGGTGGGGCTGCTGCTTCCCGTTCTCGGGCGGACGCGGGAGGGTCGCGACCGCATGGTGGCCGCGGTGGCGCCGTACGTGCTGGCGAACGAGGTGTGGCTGGTGGCGGTCGCCGGGACGCTCTTCGGGGTCTATCCGCTGCTCGAAGGCGAGGTGTTGTTCGGGCTGTACCCGGTGGTGGTGGCGATGCTGCTGAGCTGGGTGCTGCGGGACGCCGGGCTGTGGTTCCGGCGCAGGATCGACGGCCCGCGGTGGCGCGGATTCTGGGACGCGATGATCGCGTTCGGGTCGCTGGGGCTGTCGTTCGGGTGGGGCATGGCACTGTACGCCGCCGCCACCGGGTTCGAATCCTCGCCGGTGCATCCGGCCGGGCTGATGCTGGGCGTGGTCGTGACGCTGCTGTTCGCCCTGCACGGGTGGACGTTCCTGGCGTGGCGGGCGCCCGGCGACTTCGGGGCGGCCCGGTCGGGGCGGGCTCTGCTGATGTCCGGGATCGTCGCCGCGCTGCCCGCGGCGGGGGTGCTGGCGGGGGCGATGCCGTACCTGCTGGAGCACAGCGCGCCCGCGGCGACACTGAATGTGCTCAGTGTCATGGTCCTGCCGTGCGCACCCATCATGGTGGGCGCGCAACTATGGGTGTGGCGCACTTTCCGTCCAGGAAAGGATGCCTTCCGGCTCCCGTCGTTCTTCTAGAGGACTCGTGCATAAGGATCTCCTGCGGCTCATGCGGGCCGAGCGGTCGGTACGCCGCCACCTGGCCGTCACCATGGCCGCGGCCGTGCTGGCGGGGCTGCTCGTGCTCGTGCAGGCCGAATTGCTCGCCGGGGTGTTGTCCGGACGGTTCGCCGTCATCGCGCTGGCGGGGCTGGCGGCGGTGGTCGGCCTGCGTGCGGCGCTCGCGTGGACGCAGGGCGTCTTCGCCGGGCGTACCGCGACCGGGGTCAAATCCGCGCTGCGCCACCGGCTGCTGGGCCGCCTGCGCGAGCTCGGTCCTGGGCGGCTCACCGAGCACCGCTCGGGCGAGCTGGTCACGCTTACCGGGCGCGGGCTGGACGGGCTGGACGCCTACCTGACCGGATACCTGCCGGCGATCGCGGTGGCCGGGGTGGTGCCGCTGGCCGTGCTCGTGCGGTTGTTCGCCGCCGACCTGGCTTCGGCGGTGATCGTGCTGGTCACGCTGCCGCTGATCCCGATCTTCGGGGCGCTGGTCGGCATGACGACCAAGGCCGTGACCGAGCGCCAGTACCGGGCGCTGTCCCGGCTCGGCGGTCACTTCCTGGACGTGGTGCGCGGGCTGCCCACGCTGCGGGCGTTCGGGCGGGCGCGTTACCAGGCCGGCGTCATCCAGCAGGTGGCCGACGCGCACCGCAGCGCGACCATGAAGACATTGCGGGTGGCGTTCCTGTCGTCGCTGGTGCTGGAGCTGTGCGCGTCGCTGTCGCTGGCGCTGGTCGCGGTGCCGATCGGGCTGCGGCTGCTCGGGGGGTCGCTGGATCTGACGACGGCGCTGCTGGTGTTGTTGCTGGCGCCGGAGGCGTACTTGCCGCTGCGCGCCATGGGGACGCGCTTCCACGCCTCCATGGAGGGGGTCGCGGCGGCCGACGCGGCCTTCGCCGTGCTGGACTCCGCCGAAGACCCGCCCGCTCCCGCGGGGCGGCGGGCCGCGCCGTCCGGCGGCGCCCCGGAGATCCGGCTGGAGAACGTGACCGTCCGCTACCCGGGCAGGGACGTCGCCGCGCTCGAGAACGTCACGCTCACCATTGGGCCGCGGGAGCGGGTCGCCCTGGTGGGCGAGAGCGGCGGCGGCAAGAGCACGCTGCTCCACCTCCTGCTCGGCTTCGTCCAGCCTACGCAGGGGCGGGTCCTGGTGGACGGGGCCGATCTGCGGGAGCTGGACGTGGCGAGCTGGCGGGCGCGGCTGGCGTTCGTGGCGCAGCGGCCCCATCTGTTCGCGACGTCGGTGGCCGACAACATCCGGCTCGGGGCTCCCTCGGCCTCGCTGGAGGACGTACGCCGGGCCGCGTCCGCCGCCCACGCCGGCTTCGTGGCCGCGCTCCCCCAGGGGTTCGACACCGTGGTGGGCGAACGGGGTGCCAACCTGTCCGCCGGCCAGCGACAGCGGATCGCGCTGGCGCGCGCCTTCTGCCGTCCCGGGGCATCGGTGTTGCTGCTGGACGAGCCCACGGCGCGGCTGGACGGGCGCAGCGAGGGCGCGGTGGTGGCGGGGACGGCGGAGCTGGCCCGGGACCGCACGGCCGTCATCGTCGCCCACCGGCCCGCCATGATCGACCTCGCCGACCGCGTCATCCGCCTCCACGAAGGCCGCATCATCTCCGACATCACCCGCACTCCGAGCTCCCCCGCCACCGCCTGCCCGGGCTCCGACGTCGCCGAGCACGAGTCCGCAGCGGGCGGGACCGAGGCGGCGGCATCGAACGGGCACGTGGCACCGGCACGGCGTGAAGGGGGCGCGGGATGATGCGCGGCATGGGGAAGCGGCTGGTGTGGGCGGTGCTGGCCGGGGCGGCGGCGGACCTGGCCGGGCTGGGTCTCATCGCCGCCGCGGCCTGGCTGATCACCAGGGCCGCCCAGCAACCGCCCCTGGCCGCGTTGAGCGTCGCGATCGTGGCGACCAGGGCCTTCGCCACGAGCAAGGGCGTCTTCCGCTACGTCGAACGCCTCACCGGCCACGACGTGGCACTCCGCGCCCAGGCCGGCACCCGTGAGGACCTCTACCGGGCCCTGATCCCGCCCCAGCAACCCCGCCACGGCGGCGCGGACCTGCTCAGCCGCATGGTCGACGACACCGAGGCCGTACAGGACCTGCTCGTCCGCTGCCTGCTCCCCGCGGCCGCCGCGGCCATGGCCGGACTGGCGGCGGTCATCATCGGGCTGACCATCCTGCCGGTGGCCGCGCTGGTGCTGGTGGCCGGTCTGGCCCTGGCGGGAGCGCTGCTGCCCGCGGGCACGGCCGCGGGCGCCCGCCGCTGGTCGGCCAGGATCGCCCCGGCCAGGGCGGCGCTGGCGGGCCGGGCGGCCGACCTGGTGCACGGTTCCGCCGACCTGGCCGCGTACGGCGCCGACGACGAGGCGCTGGCCAAGGCCATGGCGGCCGACGGCGCACTGGCCGCGCTCGAACGCCGCCAGGCTCGCGTCCACGCCGCCGCTCTGGCCG
This sequence comes from Nonomuraea sp. 3N208, assembly GCF_052245935.1. NCBI lineage: Bacteria > Bacillati > Actinomycetota > Actinomycetes > Streptosporangiales > Streptosporangiaceae > Nonomuraea > Nonomuraea sp. 3N208. The sequence continues at coordinate 116,813 of NZ_JBQQBR010000022.1, read as the reverse complement.
GAGGCACGCTGGTGCAGGGGTTGACGGTCGCAGCCGTCGTTCTGCTCGCCCAGGGGGCCGGCGTCGGCTCGGTCGGCACGGCCGTGCTCGCGCTGACCGCCCTGGTGTCGTTCGAGCCGGTGCTGCCGCTGGCGGCGGCCGGCGAGCGGATGGCGGGCATCACGGCGGCGCTGCGGCGGCTACGCGAGGTCCGCTCGGCCGCCCCGGCCGTCGCCGACCCCGACGCCCCCACGCCGAGGCCCGAGGACCCGCTGACCATCGAGATCGACGATCTCGTGGTACGCCACGCCCCTCGCCTCACCGACCAGGACGACACCACGCCACCACCGCACGACGGCCGCCCCACGCCACTCGATCGCCGGCCCGCGGACCACGCCACGTCGGCGGCGCACGACGGCCGGCCCGCGTTGGACGGGGTGTCGTTGCGGCTCACCCCCGGGAAGCGGGTGGCGGTCGTCGGGCCGAGCGGGGCGGGCAAGAGCACGTTGCTCGCCGCGCTGATGCGGCTGATCGAGCCGGAGTCCGGGCACGTCAGGGTCAACGGCGTGGACATCAGGGACCTGGCCGGCGACGACGTGCGCACGCTGATGACAGGCCTCACCCAGGACCCGTACATCTTCCGCGCCACCCTCCGCGACAACCTGCGCCTGGCCGGCCCCGAGGCCGGGGACGAGACGCTGCGGCGCGCCGTGCAGGACGCCAGGCTCGACGGCTGGGTCGAGCGGACCGGGTGGGACGCCGAGCTGGGCGAGGACGGCAGGACCGTGTCCGGCGGGCAGCTGCAGCGCCTGGCCCTGGCCAGGGCGCTGCTGTACGACCCGCCGGTGCTGCTGCTCGACGAGCCCGCCGAGGCGCTCGACGAGGAGACCGCCGACCGGCTGATGAGCGACCTGCTCGACGTGACAAGGGACCGCACCACGGTACTGGTGACGCACCGGCTCAAGGGCCTGGAGAGCGTCGACGAGATCGTGGTGCTGGAGGAGGGCCGCGTGGTTCAGCGCGGCCGCCACGACGAGCTCGTCGCCGTGCCCGGCTACTACCGCGACCTGTGGGAGTCCGAGGTCCTCACCCGGAGGTAAGCCCCGCCCAGCGGACAGGTATTGTGTTGGCATCGCCAACAGGTTTAAAATGCAAACCAGTTTGAGAATTCGAGGTGTTTGCATGTTGGACGATGAGCGGGCGCCGAGCCCGGAGGAGACGCTCCGCGTCATCGAGGAGCAGCAGGCCGCCGCGGCCAGGCACATCTACATCGACCCGCTCGTGCTCTACCTCCCCTGGGGCGTCGCCTGGCTGCTCGGCTTCACCGCGTACTTTCTGCACTACGGGCTCGACGGGCGGCCGTACGCGCCGATCTCGCAGCCTCAGGCGCAGTCCGTGCTGATGATCGCGCAGCTCGCGGCGGGGGCGGTGGCCGCCTACGGGATCACGCGGATGAACAGGCAGGTCCGCGGCAAAAGCCGCGCCCAAGGCGCGATGTATGGCTACGCGTGGTTCGCCGGGATATCGCTGGTCGCCGTCATCGCCATCAGGCTGGGCCCCCTGCTGCCGCCCCAGGAGACCGGCCTCCTCTGGGCCGGCGCGATGCTGACGATCGTGGCACTGCTGTATATGGCGGGCGGCGCCATCTGGCTGAGCTGGCAAATGTTCTTCGTCGGCGTCTGGGTCGCCGTCGTCAACGGGGTGGGCGTGCTGCTCGGCGCCGGCTGGCACGCGCTGCTGACGGCGGTGCTGCTGGGCGGTGGTTTCATCGTCGCCGGCCTATGGCTGAGGCACCGGCGATGACGGCGGAGCAGTCCTTGCCCGAGCTCGACCCGGTCATCCACGCCCAGGCCAGGCTCCGGGTGGTCGCCGCGCTCAACGTCCTCGGCGAAGGGGACGAGATGGCGTTCGGCTCGCTCAAGGACCTGCTGGGCATGACGGCCGGCAACCTGTCGGTCCACCTGACCAAGCTCGAGGAGGCGGAGTACATCCGCATCACCAAGACGCACAAGGGCCGCACCCCGGTCACGTACGTGGCGCTCACCAAACGCGGGCGGCTGGCTTTCGAGGACTACACCAAGGCGATTCGCGTCTTGCTGGACAACGCAGGGGGAAACGTATGACGATCCTCGCCAGAGCGATCGAAGTCACCCGCCGCTACGGGGACGTGCTGGCACTCGACCGGGTCTCGCTCGACATCAGGGCCGGCGAGCTGGTCGGGCTGCTCGGCCCGAACGGCGCGGGCAAGTCCACTCTCATCAACCTGTTCGTGGGGCTGCGTCGGCCGACGTCGGGCACGGTCGAGCTGCTCGGCGGCTCGCCGGGTGATCCGGCCATGCGGCGCGGCATAGGCGTTACGCCCCAGGAGACCGGGCTGCCCGAGTCCTTACGCGTCGGCGAGATCGTCGACTTCGTGTCGGCGCATTTCCCGGAGAAGACGGACAAGGGCGAGTTGCTGGCCCGTTTCGGCCTGGACGACCTGGTCAAACGGCAGGTCGGCGGCCTGTCGGGCGGGCAGCGGCGGCGACTGGCCGTGGCGCTGGCGTTCGCCGGCAAGCCGCGGCTGGTGTTCCTGGACGAGCCCACGACGGGCCTGGACGTCGAGGCCAGGCGGGCACTGTGGGACGGGATCAAGGCCTTCCATGGCGACGGCGGCACGGTGCTGCTCACCAGCCACTACCTCGAGGAGATCGAGGCCCTGGCCGAGCGGGTCGTGGTGGTCGGGCACGGGCGGGTGCTGGCCGACGACACGGTGCCGGCCGTACGCGACATGGTGGGCGTGCGGCGGGTCTCCCTCGTCGCCGACGCCCTGCCCGAGCTGCCCGGCGTGCTCGGCTCGGAACGGGAGGACGGCCGGATCAGCCTGCTCACCACCGACCCCGACCGGCTGGTCATCGAGCTGGTGCGCAGCGGCGCGCCGTTCTCCGGCCTGGAGATCAGGCCGACCACCCTGGAGGAGGCCTTCCTCGCCATCACCTCGAAGGAGACCGCGCATGTCTAGTCTGGTCGTCGCGCACACCCGCTATCTCCTGATCGAGCAGATCCGGGTGCCCATCGGTCTGCTGGCCAGCTCCCTGTTCCCGGCCATCTCGATGGTGGCGTTCGTGGTGCCGTTCGCGGGGCAGGATCCGGCGGGCGCGACCATGGCGACTGGCTCACTCATGTTCTTCGGCGCGATGTCGGGGGCCGTCATCGGGCTCAGCATCGCGGTGGCGCAGGATCGCGAGCTGCCCTGGAACCCGTACCTGCGCACCCTACCCGCGGGCCCGCTCCCCCGCTTCGCCGGCCGCATCCTGTCGACGTTGGCCGTCATGCTGGTGTCGGTGATCCCGGTGCTGCTGGTGAGCGCGTTGTTCACCGAGGCGACGATCACGCCGGCAAAGCTGCTGCTCGGTCTGGGCGCGCTGATCGTCGGGGTCGTCCCGTTCATGCTGATGGGCCTGTTCATCGGCTTCGTGCTGTCGGCCAAGGCCGCCATCGCGGTGTCGCAGCTCGTGTTCTTCCCGGTGGCCATCCTCGGCGGGCTGCTGCTGCCGCCGCAGATTCTGCCGGAGTTCATCCAGGCGGTCTCGCCGTACGTGCCGACCAGGGGCGCGGCGGAGCTGATCTGGTGGGCTACCACGGGCAGCAGCCCGGACACCGTGGCGCTGGTGATGCTGGCCGTGTGGACCGTCATCGCGGCGGCGGCCGCGGCGTGGGCCTACCGCCGTGACGAGGGTCGGCGCTTCGCCTGATCAAGGGGGTGTGCCGCCGAGTCCGCAGCGATCTCGACGGCACACCCGTCAATGTGGGGGTCCTTGGTTATTTCTTCTCTTCAAGGGTGACGGTGACCTCGTTGGCCTGCCCGTCCCGCACATATGTGATCTTGACCTGTTGACCAGGTTTGAAACCTCTGACCTGCCCAACTACATTATCTCCCCCGTCAACCGCCTTGTCGCCGATCTTCGTGATCAGGTCGCCCTGCTTCAGGCCCGCCTTCTCCGCGGGGCTTCCGGCGGTGACCTGGCTGATGAGGGCGCCGGCCACATCGCCGGTGGCGTCGGTGACGCTCACGCCGAGGAAGGCGTGGCTCACCTTGCCGGTGCTGATGAGCTGGTCGGAGACCTGCTTGGCGGTGTTGACCGGGATGGCGAAGCCGACGCCGCCGCCCGCGGCCTGCGAGGCGATCGCGGTGTTGATGCCGACCAGCTCGCCGACCGCGTTCACCAGCGCGCCGCCGGAGTTGCCGGGGTTGATGGAGGCGTCGGTCTGGATGGCGCCGCCGATCGTGGTGGGCTCGCTGCTCTCGCCCTGCTGCTGACCCCAGCCGGGTGGCACCTGCTGGTTCTGCTCGCCGCCGACGGTGAGCGTGCGGTCGAGCGCGCTGACGATGCCCTTCGTCACGGATCCGTCGAGGCCGAGCGGGCTTCCGATGGCCAGCACGTCGTCGCCGACCTTCAGCAGGTCGCTGTTGCCGAGCGTGGCCTTGGTCAGCCCGGAGACACCCTCCGCCCGGATGACGGCCAGGTCGGTGGCCGGGTCGGTGCCGACCACGCTGGCTTTGGCCGTCTTGCCGTCGCTGAACTTGACGGTCATCTGCCCGCCGCGTCCCGCGCCTTCGACCACGTGATTGTTGGTCAGGATGAGCCCGTCCTCCGACAGCACCACGCCGGAGCCCTCGCCGGTCTGGCCCTGGATCATCACGACGCTCGGCTGCACCTTCGCGGCCACCTCGGTGACGGTGAGCTCGGAGGAGGTGTTCTTGAAGACCGGGCTCGGCGTGCCGGTGTTGGCGTTGGTGGTGACGGCGACCGGATCGGGCTGGAACGCGTTGGCGACGACGGCCCCCACGACGCCGCCGCCGATGGCCGTGGCCGCCAGGGCCAGCCCAGCCACCGTCTTGCGCCCGAAGCCCGGCCTCTTCGGGGGCGCGGGCGGCGGCGGAGGCGGCGGCTCCATGAAGATCGTGTCCCGCCGGGGAAAGCCCCCGGCGGCCGGCGGGGTGGCGCCGAACTGGCTCCACCCGGCTCCCTGCTCGCGAGGCTCGTTCGCGTCCATCTGTCATCTCCCTAAGTCCCGATGACTCTAGGGTCGCAGGGGGCGCGTAAGACCTCGTTAAACCGGTGATCGGAGGACTGTGAGACGGCTGACGGCCGCCTTATCGACGCTGGTCGCAAGGCACGACCGCCAGCCCGAGAACGGGCATTCGCGGCATCAACATCACCGCGAACGTCCTGGAGATGCCTACGCTCACCCTCGATCTCGTCTTCCGCGAGGTCGAGGGCGAGATGGTCGTGCTCCTGCCGTTCAAGACCCGCCAGGCGTTGATCGCGCTCGGCTGGACATCGCCCGCCGAGCCTGCATCCAGCGAAGAGTCAGTGGCGCCGTAGCCTGCGCAACCAGTTCCGCGCCCTCTGCTGGTTCCGCGGGTCACGAGCGATCCGCTTCGCCTTCTCTACCGTCTGCCTGCCTTGAGGGCCGTGCAGGTATCTGCGTACTCGATCCATCAGCTTGGTCATGCGTCTGCTTCTACCCGGGAGGACGACCTTATGCCGCTGCCGAGCGGCGGCATCACCGGGTCACCGGCCGCATGTTTTGACTGTGCCTGCCCAACAGCTCAACGAGCGCGGCCCGGATGTCGAACGAGAAGACCGGCGGCAACCCGCCGATGAACGCGAGCCAGGCGGGCCAGGTGGATCCGGGGCTGTTGATCGTGGCGGCACACATCTACAGTCCGGACCTCACACCGCCGGGCCGGGGGCGGAGTCAGCCCGCGCCGTGGGAGTCGTCGGTGATCAGCAGGGTCTCCAGCTCCTTGAGCAGTGCCACCGCCCGGTCGGCGTCCGCCGGGTCCGGCATCGCCCGCCGTACGACCTCCTCCACCGGCGTGGTCGCGCGCCGGAACAGCCAGTGCATGGCGACGTCCGCCACCCGGACCTGGGTGCGGCGGCCGTCGGCCGGGTCTGGGCCGGTCTCCAGGATGCCGCGCTCCCGCATCCGGGCCACCGAGGCGGACACGTGGCTCTGGGCGAACCCCGTGCGGGCCTGGATCTCCCCCACCGCGCTGCCCGGATGCCGCAGCACGTCCTCGAAGACCGCCTCTTCCCCGGGCGTCAGCAGGGGCTGACCCTCGCCGTCCACAGCCTTGGCCAGCTCGCCCAGCCGCCGCCCCAACCTGCGCAATCTCGCGATGTTCATGGCGGTAGATTACATCGCTAGCGATGCATCTCTACCGATACAACTCATTCCGTGACCCAGATCACGAGACGGAAGAGGAATAGCGGGATCTCACCATGTCGTTAGCAACGGCGTGAACGAGGCATACGCGTACGACCACGGCGCCCACCGGGCCGCCGCGTGTTGTCGCCTGCGTATGGGGCGAATGCCGGCCCGCTAGACAAGACCGTCCGCCCGTTCTCCTCGAAGGTCGTCATGATCGCACCTGGTTTCGTGCTGCGCAGGCTGTGCCACCTGCCGTTCCACCCGGGCACCCGCTGACCCTGCCGCGCTTACCGGCATCTGTTCGTCCGAGCGGCCCGGCCGCTCTCAGTCGTGGGGATTTTCCGTGATCCAGGCTTACGGCCTGCGCAAGCAGTACGGCGAGACCGTCGCGCTCAACGGTGTCGACCTGCACGTGCGTGAAGGCGAGATCTACGGCGTGCTCGGCCAGAGCGGCGCCGGCAAGAGCACCCTCCTGCGCTGCGTCAACCTGCTCGAACGCCCCACCGCGGGCACCGTCACCGTGGCCGGCCAGGACCTGACCGCGCTGCGCGACGCCGAGCTGAACCGGGCCAGGCAACGCATCGGCATGATCCACCAGCACTTCGCGCTGCTGTCCTCGCGCACGGTGGCCGGCAACGTCGCCTTCCCATTGGAGGTCATGGGCGTGCCGCGGGCCGAGCGGGAACGCCGCGTCGGTGAGCTGCTGGAGCTGGTCGGACTCGAAGGCCGCGGCAAGGACCGCCCTCACCAGCTGTCCGGCGGGCAGAAGCAGCGGGTGGGCATCGCCAGGGCCCTTGCCGGCAACCCGTCGGTGCTGCTGTCCGACGAGGCCACCTCCGCGCTGGACCCGGCCACCACCCAGTCGATCCTGGCGCTGCTCAAGCGGCTCAACGCCGAGCTGGGCCTGACGATCCTGCTGATCACCCACGAGATGAACGTCGTCAAGAGCGTCTGCGACTCCGTGGCCATCATGGCGCGCGGCCGCATCGAGGAGTCGGGCGCCATCGCCGACCTCATCAGGACGCCAGGCTCCCGCCTGATCAGGGAGATCTTCCCGCTCCCCGAGCCCGCCCCGGCCGGCTCGGTCACGCTGACGTTCACCGGCGATCCGCGGCAACCCGGTGTGTCGGAGCCGGTGGTATCGGACATCGTGCGGAAGTTCGACGTGGACCTGAGCATCCTGGGCGGCTCGATCGAAGAGCTCGCCGGCGTTTCCGTCGGCCGGCTGCGTGTGTCGCTCGACGGCGCCGACACCCCCGCCGCGCTCGCGTACCTGCGCGGCTCCGGCCTGATCGTGGAGGAGGCGGCATGACGTGGGAAGAGATGCTGCCGCTGCTCTGGCCGGCGACGCTGGAGACGGCGCAGATGGTCGGATGGTCGGCGTTGTTCACCGTGCTGCTCGGGCTGCCGCTGGGCGTGGCACTGGTGGTGTTCGACCGGGACGGGCTGCGGCCTGCGCCCGCGCTCAAGTCGGCGCTCGGGTTCGTGGTGAACATCGGGCGATCGCTGCCGTTCATCGTGCTGATGATCGCGATCATCCCGTTCACCCGGCTCGTCGTCGGCACCACCATCGGGACCGCCGCCTTCGTCGTGCCGCTCACCGTCGGGGCGGTGCCGTTCTTCGCCCGGCTGGTCGAGACCGCGCTCAGGGAGGTCGGCACGGACGTCGTGCAGGCGGCCCAGGCCATGGGCGCGAGCCGGACCACCATCGTGCGCAAGGTCCTGCTGCCGGAGGCCCTGCCCGGGCTCGTGGCGGGCCTGACCGTGACGGTCGTCGCGCTCATCGGCTACTCCGCCATGGCCGGCACGCTCGGCGGCGGGGGCCTCGGAGACCTGGCCGTCCGGTACGGCTACCAGCGCTTCGAGACGCTCCTGATGATCGTGACGGTCGTCCTCCTCCTCGTGATCGTGCAACTCCTGCAGAGCCTGGGCGACTGGGTCGCTCGGCGCCTATCGCATAAGTAAGGAAACAAGATGAAATTTCGTGCCATTGCGGGTGCTTTCGCGCTAGCCCTGTCGCTCGCCGCATGCGGTACGTCACAGTCCGCCACCAGCACGGGGGCCGAAGGGGCCGACGCGGTGCTCAAGGTCGGCGCCAGCCCCGTGCCGCACGCGGAGATCCTCAACTACGTCAAGCAGAACCTGGCCCCGGGCGCCGGGCTGAAGCTGGAGGTCGTGGAGTTCACCGACTACGTCCAGCCGAACGTGCAGCTCGACGAGGGCCAGCTGAGCGCGAACTTCTTCCAGCACAAGCCGTACCTGGACGACTTCAACTCCTCCAAGGGCACCGAGCTGAGCTTCGTGGCCCCGGTCCACCTGGAGCCGCTGGGCCTGTACTCCAAGAAGATCACCGCGCCGTCCGCGCTGGCGAGCGGCGCCACCGTGGCCGTGCCCAACGACGCCACGAACCTCGGCCGCGCGCTCAAACTGCTCGCCGACAACGGTCTCGTCAAGCTCAAGGACGGCGCGGGCACCGCGGCGACCGAGCGCGATGTTGTGGAGAACCCGAAGAACCTGCAGTTCAAGCCGCTGGAGGCGGCGCAGCTGCCGCGTTCGCTCGAGGACGTGGACGCCGCGGTGATCAACGGCAACTACGCCATCGAGGCCGGGCTCAGTCCCGCCACGCAGGCCTTGGCGCTGGAGAAGACCGAGGGCAACCCGTACGTCAACGGGCTCGTCGTCAAGACCGGCCACGAGAAGGACGCGAACATCGTCACCCTCGGCAAGCTGCTGCAGGACCCGAAGGTCAAGGACTTCATCAAGCAGAAGTACGCGGGTTCCGTGATCGCCGCGGAATGATATTGAAAAAGCGCCGCCGAAACAGGAATAATCTCTTATCACACTGGTTCAGGCGTCAAGTGAATTGCAAGCGCGGCGCAATACAGCAGGCGTAGGAATGCCGAGTCAGGAAAACCCTCTCCCGAGGAGGACCCACAGTGCGATTCGTTTCACGAATCCTGCTCGGCGTCACCGCCGCCACCTTGGTGGCGATCGGCGCGCCGGTCGCCGCCAACGCGACGACCACGTCGACATCATCCGCCGCCAGCTCGTACGACGCCGCTTGGGGACCCTACTTCTCCGGCGATCACAAGGCCAAGGCCTACGGCCACGTGAGCGTCGAGAAGAAGAAGTTCAAATTCTGGTACTGGAAGTGGATCACCGTCAAGAAGGAGATCTGCTGGAAGGACAAGAAGGGCGACAAGCACTGCAAGTGGGTCGAGAAGAAGGTCAAGAAGCGCTTCTGGGAGTGGCGCCACGACTACTTCTTCAAGGTCCACAGCACGCTTCACAACTACAAGTGGTGGGGCAAGAAGAAATGCGCGTGGGAGACGTTCAAGGTCGTGAACCAGAACGGCTCGGCATACTTCAAGAGCTTCCGCAACTGCTCGAAGCACCCGCAGGAGTTCACCTTCTACGGTAAGAACGCCGCGCACATCTACGTGGACGTGAGCCGGGGCACCCGGCACCAGCCGACCGGCTACCACTCCGGCTGGAAGGACGTCTATCACGCGGCGGCCTGACCGCCCCCTTCTCGGAGCCGCGGCCTCAACGGCGAGGTCGCGGCTTCCGTGCTGCCGGTCGGCCGAATAGTGTTCGGATCATGTATCCGGGAGCCATCGCAGCAGTCGCCCCAGACAAGCCCGCTGTGGTCATGGCGGGCTCCGGACGGATCATCACCTACCGCGAGCTGGACGAGGAGTCCAACCGCCTGGCCCACCTGTTCCGCGCGGCAGGGCTACGCCCGGGCGACCACATCGCCTTCATGCTGCCCAACCATCCCCTCTTCCTGACCGTCGCCTGGGCCGCGCACCGCTCGGGCCTGTACTACACGCCGATCAGCTCCCGGCTGCAGACCGACGAGGTGGCGTACATCGTCGCCAACTGCGGCGCGCGGGCGTTCATCTCGAGCGCGGACCTGGCCGGCATCGCCACCTCGATCACCGCCGCCACGCCCCGGGTCGAACTGCGCCTCATGATGGACGGCACGGCCGAGGGCTTCGACTCCTACGAGGAGGCGGTCGCGAAGCAGCCGGTCACCCCGATCGACGATGAGCGCACCGGCGCGGACATGCTCTATTCCTCGGGCACCACCGGCCGGCCCAAGGGCGTCAAGGTGAGCGCCCCACACGGCCCGCTCACCGAGCCGGGGATGCTGTTCCTGCTCGTCCAGGCGTTGTTCGCGCCGTCGGCGGACAGCGTCTATCTCTCGCCCGCGCCGCTCTATCACGCCGCCCCGCTGCGGTACTGCCTGACGTTCCAGCGCTTCGGCGCCGCCGTGGTGGTGATGGAGCGTTTCGACCCCGAGCTCTACCTGCAGGCGGTCGAGCGGTACAAGGTGACGCACTCGCAGCTCGTGCCCACGATGTTCATCAAGATGCTCAAGCTGCCAGAAGAGATCCGGACAAAATACGATATTTCATCGCTTCAGCATGCGATCCATGCCGCCGCCCCCTGCCCCGTCCCCGTCAAGGAGCAGATGATCGACTGGTGGGGCCCGATCATCCACGAGTACTACGCCGGCACCGAGGGCAACGGCTTCCTCTACGTCAACGCGCAGGACTGGCTCCAGCACAAGGGCACGGTCGGCCGCTCGCTCCTCGGCGTCGTGCACATCCTCGACGAGGACGGCGACGACCTGCCGCCGGGCGAGCACGGCACGATCTACTTCGAGAACGGCGGCACGTTCGAATACCACGGCGACCCGGACAAGACCCGCTCCTCACGCGACCCGCAGGGCCGCGGCTGGACCACGCTGGGCGACATCGGCTACCTGGACGACGACGGTTTCCTGTATCTCACCGACCGCCGCTCGTACATGATCATCTCCGGTGGGGTGAACATCTACCCGCAGGAGGCCGAGAACGTGTTGTCGGTGCACCCGAAGGTGGCCGACGTGGCGGTGTTCGGGGTGCCGGACGAGGAGATGGGCGAGCAGGTCAAGGCCGTGGTCGAGCCGATGTCCATGGCCGAGGCGGGAACGGAGCTGGAGGCGGAGCTGATCGCGTACTGCCGCGAGCGCCTGACCCACTACAAGTGCCCCAAGTCCGTGGACTTCCGTGCGGAGCTGCCCCGCCACCCGACGGGCAAGCTCTACAAGCGGCTGCTCAGGGACGAATACTGGCCGGCCCGCACGTAGACATGCCGCTGCCCGCCGCACCTGGTGGGGTGGGGCGGGCAGTGGAGGCCGCGGTCACGCCGCGGCGGTGGCGACCTGCGCCGGGGCGAGCGCGAGGTCCAGGACCTCACGCACGTCGCTGACCGGGTGGATGGTCAGCTCGTCGCGGACCTCCTTGGGCACGTCGTCCAGGTCCGGCTCGTTGCGAGCCGGGATGAGGACGGTGGTGATGCCCGCCCGGTGCGCGGCCAGCAGCTTCTGCTTGACGCCGCCGATCGGCAGGACCCGCCCGGTCAGGGAGATCTCGCCGGTCATGGCCACGTCGCCGCGGACCAGCCGCCCCGACAGGAGCGAGGCCAGCGCGGTCGTCAGCGTCACACCGGCCGACGGCCCGTCCTTCGGCACGGCGCCCGCCGGGAAGTGCACGTGGACGGAGCGGTCCTTCAGCGCGGTGACCGGCAGCTCCAGCTCCGCGCCGTGCGAGCGCAGGTACGACAGCGCGATCCGCGCCGACTCCTTCATCACGTCGCCCAGCTGGCCGGTCAGCGTGAGCCCGGTCTCGCCGGTCTCCGGGTCGGCCAGCGACGCCTCCACGTAGAGCACGTCACCCCCGGCCCCGGTGACCGCCAGGCCCGTGGCCACGCCCGGGACCGAGGTGCGCTGGGTGGCCTCGGGAAGCGACGACTCAGGCACGAACCGCGGCCGGCCGAGGTAGCCGACCAGGTCGCTCTCGCCGACGGTGACGGGCAGCTCGTCGTTGGCCGCGACCTTGCGCAGAATCCTGGCGACCGCCCGCTCGAGCGAGCGCACGCCGGCCTCGCGGGTGTACTCGCCGGCCAGCTTGCGCAGCGCGTCGTCCTGGACGGTCACTTCCTCTGCGCTCATCCCGGCCAGCTCCAACTGGCGCGGAAGCAGGTGGTCGCGGGCGATCGCGACCTTCTCGTCCTCGGTGTAGCCGTCGAGCGTGACGACCTCCATCCGGTCGAGCAGCGGCCCGGGGATGGCCTCCAGGACGTTGGCCGTGGCCAGGAAGAGCACGTCGGAAAGGTCGAGCTCGACCTCCAGGTAGTGGTCGCGGAACGTGTGGTTCTGCGCCGGGTCGAGCACCTCCAGCAGCGCGGCCGTGGGGTCGCCGCGGTAGTCGGCGCCGACCTTGTCGACCTCGTCGAGCAGGACGACCGGGTTCATCGAGCCGGCCTCGCGGATGGCGCGGACGACGCGGCCGGGCAGCGCGCCGACGTACGTGCGCCGGTGGCCGCGGATCTCCGCCTCGTCGCGGACGCCGCCGAGCGCGACACGGACGAACTTGCGGCCCATCGCGCGCGCCACCGACTCGCCCAGCGAGGTCTTGCCGACTCCGGGAGGACCCGCGAGGGCGAGCACGGCGCCGCTGCGGCGGCCGCCCACCACGCCGAGCCCCTTGTCCTGGCGGCGCTTGCGCACGGCCAGGTGCTCGATGATGCGGTCCTTGACGTCGGACAGGCCGGTGTGGTCGGCGTCGAGCACGGCCCGCGCGCCGATGATGTCGTAGTTGTCCTCGGTCCGCGTGTTCCAGGGGATGTCGAGGACGGTGTCGAGCCACGTGCGGATCCAGCCGGTCTCGGGCGACTGGTCGGAGGTCCGCTCCAGCTTGTCGACCTCCTTGAGCGCGGCTTCGCGCACCTTCTCAGGCAGGTCGGCGGCCTCGACGCGGGCCCGGTAGTCCTCTTCCTCGGTCTCGGTGTCGCCGTTGAGCTCCTTGAGCTCCTTGCGCACGGCGGCGAGCTGCTGGCGCAGCAGGAACTCGCGCTGCTGCTTCTCCATGCCCTCCTGGACGTCCTTGCGGATCGTCTCGGCGACGTCGAGCTCGGCGAGGTGCTCGCGGGACCACTCGATCAGCTTGGCCAGCCGGTCGGCCGGGTCGGCGGCCTCGAGCAGCTCGACCTTCTGCGCCGTGGTCAGCCACGGGGTGTAGCCGGAGCTGTCGGCCAGCAGCGACGGGTCCTCGATCTGGTTGACCTGGTCCACCACCTGCCAGGCGCCACGCTTCTGCAGGATCGTGGTGGCCAGGGCCTTGTACTCCTTGGCCAGCTCATGCGCGCGCTCCCCGGCGGGGACGGTGTCGATCGTGTCGGCCGCGACCCACAGTGCGGCGCCGGGGCCGGTGGTGCCGATGCCCACGCGGACGCGGTTGACGCCGCGGACCACCGCGGCGGGCTCGCCGCCGGGCAGCCTTCCGACCTGCTCGACAACGGCCTGCACGCCGATCGGCCCATAACGGCCGTCGATCCGGGGAACGAGGAGGACCCGCGGCTTGTTGCCACCGGATGCACGGGCCGCGTCTATGGCTGCGCGCACCTCGGAGTCGGACAGGTCCAGCGGGACCACCATGCCCGGCAGGACGACCTCGTCGTCCAGCGGCAGGACCGGGAGGGTCAAGCTCTCACTCATGCGAACTCCAAAGGGTTGAGTTATACCGACTCAATTCATTGGAGCCCCGCATTGTTCCCTTACTTGTTGATGTTCGCTCACGGCGATCGTAATCATGTAAGCCATACCTGAGGGTGACACGTGGGATCAGACCGTGGGGTGACGCCATCGGGGCGGCGGAATCGTAACCTTGACCAGGTGATCTCCGTCCAGCGCGCCCGCGACCTCGGCCGCCGCCTGTCCGGCCGGCGCTGGAGCCGGCGGGACGGGCGCCTCGCGGCGGCCGGGCGCACGCTGGTGCGGCCGTTCGGGCTTGCGTTGTTCCAGGGCGACGCCGACCCGCCGCCGGCGTCGCGGCGGCTGACGTTCACCGTGCCGCGCCGGCTCGCGGTGCTCGTGCCGCTCCGGACCTACAGCCTGGTCCAGGTGGCGGAGCTGGTGCTGGCCCTGATCCTGTACGGCACCACGCAGGGCATGGTGACCGACATGATCGCCGCGCACATCGAGGAATATCCCATCCCCGAGTGGGTCGCCGACGTGGCCGGTGTGGCCGTGGCGCTGCCGCTGGCGCTGCGCGACCGATGGCCGCTGGCCGCCTGGCGGGTCGCGATCGTCCTGATGCCGCTCACCGTCTGGACGGTCGCCACACTCGACCTGGTCGATCCGCCCTACACCGCGCCGACGGGCGTGATGTACCTGATGGTGCTCTACTCCGTCGCCGTCCGCTGCGACAAGCAGATCACGCTGGCGGTGTGGATCATCACGTTACTGACCGCCTGGATCGTCCACCCCAACTCGATGGCGATCGTCACAGCGATGGCCTCGGTCGCAGTGCTGTTCGGCTACAACGTCCGTGTCCGGCGGACCGCCACGGCGCGGCTCGTCGAGGAGGAGCGGCGCACCCAGCTGGCCGAGAGCGCACAGGCCGTGCTGGAGGAGCGGGCCCGCATCGCCAGGGAGCTGCACGACGTGGTCGCGCACCACATGTCGGTGATCGCGATCCAGGCGGAGGCGGTGCCGCTCAAGGCCGCGGGCGATCCCGCGCGGCTGGAGGCCGGGCTGGCGGAGATCCGCGGGCTTTCGCTCGCGGCCATCGCGGAGCTGCGGCAGGTGCTGGGCGTGCTGCGCGACCAGGAGGGCCGCACGGACACCGCGCCGCAGCCGGGGCTCGACAGGCTGGACGAGCTGGCCGACCACGCCCGTGCCGCCGGGCTGGCCGTGGTGCTCGAGCGGGTCGGGTCGCTCGACGGGCTGCCGCCCGCCGTTGGGCTGTCGGCGTACCGGATCGTGCAGGAGTCGCTGAGCAACGCGATGCGGCACGCGCCGGGCGCGGCCGTGGCGGTGAGCGTCGCACGGGACGGGGACGAGCTGCGGCTGCGCGTCGCCAACGGTCCCGGCGCCGCGCCGGGTGGCGCGCCCGGGGCGGGTCAGGGGCTCGTGGGGATGCGGGAGCGCGCGGCGCTGCTCGGCGGCACGCTTGCCGCCGAATCCTTACCCGACGGAGGCTTCGACGTACGCGCCACGCTGCCGATCGCGGACGCCACATGACGAAGGAGGGCGCTTGATCCGGGTTCTGATCGCCGACGACCAGGGCATGGTGCGGACGGGGTTCACCGTGTTCCTCAGCGCGCAGCCGGACATCGAGGTCGTGGGCGAGGCCGCGAACGGGCGGGAGGCCGTGGAGCAGGCGGCGGCGCTGGCCCCCGATGTGGTGCTGATGGACGTCCGCATGCCGGTCATGAACGGCCTCGAGGCGACCAGGGAGCTGTCCTCACGCAACCTGCCGCCGAAGGTGCTGATCCTGACGACGTTCGACCTCGACGACTACGTCTACGAGGCGTTGCGGGCAGGGGCCAGCGGGTTCCTGCTGAAGGACGCCTCGGCGGCGCAGCTCGCGGAGGCGGTGCGGGTGGTGGCGGCGGGGGAGGCGCTCATCGCCCCGGCCATCACCAAGCGGCTGATCCACGAGTTCGCCAAGCTCGGCACGCCCCGGCCGGCGGCGGGCAGGCGGATGGCCGAGCTGACCGAGCGCGAGACCGAGGTCCTCACCCTGGTCGCCCAGGCGCTGTCCAACCAGGAGATCGCGGAGAAGTTGTTCGTGGCGGAGCAGACGGTCAAGACCCATGTCGGCCGGGTGCTCATGAAGCTGGGGCTGCGGGACCGGGCCCAGGCGATCGTGTACGCCTACGAGAGCGGGCTCGTGCGTCCTGGGGAGTGAGCGCCGTACAGTCGGCTGATGGACCCGGTTGAGCTCTTCCATCAGGTGGCGGCGACCGTTCCCGCCTACAGAGCCTTTCTCGTGGACAACAACATCGATCCCGCCAAGGTCACGACATTTCAGGACTTCGAGCGGTTGCCGATGACCACGAAGGACGCCTACACCCTTCGCCACCCCCTGCCGGACCTCTGCAGGAACGGCGAGATCGGCGACATGATCGCGGTGTCGTCGGGCTCGACGGGCGTGCCATCGTTCTGGCCGCGCTCGGTGGCGGATGAGCGGGTGATCGCCGCGCGGTTCGAGGAGGTCTTCCGCGACTCCTTCGCCGCCCGCGAGCGCCGCACGCTGGCCGTGGTCTGCTTCGCGCTCGGCACCTGGGTGGGTGGCCTGTTCACCATCAACTGCTGCCGCCACCTGGCCGAACGCGGCTATCCGATCACGGCCGTGGCACCCGGCACCGACCGCCGCGAGATCGCGCGCGTCCTGCCGGAGCTGGCCCCGTACTTCGACCAGGTCGTCCTCCTGGGCTACCCGCCGTTTCTGAAGAACGTCATCGACACCGAGGACCTGCCCTGGGCCGCCTGGAACATCAAGCTCGTGACGGCGGGCGAGGTGTTCAGCGAGGAGTGGCGCACCCTGGTCGCCGAGCGGGCCGGGATCGCCGACCCGGTCCGCGGCATCGCCTCCCTGTACGGCACCGCCGACGCGGGCGTCCTGGGCAACGAGACCGCGCTGTCGGTGGAGATCCGCCGTTTCCTGGCGGGCCGCCCGGACACGGCGAGGGAGCTGTTCGGCGAGTCCCGGCTGCCGACCCTCGTCCAGTACGACCCGGACGTGCGCTTCTTCGAGGAGCACGAGGGCACGTTGCTCTTCTCGGGCGACAACGGCATCCCGCTCATCCGCTACCACATCGCCGACGAGGGCGGCGTGATCCCGTACGAGCGCATGCTGGGCCTCGTCCGGCGGCACGGCTTCGAGCCCGCCGCCCAGGGCCCCGAGCGGCCCTTCGTGTACGTGTTCGGCCGCAGCCATTTCACCGTCTCCTACTACGGCGCGAACGTCTTTCCCGAGAACATCGCGGTCGGCCTGGAGCAGCCCGAGGTCGCCGGCTCGGTGACGGGCAAGTTCGTGATGGAGGTGGTGGAGGACGCCCGGCACGACCGGCACCTGACGGTGACCGTGGAGCTGATGCCGGGCGAGAAGCCGTCGGAGGAGACGGCGCAGGCCGTAGGCGCGTCGATCCTGGCCCAACTGCTGCGGCTGAACAGCGAGTTCGCCGCGTACGTGCCGCCGGCGCAGCAGATGCCGTTCATCCGCCTGCGCGAGGCCGGCGACCCGGAGTATTTCCCTCCGGGCGCCAAACACCGCTACACGCGATAGCGGGGTCAGGCCAGGGCCGCCGCGACGCGGTCCTCCGCCCACGGCACCATGAGGAAGCCGCGTTTGACGGCGAGCACCTGCACGCCGGCCAGGCCCTCGGCCACGCTGTCCTGCATGCTCGGCTCGACCGACAACCAGAACAGGATCTCCGCCTCGCAACCCAGCGCGGCGGCCGGGATGAACGTCGTCACCGTGGCGCAGCCGCGCTCCAGCATGGCCTCCAGCCGCCGCCTGGCGGGGCGGTCACGCATCATGCTGGCCGGCGACCCGCCGAGTCCGGTCGCGCCGCCTCCAGGGTGCAGGTTCCACACGCGGTGCTGGAAGGCGACCGAACGGTGCGCCGAGGAGGAGCCCGCGCTGGAGACCGTCGGCGACCACTACGCTGCCTGCCATTTCGCCGAGCGCCCGGCGGCCACGAACCGGACGTGAGCCGGGTGAGCCGAGGTCCCCCTCCGGTACTACGCGCAAGTTCAAACCTCACGGTGACGCGAACGACCGGCAACGCTCCGTAACGTCGCGGGCATGCTGAGATGGCTTGCACTCGCGGGAGTCCTTACGGCGGCCGGCACGTTCCTGATGTGGCCGGGACAGCCTGGCGCTCGGTTGGTGAGGACCTACGGCGACGTGGCCACGGCCGACCGGGTCGCGGTCATCGTGCCCGGCGCCGACACCACGGTGGCGACGTTCGACGACAGCACGAGACGACCGGGCGGCGCGGCGCGGGCGCTGCTGGCGGAGGCGGCCCGGCTGGCGCCCGGGGAACGGCTGGCGGTGGTGGCGTGGCTGGGCTACGACTCTCCCCCGACGCTGAGCCTGGGCGCGATCATCGACGACGCGGCCGTCGAGGGCGCCGCGGAGCTGCGCCGCACGGTCGCCGGCCTGCGCACCCGCACGGACGCCCCGATCGTGCTGCTGTGCCATAGCTACGGCTCGGTGCTGTGCGCCGAAGCCGCCGCTTCCGGCTTACCGGTCACCGACCTGGCCGTCTTCGGCAGCCCCGGCCTCGACGTCCCCTCGGTCGCCGCCCTGCCGCCGCGCGTGTGGGCGGGACTCGGCGACGACGACTGGATCCGTTTCGTACCAAAGACCAAGATCGGCCCGCTCGGCTTCGGCACCGACCCCATGAGCCCAGGCTTCGGCGCCCGCGTCTTCGACGTGGGCCCCGGTGGCCACAGCGACTATTTCTCCCCCGGCACCGCGTCCCTGCGCAACCTGACCATGATCGCCCTCGGCCATCCCGAGCGAGTGACCTCTTGACGTCCCGTTTTCGGGGTACAGGAGAGAGGAGGCGAGCTTTGATGACGGACTGTCGTCAAAGGCTTGACGTACGACGACGGCGTTTGTGACACTTCGTCATGAAACGTTAGCGCAAGTAGAGGTGGCCTGTGACGACGCCGTTCTCCGAAACCTTGAGGAACGCCACCTGGGGCGACCACCAGTCCGCCGAGTCCGAGGGATACCTGGCGGCGCTGATGGACGGCCGGCTGAACGAGCACGAGTACGGCGAGATGGTGGCGCAGCACTACTTCGCCTACGTCGCACTCGACGGGGTGTCGCGCCGGCTCGCCGACCACCCGGTGGCCGGCGGCTTCGTCTTCCCCGAGTTGTACCGCGAGCCGGCGCTCGAGCGGGACCTGACGACGATCTACGGGCCGGCCTGGCGCGACCGGATCATCCCCTCCAAGTCCACCCAAACCCTCGTCGCACGGATCCACCAGGTCTCCGACTGGCCCGGGGGCTACATCGCCCACCACTACACGCGCTACCTGGGCGACCTGTCCGGCGGCCAGTTCATCCGCATGGAGCTGCAGAAGATCTACGGGTACGGCGCGGGCGGCGGTGTCGACTTCTACCGCTTCGACGAGCTGGGCAGCCTGCCGCGCTTCAAGAACGAATACCGCGCCCGCCTGGACGCCCTGGAGCTGGACGAGCAGGAGCGGCAGCGCATCATCCGCGAGGTCAAGTTGGCGTACCGGCTGAACACGGAAGTGCTGGCCGAGCTGAAGCACGTCGTCAAGACCGCCGCCTGAGCCCCGCCGATCAGCTTCGATAAGGATCCCGCAAGGGTGTGACGCGTTCGGCGAACTCGGCCTTGAGCTCGGCCATCCGAGGACCGGCCTCGGCCAGGCGCTGCCGCACGCGCTGTGCCTGCATGTGGTGCGCCCTCAGACAGAAGCACACCCATACGAGGGTGTCGCCATGAGGGCTCTGGTCTCGGCCGAGCACCAGCGACGGGATGGGCGAACGCCCACATAGCTGCCTGATCGGAAAGATCCGGGCTAAACCGGTGTGCGGGCCTACCATGGGCCTATGCCCCGCATCTCGGCCGCCACGATCGGCGAGCATCGCGCCCAGACGCGTGACCGCATCCTGCAGGCCGTCTCGCGGTTGTCACGCGTGCAGGGCATCGACGCCATCTCCATGACGGACGTGGCCGGGGAGGCCGGGATCACCCGGACGGTGCTGTACAACTACTTTCCGGACAAGGCGGCGTTGTTGCTGGCCTTCACCGAGCGTGTGACCCAATACTTCATCGACAGCTACGAGCGGGAGTTGCCGGAGGGCGCGTCGCCGGCGGATCGGTTGCGGGCCTTCGTGCGGCTGCAGCTGGCCGGTTTGCTGGCGCATCCCCATCCGGGGGCGGCAGACCTCAGTGCGGCGCTGGGGCCGGACGCCTACCAGCAGCTGGCCGAGCACGTCGCGCCCATGCAGCGCATTCTCGTGGAGATTCTGGAGAGCGGCATCGCCTCGGGCGACTTCCGGGTGGCCGACGTCCCGGCCACCGCCCGCATGGTCCTGGCCGTCATCGGGGCCGAGCGGGTGCCGCTCATCAGCGGGGCCGTCACGGTGGAAGCGGCGCAGGCGCTGGTGTGCGAGTTCGTGTTGCGGGCGCTCGGCAGCCACTCCTGACCGTCGGACCGCCTCGGCAGAGGCCGCGGCCTGACCGCGACCGGATCTCCGGCGCGGCCTGGGCAGGTTAGCCGCGTAGGGCCGTCACAAACGGGGAGGCCGTCTTGTCCTTACTGTGGACAGTCCCTATTTGGATGGAGGAATACATGAGCGCTGGGCACGCACACCTGCCCCCAGGCGTTGAGGTGATCACGACCCTGCCGGAGGCGGCGGCCCGGATCCCGGCTGGCGCCGAGGCCAGGACCATCCGGGTCACCCTGCCGCCCGGTGACCCCGGCGCGCCGCCGCACCGGCACCCCGGGCCACTCTTCGGCTACGTGACCCAGGGCGAGATCCTCTTCGAGCTGGAGGGACAGCCGCCCCGGGTGCTCAAGGCCGGTGACGCCCTGTTCGAGCCCGGGGGCGACGTGATCCACCTCCAGGGCGCCAACAACCTTCCGGACGCGCAGTCGCAGCTGGTGGTGACCATGTTCGCGCCGCCGGGTACCCCGATTCTGACCGTGGTCAGCGCGGAGGAGCTGGCCGAACGACGACACCGACGGGTTACCCAGCCATGATGACCACCAGTATTCCGAATCTCTCTTTCCGCAACGGCGGCACCTAAGGTGTGAGCACCAAGACCAAACGCATCATGCGCCAGATGCACGGCCGAGCCGGCTTCACCCTGCTCCGCCACCGCGTCCTCTTGGACTAACGCTGCGTCACCACCGAAAGAGAGACAGAGCCATGGCATTCGGCCCCCAAGAGCTTCATAGCGGCGACCACCTGGAGCTGAAGTCGGCGAGCGGCCGGTGGGTGTTACTGGCGACCGTGCTCGGGTCCGGGCTCGCCCTGCTCGACAGCACCGTGGTCAACGTCGCACTGCCGTTCCTCGGCCGGGATCTCGACGCGGGCATGGCCGGCCTGCAGTGGACGATCAACGCCTACACGCTCACCCTCGCCGGGCTGATCCTCCTGGGTGGGTCCCTCGGCGACCGGTACGGCCGGCGGAGGATCTTCCTCGTCGGCACGGTGTGGTTCGCCGTGGCGTCCGCGCTCTGCGGGCTGGCGCCGAACATCGAGTTCCTGATCGCGGGCCGGGCCCTGCAGGGCATCGGCGGGGCGCTGCTGACACCGGGGTCGCTGGCAATCATCCAGGCGTCGTTCGTGCGCCACGACCGCCCGCGGGCAGTCGGGGCGTGGTCGGGGCTCGGCGGGGTGGCCGCCGCGATCGGGCCACTGCTCGGCGGGTGGCTCGTGCAGACGGTGGGGTGGCGGTGGGCGTTCCTGATCAACCTGCCGTTCGCGCTGGTGGTGGTGCTGGTCGCGCTGCGGCACGTGCCCGAGAGCAGGGACGAGCAGGCGGCGGGGCGCTTCGACGTGCTGGGGTCGGTGCTGGCGGCGCTGGCGCTGGCCGGGGTCACGTACGGGCTGATCGAGAGCGGCGCGGCGGTGCCGCTCGTCGTGGGGCTCGCGCTGGGGGCGGCGTTCGTGGTGCTCGAGATCCGGCGGTCGCCGGACGCGCTGGTGCCGGTGGGACTCTTCAGGAACCACGTGTTCACGGCGGTCAACGTAGTGACGCTGATCATGTACGCGGCCATGGGCGTGGTGTTCTTCCTACTGGTCGTGCAGCTGCAGGTGGTGTCCGGGTTCTCCCCCATCGCGGCGGGGCTGGCGATGCTGCCGACGACGATCCTGATGATCCTGCTGTCCGCCCGGGCCGGCGAGGTCGCCAAGCGGTACGGGCCACGCCTGCCGATGACGCTCGGGATCCTGCTCTCGGGCTGCGGCTTCCTCTGGATGAGCACGATCGGGCCAGGCGCTTCCTACCTGCTGCAGGTCCTGCCCGCGGCCTCCGTCTTCGGGCTGGGGCTGTCGGCGGCCGTCGCGCCGCTCACGGCGACCGTGCTGGCCACCGCGGACGAGCGTTACGCGGGCACCGCCAGCGGCGTCAACAACGCGGTCGCCCGCACCGGGAGCCTGCTGGCGGTGGCCGCGGTGCCGCCGGCGGTCGGGCTGGTGGGCGACGCGTTCCAGAATCCCACGGTGTTCGACGCAGGGTTCCGGATGGCCATGCTGATCAGCGCCGGGATGATGGTGGTGTCGGCGCTGATCACGTTCGCCGCCATCAGGACCAACGTCCTGGCCGACGAGGACTAGAAGGTGAACGCCTGACTGCGGACGCTGTTGTCGAAGTTCGACAACAGCAGCTCGGGCTCGCCGACCGAGCGCACGCCGGGGAGCCTGTGCAGCAGCTCGCGGAACATCGTCCGCATCTCCTGCCTGGCCAGGTTCGCGCCAAGGCAGAAGTGCGGTCCCGGGCCGCCGAAGCCGACGTGCGGCTTGGTGTCGCGGGTGATGTCGAACGCGTCCGCGTCAGGGAAGACGGACTCGTCCCGGTTGGCGGAGCCGTAGAACAACACGACCTTGTCGCCCTTCTTCAGCTCCAGGCCGCGCAGCGAGTAGTCCTCGGTGACCGTACGGCGGAACTGCATGATGGGCGAGACATAGCGGACCATCTCCTCGATCGCCGCGTTGATGTGCGTGTCGAAGTCGCTCATCAGCAGCTCACGCTGCGCCGGGTTGTCGGTGAGGAGCTTGATGCCGTGCGCCATCGTGTTGCGTGCGGTCTCGTTGCCCGCGACCAGCAGCAGCGCGAAGAACGAGCCGAGCTCCTTGTCGGTCAGCTTCTCCCCGTCGGGGTTGGCGTTGACCAGAAGGGAGACCAGGTCGCCCTTGGGGTCGGCGACGCGGTCGTGGCCGAGCTTGATGACCATGCGCTGCAACGCCAGCAGGGCCAGCATGTTCTGGCCGGCCATCTGGACGCTGCGGGCCAGGCTGGGGCGTAGGCCGGTGTAGGCGGTGGAGATGTCCACGTGCTGGTGGACCTTGGCCCGGAGCTCCTGCGGGATGTCCAGCATGTCGCAGATGACGTGGATCGGCAGGCGGGCGGCGACCTGGGTGACGAAGTCGCGGGGGCCGTCCTTGACGACGTCGTCGACGATGCGGGCGCAGGCCCCCTCGATGTCGCTCTGCAGATTCGCCAGCATCTTCGGGCTGAACGAGCGGGTGACGATGCGGCGCAGGCGAGCATGGCGCGGGTCGTCCATATTGACCATCGACTCGCCGAACACCTGCTTCACCCAGCCGGGCGGCTCCGGGTTGGTGACCGCCGGCTCGCTGGAGAAGATCTTGGCGTTGCGGCTGGCCTCGACCACGTCCGCGTGCCGTACGAGAGCGTAGAAGCCCTTGCCCGAGCGCAGGAACGGCACCTTCTTTTCCGGGAAGAACACCGGATGCTCTAATTGCCGGAGCCGGGCGAACGCCTCATTGCGCTCTTTGAGCGGCCTACGCCAGAAATCCAGATCCGCGAGGTCGATGTCCACCCATCTATCCTGGCACGTTCCCACAGCGTTAAAGCATGGTTCGTGCGGGGCGGACATTACTGCCAGTATGAATGCGCTGCTCGCCGCCTGCCTGGTTCTCCCCCTCGCTTCCGGTGCCGCCCCCGCCGCCGCCCGCTCGTGCGGCGGGCATGCTCTCGACTTCGACGGCGACAGCCGTCCGGACCTCGCCGTGGCCGCCCCTTACGACGACGCCAGGGCCGGTTCGGTGACCGTGATGTACGGCTCGGGAAAGAAGGTGAAGCTCGCCCAGGACGGCGCGGAGCCGGGCGACTCGTTCGGGTCGGCGCTGGCCGTCGGCGACTTCAACGGCGACAAGTGCGCCGACCTGGCCGTCGGGGTGTCGGAGGAGTTCGCCGGCGAGCGGGTGCACCTCGGTGACGGCAACGGGGTCGTCCAGCTCTTCAACGGGTCCGTGGACGGTCTGGTCAAGGGCAAGGAGCTGGCGCTGGCGAAGCCGTCGAGCGACCGGTTCGGGGCCTCGCTGGCCGCCGGAGATCTCGACGGGGACGGGCGGGACGAGCTCGTCGTGGGGGCGCCCAACCACCGGTCGGGCGGGGCGGTGACGGTGTACTGGATGAAGGGCCGCAAGCCGTACCAGATCACGCAGAAGACGCCGTGGGTGCGGCAGGCGGCGAACGTGACCGACCAATGGGGCGCCTCGCTCGCGACCGGGGACTTCGACGGGGACGGGCGCGACGAGCTGGCCGTGGGGGCACCCGCCGACAGCGTCAAGCTGGACGGCCAGGGGTCGGTGACGGTGATCGACGTACGGGGGAAGCGGGCGCGGCAGCTCACCCAGAGCAGCCCCGGCATCAAGGGCGCCTCCGAGAAGTGGGACGGGTTCGGGGCGGCGCTGGCCACCGGGGACTTCAACGGAGACGGTAAGGCCGACCTGGCCATCGGCGTGCCCGGCGAGGGCATCACCAAGAACCAGCGTGCCCTGGACTACGGCGACGGCACCGTCGACGTCCTGTACGGCTCCCGCAACGGGCTGCGCACCGACAAGACCGAGGCCTGGTCGCAGAACACGCTCGACGGCAAGCCCCGCTACTACGACCGGTTCGGCGCGTCGCTGGCCGCCGGGGACTTCAACGGCGACGGCAGGGACGAGCTGGCCATCGGCGTGCCCGGCGAGCGGGCGGTCCAGGTGCTGATGGGCCGGCCCTCCGGCGGGCTGACCAGGGTCGGGAACCTGCTGATCAAGGGCAAGGGGCGGGACTTCGGCGCCTCGCTGGCCGCGCTGCCCCTGGGCGAGCGCTACCGTCCGCTGGAGCGGCGCCGGCCGCTGTACGGGCTGGTGGTGGCGGCGCCGGACCAGGGGCTGATCATGTACGCGCCCGGCTCCAGGAGGCCGGGCCTGCGGCTGGGCAAGGTCCGCCAGCTCAGCAAGGGCACCGGCCTGTACGGCTACGCCTTCGGGTGAGTCACCGGAAGGATCACCCGGAACAGGGTGCCCTTGCCCGGCTCGGACTCCGCCGTGACGATCCCGCCGTGTGCCTCCACCAGGGTCGCCGCGATCGACAATCCCAGCCCGGCCCCGCCCGCACCGCGTGCCGGGTCGGCCCGGTAGAACCGCTCGAACACCCGCTCCGCCACCTCCGGCGGGAACCCGGGTCCTTCGTCGGCCACCTCCACCACGGCCCGATCGCCGTCCACGCCGACCCGCACCTGGAACGCCGTGCCCGGTGGGGTGTGCGTGAGGGCGTTGGTCACGAGGTTGCCGAGCACCTGCCCGAGCCGGGGCTCGTCCCCGATCATCATCACGTCGCCCTCGCCCCCGAACAGCCGTACGAGCTCGATCCGCCGATCGGGTGCCAGCGTCTGGGCGTCGATCACCGCCGTGGCCGCCAGGCTCAGCAGGTCCACGGGCCGCATGGCCAGCTCGCGCCGCTGGTCCAGCCGGGCGAGCAGCAGCATGTCCTCCACCAGCAGCCCCATCCGCGCCGCCTGCCCCTCGATGCGGCTGAGCAGCCGTACGGCCTCGTCCAGGTCCCGCTCCTCCCCCAGCCGGTACAGCTCCGCGAATCCCCTGATCGACGTCAGCGGTGTACGCAGCTCGTGCGAGGCGTCGGCCATGAACCGGCGCATCAGCTCCTCCGAGCGCCTGGCGGCCGTGGCGGACCGGCGGGCGGACTCGGCCGCCTCCTCGCGTTCCCGCGCGGCCGACTCGATCCGGGCGAGCATGATGTTGAGCGAGCGGCCGAGCTTGCCGACCTCGGTGGTGGCCGCCCAGAGCGGCACGCGGCGGGACAGGTCCCCGCCCGCGATGTCCTTGGCCGTCCGCGCGATGTCACGCAGCGGGCGCAGGCTGCGGCGTACCAGCCAATAGCAGACGACGCCGAGCACGATCAGCGTGCCGCCGCCGGCCACCGCCACGATGAGGGCGAGCTGCGAGACCGTGGCGTCCACATCGCCCAGGTTGACGGCGATCACCCGGCTCTGGCCCTCACGCCCGGGCGCGGCGACGACCCTCCAGCTCGGGCCGCCGGCCGCTCGCGACTCGACGGTGAACGGGCGGCCCTGGAGCGCGAGCACGTCGGCGGCGGCCAGCTTGGGCAGGGCGGGCACGTGTTCGTCGGTCGACTCGCTGAGCGTCCTGATCGTGGCGCCGTTCGCGTTCAGCACCACGACGTGGAACAGCCCGAAGAAACGTTGCGGGCGCGCGCCCACCGGGCGCGGCTCGGGCGGCGGGGGCAGCTCGCGCGGGGCGCTGGCGGCGCGCAGTTGCTGGTCGACGCGGTCGATGAGGTAGCCGCGCAGCAATCGCACGGCGAACAGGCCGGTCAGTGTGATGGCGAGGGTGACCAGCAGCAGGGTGGCCGAGACCAGCCGCAGCCACAGCGGAGTCCGCGCCAGATATTTCCTCATACGCGGGGCGGGCGCAGGATGTAGCCGACTCCGCGCAGCGTGTGCAGGTATTTGCGCTCGCCGGTGTCCACTTTCCTGCGCAGGTAGGAGACGTACGACTCGACGAGGCCGACGTCGGTGCGCCAGTCGCCGTTCCAGACGTGGTCGAGGATCTGCGTCTTGGAGAGCACCCGGCCCACGTTGAGCATGAAGTACTGCAGCAGCCTGAACTCCGTGGGCGACAACCTCACCGGGACGCCGTCCCGCCAGACCTCGTGGGTCTCCTCGTCCAGCTCCAGGTCGGCCACCTGCAGCCGGTTAGGCGGCGGGGTGCCGCGCCGGGTCCTGCGCAGCACCGCCCGGATCCGGGCGATGACCTCTTCCAGGCTGAACGGCTTGGTCACGTAGTCCTCGCCGAGCCCCAGCCCGGCGATCCTGTCTTCGGGGGCGTCCTTGGCGGTCACGAAGAGCACGGGGACCCGGCGGCCGCGGGACCGCAGCCTGCCCGCGACCGCCAGGCCGTCGAGGTCGGGCAACATCACGTCGAGCATCACCAGGTCGGGCGAGCTCTCCTCGGCCACCCGCAGTGCCTCCATGCCGTCGGCGGCGGTCAGCACCTCGAACCCGGCCATGCGCAGGCTGGCCGAGAACAGCTCCCTGATGTTGGGCTCGTCGTCGACCACCAGCAGCCTCGCCTCGGGTTCGCTCATCGCGGGCCGCCTCCCTGGAAGGCCTGGCCTCCCTGGGTGATCGAGGCGGCCGTGACGGAGCCGTCGTCGCCCTGCCGGCCGCGTACCGTGACCGTGCTGCCCGCCTCCAGATCGGATACCTTGCCCGGCTTGGCGATCTGGACGGTGGTCTGGTCGGTGGTGGTCACCGTGACGGTGGAGCCGTCCATGGTCTTGACGTAGATCTTGCCGCCCTCCACCTTCTCCACGGTCCCGATCGTGCCGCCGCCGCCCATGCGCTGGGCGAGGCCGCCCTGCCGGCCGCCGTACCCAGGGGGCGCCTGCTGCACTCCCGCGGGGCCGTACCCCTGGGGCGCCTGTTGCATTCCTCCGGCGCGCAGCTGGGCTCCGGCCGAGCCGCCGGTCAGCTTGCCGGCCTGGATGCCGATGATGATCCCCGCCACCAGCACGACGCCGGCGGCCAGCGCCAGCGTGAGCTTCGACATGCCCGCGCGGGGCTGGACGGCGAGTTCCTCGCGCAGGTCGTCGGGGTACGGCGAGGAGTCGAGCTGGGCCATGTGCATCTCCTTACTCGTGGCGCAAGGCCTGGATCGGCCTGAGCTTGGCCGCCCGGTTGGCGGGATAACTGCCGAAGAACAGCCCGATCCCCACCGACACGCTCAGCGCCAGCGCGACCGACGACGGCACGAGCACGGGCTCGATGCCGGCGATCGTGAACCTGGTCCCCAGGAACGCCACGAGCACCCCCGACAACCCGCCGACCAGGCTCAGCAACGTGGCCTCCAGCAGGAACTGGCCCAGGATGGCGCTCCTGGGGGCACCGATCGCCTTGCGGATGCCGATCTCGCGGGTGCGCTCCGTGACGGTCACCAGCATGATGTTCGTGATGCCGATGCCGCCCACCAGCAGCGAGATCGCGGCGACGGCGCCGAGCAGCACGGTGAAGGTGCCGGTCGCCGCACTGACGGTCTCCTGCAACGTGGCCTGGTTGAGTACGCGGTAGTCGGGGTTGTCGTTGGTGATGCCATGTCGTTGGTTGAGGATAGCCGTGACCTCCGACTGGGCCGTCGTGGTGGTCCCCGCCCCGGTGGCCTGGACGACGATCGAGCTGAGCGAGCCGAACCCGCTCAGGCTCTGCTGCACGGCCGGCAGGGGTGCGACGGCCACGTCGTCGGCGTCCTGCATGCCGGTGGACCCGGCCTCCTTCAGCACGCCGACCACCGTGAACGGCACGCCCGACACGCTGACCTGCTTGCCGATCGGGTCGACGGTCCCGAACAGCTCCTCCACAACGGTCTGGCCGAGCACCACGACCTTCCTGGCCGCCAGCACGTCGTCGTTGAAGAAGTACGTGCCCTTCGCCACGGGCTTGTTCGTGGTCTCGAAGTAGCTCGGGTACGTGCCGACGAACTGCGCGATCGTGTGGCTGGCGGCCCCGTACGCGGCGGTCGAGGAGGAGGCGGTCACCACGGGCGAGACGCTCTTGACCGAGGGCGCGAGCGTCCTGTCGGTCAGCGCCTTGGCGTCGGCCAGGCTGAGCTGCCTGGACTGCGTACGCGGCCCGGTGTTCCCGCCCTGCGTCCGCAAGCCTGCGCCGCCTCCGCCGCCGCCTCCGGAGGAGGATGGGGAGATCGTCAGCGTGTTGGCGCCGAGGCGCTGGATGTTCTGCTGGATGCTGCGCGAGGAGCCCTCGCCGACGGCCACCAGCATGATGACGGCGGCCACGCCGATGAGGATGCCGAGCGTGGTCAGCGAGCTGCGCATCTTGTTGGCCAGCAGGCCGCGCAGCGCGAAGCGGAGGATCTCGAGCTGGTTCACAGGGCGGCCATCCTCGGGGGCGGGCCGTCGACGGGCGCCTGCCGGCGGTCCTCCACGATCTCCCCGTCCACTAGTCTGACCACCCGCTTGGTGTGCGCGGCCACGTCGTTCTCGTGAGTGATGAGCACGATCGTGCGGCCTGAGTCGCTGAGCCGGTCCATGATCTGCAGCACATCGCTGGTGGAGGCGGTGTCGAGGTTGCCGGTCGGCTCGTCGGCCAGCAGCAGCGCCGGGGCGGTGACCAGCGCCCTGGCGACGGCGACGCGCTGCTGCTGGCCGCCGGAGAGCTGGTTCGGCTCGTGATGCACGCGGTCGGCCAGGCCGACCTGCTCCAGCGCGGCCAGCGCCCGGGCGCGCCGCTCGGCCTGGCCGACGCCGCCGTACACGAGTGGCAGCTCCACGTTGGCCAGGGCGCTCATGCGCGGGATCAGGTTGAACGACTGGAAGACGAACCCGACGCGGCGGTTGCGCAGGATGGCGAGCTGGTGCTCGTCCAGGTGGCCCACGTCGGCGCCGTCGATCAGGTACGAGCCGCTCGTCGGCACGTCCAGGCAGCCGAGGATGTTCATGAGGGTCGATTTGCCGGAGCCGGAGGCGCCCATGATGGCGACGTAGTCGCCGCGCTCGACGTCCATGCTGATGCCGCGCAGGGCGCGGACCCGGGCATCGCCCTCGCCGTACTCCTTGACGAGGTTCTTGACGCGTAGGACCGGCGCGGGGCCGTCCGGGGCCGTCATTGCCCGCCTCCCAGCATGCCGCCCCCGCTGCGCACCGCGCCGCCGCCGGGGAAGCCGCCACCGCCGAACTGCCGCTGGATGCCGCCGCCGGTGGTGGTGCCGGTCGAGGCCGCCGGAGGCACGAGCTGGTCGCCCTCGGAGACGCCCGACTTGATCTCCGTCAGCGTCGCGCCCCGCACCCCGACCTCCACAGGGGTCCTGGTCTGCCTGCCGTCCTTGAACAGGGTGACCGTGGTCTGGCCGCCGCTGGTGGAGACCGCCGTGGACGGGACGGTGACGACGTCGTCCGCCTGGCCGACCACGACCTCGACGGTGGCGGTCTGGCCCAGCCGCACCTGTCCCGGCACCTCCGTGAAGGTGACCGTGACCGGGTACTGCACCACGTTGTTGCTGGTGGTGGCGACCGGCTCGATCTGGGTGACCTTGCCGGTGGCGGTCACGCCGGGCAGCGCGTCGAACGTGACCGTGGCCGTCTGGCCCTGCTTGAGCTTGCCGGCGTCGGATTCGGTGAAGGAGCCGACCAGCTGGAGCTTGCCGATGTCGGCGATCTCGATGAATCCGCTGGATCCCGACCCGGAGCCGGACTGGGCCTGTCCTGTGCTCTGGCCGCCGCTCTGTCCCGAGGTCTGCCCCGAGCTTTGTCCTGAGCTCTGTCCTGAGCCGCTGTTGCCGCCGACCGAGCCGTTCACCGCCGTGACCGTGCCGCCGAACGGGGCCTTCAGCACGGTGCCTGCGACGGTGCGCTGCGCCTGCCGATAGTCGTTGCGGGCCTTGATGTAGGCGGAGTAGAGCTGGGCCGTGTCCGTCCCGTCGGCCACGGCGCTGTCGTATGCGGCCTTGGCCGCCGACAGGCTCTCCTGGGCGGCGTCGTCGTCGAGCCTGGCCAGGATGTCGCCCTTGCCGACCTTGTCGCCGGCCTTCACGTAGATCTTCTCGACCGTCCCGGACGTACCGAACGAGAGGGCGCGGGACTTGGAGCTCTCGACCGCGCCCGAGGCGGACACGGAGGCCACCACGGAGCCGCGGCTCGCCGTCACCGTGCGCACGGTCGCCTCGCCCGCCGCCTGTCCCGTGCCGAGCTGGCCGTAGGCGAGCACGGCACCGCCCAGCAGGAGCACCGCCAGGGCTCCGTTGGTCATCAGCGCCCGGCGGCTCACCCGCGCTCTGCGCCTGTTCGACACCTTCACAGGCGGTGACACTTGCACACAACCCTGCGCCGCAGCCGCGAGCAAGCTGAACGTTCGCTGACAACGCCGGTCCTCGCGCGGGCACACAGGGAACTCTTAGGCTCCTCGCAGCGTGCCGCGAACCTGCTTCGGCAGGATGATCCGCCATGAGACGGACTTTCGCGCTGGGCGGGCTCGCCCTGGCCGTGCTCGCCGCGGGATCCGGCGTGGCGCTCACGCTGCGCGACGACACCCCGGCCGCCGTTCAGGTACGGCTCGCCGCCGCCCAGCGCGGGCAGGTCACGGCCGTGGTGAGCGCCGCGGGCAACACCGTGGACGGCTCCCGCCGCGACCTGGCCTT
The DNA here is from genome assembly GCF_052245935.1 of Nonomuraea sp. 3N208. NCBI lineage: Bacteria > Bacillati > Actinomycetota > Actinomycetes > Streptosporangiales > Streptosporangiaceae > Nonomuraea > Nonomuraea sp. 3N208. Next base: position 85,596 of record NZ_JBQQBR010000022.1, on the reverse strand, counting down.
CGGTTCTTCCGGGACGCTCACCAAGGTGTACGTCAAGGTCGGGGCCAAGGTGAAGAAAGGCCAGGTGCTGGCCAGGATCGACGGGCGGGCGGCGCGGGAGGCGTACGAGGCGGCCAAGGCCGACGTAACAGCGGCCGAAGAGGCCCTGGAGGAGGCGTCCGCCACGACGGGCGCGTCGAACGGCGCGGGGGCTTCCTGCCCCCCAGGCGGCGGCACCACCTCCCCCGCCACCGGCACGACCCCCACCACCCCTGCCTCCCCCGCCAACAGCGGCACATCGTCCAGCGGGGGCACATCGTCCGGCGGGGGCGCCCTCGGTCCAGTGGGACGGCTCTCCGCAAGCCCGAGTCCTAGTCCTAGCCTCAGCCCGACGCGGAGCTCGACGCCGGACCCGACGGGCACCCCGCGCCCCTCGGCCACCCCCACCACGGAGCCGACCGACCCCGGGCCCGAGCCCACGGTGACCACGACCGTGACCGCCACCGTGACCGCCACGGTCACCGCGACCGTCACCGCCACGCCGAGCGGCGGCGCCCAGCCGTCCGGAGACGGGCGGCCGTCCGCGGCCGACGGCAGCCCCTCGGCCTCGAGTTCCCCCACCGGCAAGCCGTCCACCAGCGGAAAACCCACCGCGAGCGGGAGGCCCACCGCGACCGGCAAGCCGTCGGCGCGACCGAGCACCGGTGCGTCGGGCGGCGCCCGCCCGACGCAGGGCACCGGCTCCTGCGGGCAGAACCAGACCGCGGCCAGAGCCGGGGCCGGCGAAGAGCAGGCCGCCGCGAACGTGGACCGCGCCGAGGCCGCGCTCGAGCAGGCGGCGGACGCCGTACGGGCCACCCGCATCATGGCCCCGGCCGCCGGAACGGTGCTGTCGGTCGCGGGCGGCGTCGGCGACACGGCGGGCACGGACACCTTCATCAGCCTCGGCGACCTGGACGAGCTGCAGGTCCAGGCCATGGTCACCGAATCCGACGTCAACCGGCTCAAGCTTGGTCAAAGAGCCCAGATCACGCTCGCCACACGTGGCGGCGAACGCCACGAGGGCACGGTGACGGCCATCGCGCCGACCGCCACCGTGGACGGTCAGCTCGTCCGCTACTCGGTCACTCTCGCTTTCGACGCGCCGCCGTCCGGCCTCATGCTCGGGCAGACGGCCTCGGTGACCGTCACCACGGACGAGGCCGAGAACACGATCTACGTCCCCGCGGCGGCGGTTCGCAGCAGGTCCGACGGCGCCCAGGTGGTCACCGTACGTTCGGGTGGCCGGGACGTGGCGAAGGTGGTGCGGACGGGAGTGCGCGGTGACCAGTACGTCGAGGTCACCTCGGGCCTGGGCGAGCGCGACGAGGTGGTCATGTCGGGCGGCACGACGGGCGAGTTCCCTGACGGCAGCTGGCCCGGCGCATAACCTGCCCACCCGGCCTGCACGATCAGCCCTCCACCCCCGGGTGGTGGCCCGCCGAGGCACAGGCGGCCCGGCCCACGCGGCGCGGTCCACGCGGGCGGCGCGACGTGGCGCGGGTCCCGCACCCGTGTTGAGGGGATCTTCAGCTGGTTCCCAGCGAACGTTCAGCCGACCGGGGGCACCCCCGCCTGGCCGGCCGCCGCCGCACCCGTCAGGGCCGGGATGCTGATGCGGTGGGCGGTCTTGGCCTTGGCGCCGCGGCGGGAGATGTAGTCCAGCGTCCGGAAGTCGACGGACAGGTCGTCGCGGGTCAGGCGGGCCACCAGGTAGCCGCGACGCTGGTCGATGTAGGAAATGTGGGGATTCTCCTGGAGGGCCTCCGCGATCCACGTCCGGTCCCGGTACCCGTCGCCGTCGCTCGCGATCGACGACGCCACCAGTTCCCTGGCCACCACCGGCGAGTCCGGGTCGTCGAAGTCCGTCTTGAGCTCGGCCAGGTGGTGCATGTGCGCGTCCCCCGTCAGCACCACCGGGTTGGACGTACGCGCCAGCGACCCCATCAGCCGCGTCCGCTCGGCCGCGTACCCGTCCCAGGAGTCCAGGTTGACCTCACGCCCCGGCCCGACCTTGTAGTCGCGGTGCGTCATCATGATCTGCTGGCCGAGCAGGTTCCACCGGGTGGTGGAGCCGCGCAGCCCGTCCTCCAGCCACCGCCACTGGCCGGCGCCGAGCAGCGTGCGCTTGTCCGCGAGCCGGTCGTCGCATCCGGCCCGCACGCCGTCCAGGCACGCCTGGTCGTCGCGGAACTGCCGGGTGTCGAGCAGGTGGAAGCGGGCCAGCGTGCCCCAGGAGATGCGCCGGTTCACCTTGAGCACCGCCCCGTGGAGGCTGGCGCGGCGCAGCGGCATGTTCTCGTAGTACGCGCGGAACGCCTCGGCCCGCCGCCTGGCGAACCCCGGCGCTCCCGTGCTGGAGACCGGCCCGGCCCAGTTGTTCTCCACCTCGTGATCGTCGAACGCCACCAGCCACGGCGCCGCCGCGTGCGCGGCCTGGAGGTCGTGGTCGCTCTTGTACTGCGCGTGCCGGAGCCGGTAGTCGGCGAGCGTCTGGCACTTGCCGGGCGTGTGGATGCGTACGCGGCCGGCCAGCGCCGTGTAACCGCTGGGGCCGTACTCGTACATGTAGTCGCCGAGGAACACCACCAGATCGGGCTCCTGCTCGGCGAGGCGCCGGTAGGCGGTGTAGTAGCCGTGCTCGTAGTGCGCGCACGCGGCCACCGCGAAGGTGAGCGGAGTCGTCTCGCCGGTAGGCGTCGTCCTGGTACGGCCGGTGGGCGAGATCCGGCCCTCGCTCCTGAACCGGTAGAAGTAGTCGCGCCCCGGCTCCAGGCCCTTCAGCTCGACGTGGACGCTGTGGGCGTCGCGGGCCCGGGCGGTGGCCGCACCGGACTCGACGATCCTGGAGAAGCGCTCATCGGCCGAGACCTGCCAGTCCACCTGTACGTCGCGGGCGGGCATGCCGCCGCGGCCGTCGCCGCTCAGCGGGTTGACGGCCAGCCTCGTCCACAGGACGAAGCCGTCGGACGAGGGGTCGCCGGAGGCCACGCCGAGCGTGAACGGGTCGGATTTGAGGGCTCTGGAGGAGGATGTGGCGGATGCCGGGGAGATAGGGGCTTGTGAGCTGAGGAGGCCGGCTGTCGCCGCCGCCGTCAGGAAGGCTCTACGGTCCACGTTCACAGGTATGTCCGGCCGCGCTGACCCCGCCGTGACAGTGGAGTCAATCGCGGATGAACAGCATCAGTCGTCCTGTTCGCGAAGTTCCTCCAGGAGATCGCCGGCTGCGTCGAAGCCGTCCTCGCCGTCCAGTTCCAGGTAGGCGTCGATCGCCTCTCGGCAGCGGGCGATCGCCTCGTTAGCGGGCGGCCTCCCGTACGTCGGGCAGCGTTTCGCGCAGCGCCGCAGCATCGGTGAAGTGCACGCCGCGCATGCCCGCGCGTTCGGCGCCCTCGACGTTCTCCTGACGGTCGTCAATGAAGACGATCTCCGAGGGGGCGGCGCCGAGCGCGCGGGCCATCTCGTCGAAGATCTCCCTGTCCGGCTTGACCAGGCCCATCCGGCCGCTGTAGAAGCGGTGGCCGATGGCGGCGACCCAGGGCAGCTCGTCCAGGCCGTCGCCGATGCAGACGGGCATGTTCGACAGCAGCGCGACGTCGTGGCCGGCCTCGATGAGGTCATCGAGCAGGGCGACCGTGCCCTCGTTGGGATGGGCCCAGCTGGCCACGTCCATGGCGACCAGGCGGGCGACCTCGGTGTGGGTGGCGCTCCTGCCGAGCACCGCGGACCAGTAATCGTGCGGGGACAAGCCGCGGTCGAACTCCAGTCGATGCTCCCAGTAGTCCCGCTGGAACGCCTCGGGATCGGCGTCCACCGCCCGCGCCATGGCCACGGCGTCGGACTCGGGCTGGGGCAGCGACAGGACGCCGCCGAAGTCGAAGACAATCCACGTCATGCCAAGAATGGTCGCAGATGCGGGTTCAGCGCCGGGCAACCCAGATACTTCTCCGCGGTGTGAAAGTCGATCCAGTCGAGGTTGACCAGTTCCTCGACGTCCACGCCGGCGAAGCTGCCGCACAGGTCCGGCGGGATGGCGGCGATGTCGTCCTTGTCGGCGATGTTCACCCAGCGCCGGACGCCGGGCGGGCGCTCGCCCCGGCCGTTGATGGGTGCGGGCAGCAGGCGCTCGAAGACGACGTTGCGCATGCCGAGCGGGCTGCCGAGGGTGATCAGCAGGTCGATCCGCAGGCCGGGGTCGGCCCAGAGGGTCTCGTACGCGACGACGCTGCCGAGCGAGTGCGCGATGACCACCTTCGGCCGGTTCCTACGGATGGTCTCGGCCACGACCTGCCGGCACTTCTCACGTTTGACATGGTCGGTGAGGTACGCCGCCACCTCCGGCGCGAACAGCTGGGCGAACGCCGCCGACCTGGCGTCGAGCTTGGTGAGCAGCCAGCCGGTGAACGACTTGAGCGCGCCGGTGACGTGCTCGCCCACGCCCAGATTCTTCGCCCATTCCAGGAGGACCTGCTGGGCAGGGGCCTCCATGGCGGCTAGCGAGCGCGGGGCGTCCTTCCCATCGTGCAGATGGTGGGAGAAGTACGCGATCTCACTGAAGTACGCCCTTGCCTCGCCCCCGAGCGCCGTGTGCAGGTAGCGGTCCCATTTGAGGCGCATGGCCTGCCCGGCACCGGCCGCGGACCGGCCGGCCTCCACGTAGTAGTTGTACTTGCCGATCCCGTGCACGCCGACGATGGCCGCCATCTTGCCTCCTCACGCCCGATCTCCCGCGCGATCTTGTCGCGCTCCATGCGGAATGCTGGCACACGGCGCTTGCATCCGGCCATCACCAGAACGCTCCCCTTTAGGCTTGCCTAAAGGTTTAGGTAGAGCTAAAGTGGAGTCATCAGAAGGTGAGCGTCGAGAGCGAGACCGTGATGGCCCTCCGCCGTAACAGCCGCGACGAGGTGGGCGGTCTCGCCCAAGAAGTCGTCGACGAGATCACGTGGTACATGCGGGAGCACAAGATCTCCCGAGCTGACCTGGCCGCGGCTCTGGGCGTGTCCGCCGGCCGGGTGAGCCAGATCCTGTCCGGCGATGAGAATCTGACGCTCCGCACGCTGGGGGCCGTCGTGGACGCGCTGGGGGCCCGCCTGGAGTTCACCCTCGGCGACGCCGAAGGCTCCTCCGCCGCGCTCACCGACTGACCTCACCGCACCGGGCCGCACCGCACCGGGCCTCACCGCGCCTGGCCTCACAGCGCCTGAGCTCATACCACGCGCCTGGCCGTCTCGGGACCGCGGACCCGCGCCGGCGTCGTGAACGGCGGGAGCGACCGGTACCCGGCCCGGTAGCCCGAGGCCAGCAGCCGCCGCAGATCGCTCTGGGCGTCGTGTTTGAGGTTGCCGTGCAGCCGCGTCAGATCGTTGAGATACCGCTCGTACCTCGCCAGCCGCGTGTGCCGCGACCCCTTGAGCGCCGTGACCACCTTCGACCGCGCCGCCCCATCCTCGATCAGCGCCGCCACGTCCAGCCGCCGCTCGATCGCGTCGAGCCTGGCGTGGATGCGCTCCCGCCTGCGTTGCTCCGGCGAGAGCCGCTCGGCGATCCGCTCATGGTAGCGGGTGGCGGCCAGGCTCAGCTCGTAGACGTCCCAGGTCTCGTCCACGCGCTGCTCGCACCAGTCCCGCTCTTCCTGCGCCATCGCCTGGTCGAGCCGGGCCAGCAGCGACACCAGCCAGAACGTGGCCGCCTCCCGCCCCAGCGAGCGCCGTTCGTCCTCCTTGGCCCGCATCTGGCTGAGCCACAGGCCGCTCGGCGCGACCGCGCCCATCACGAGGGAGAAGTAGTCGTTCAGCAACCCGCTCAGCAGCGCGACGCCGGCGGAGACCAGCCCGGTCAGCACGGTGATCGCCAGCGCGAGCCACCGCCCCGCGGGCCCGAACGGCCGCCCCTTGCCCTGGCATCGCAACAGCAGGAACCCGACGGCGGAAGCGATGGCCAGCACCACGGTGAGGCCCACCTGCGCGGCCAGGTGAAGCTCCATGAACGTTCGGCCCCTCCTGCGCGATGTTCCCTTTATATTCGCAGCGGAGGCGGAAATTGAAAATGCCGTTGCGTACGGCATATGGCACACAGATACGGTGACACTTACCTACATAAGGCATATTTCTGAACAGGAGCCCCACGCATGTCCCGCCCCCTGGTCGTCAACGACTCGGTCGTCATCCCCGACGCCGAGCTCGTCTGGCGTTTCTCCCGTTCGTCAGGCCCGGGCGGCCAGGGCGTCAACACCACCGACAGCCGCGTGGAGCTGATCTTCGACGTCGCCGCGAGCACGGCACTGCCGCCCCCGCTGAAGGCCCGGGCACTCGACCGGCTCGGCTCCGGCACGATCACGATCGCCGCCTCGGAGTACCGTTCCCAGCTCAGGAACCGGGAGGCCGCCGCGCACCGCCTGGCGCAGCGGCTGCGCGAGGCCATCGCCCCGCCGCCCAAGCGCCGCCGCCCGACCAAGCCGAGCCGGGGCGCCGTCGAGCGCCGCATAGCGACCAAGAAGCACCGCTCCGACCTCAAACGCCTACGCCGCGAACCCTGACCCCGTATTTCGCCTTTCGCGGCTCCTGCGGCTCGGGCCCTCGGGAGCCGACATGCCGATGCCGGGCAGGAACGGCGCGGGCCGGAAAACCCCAAACGCGGGGTCGGATCAGAGCAGGAGCGCGGGCTCCAACACCTCGGCCGGGCACAGCTGGGTGATCACCGTGCGAACCTGGCCGCGCAGGACGGGATCGGCGAGGTACCCGTCCTCGTCGAAGTGCGGGCAGGCAGGCGAGATCACCAGCTCGGCGCCCATCACGACGGCCCCGCCCGCCTGGAGCCGCTTGTACAACTCCGCCTGCGCCCACATGGCGCCGCAGGCTCGCGCGCTAGCACTCATCACCGCCACATGTTTGCCGGTCAACGCGTCAGCGGCGGACATCCAGTCGAGGGTGTGGATCAGCTCGGCAGGCAACAGGCTGTGCTCGGGAGCGGTCATGAGCACAGCGTCCGACGCGGCGAGCAGCCCCAGGAGATGTCGGACGGGCGCGGGCGCCGGCCCGGCCGCGTACGGCGGCATCTCGCGAAGTCCCGGCCACACCCGGAATCCGATGCCCTCGGGCAGCTCACCGCCCGCTGCTTCCAGCAATCTGTTGATAAAAGACCCCTCGTGGAGGCCGGCGGCGATCCCGATGATTTTCACCCTCTGCTCCCAAGGGGTTCCGGTGTTACCGGGAAACCTGCCCGATGCCGTGGATGTCCAAGACCATCTCCGAGTCAAGAACGGTACGGCTGCTCGCTGCCGGAGCCGCCGGAGCATGACGGCCATCAGGCCCGCCGTGGCGCCGAGGACGGTGAGCAGCACCTGGTGGAGCAGGCCGGTGACGTAGCGGCGGTCTCGTTCGTCGGCCAGTAGCCGGGACCGCCCAGCTCCTCGGCGAGCACCGGCTCAATCCGCTCCCACGGCGTGGGGGCGACCTGGTCCTGCAACCGCCTCGTCGACGAACTCGGCGGGCAGCAGGTCGCTCCGGGTGGACAGGATCTGGCCGAGCTTGACGAACGTGACCCCGCCGTCGTCGAGCGCCTCGCGCAGCGACCTGGCCAGGCGTACCTTGCCGGGGCGGTCCTCCAGGCGATCTCCTCGGCCCCGCAGGTAGGGGCCGAGGCCGTGCTTGATGGCGATCCTGGTGATCTGCGAGTACCGCCTGGTCCGCGACAACCGGCCCCGCGCCGAGCGCATTAGCTCGAGCGGCGCGGTGGCTGCGCTCTTACTTCATCGCGTCGGCGCGGGCCCTGCGCGCCTCCCGGCGCTCGACGAACCTGGCGGCGGTCGCCTCTGTCTTGGCCAGGAACGCGGCCAGCTCGTCCCGCGCCTTCTCGCCCTCGGGGCCCAGGTCGCTCTTGTCGAACACCGACCACTGCCGCAGCACCGGCATGAGCACGTCGTCGAGGTGGAGGCGCAGGTCGTAGATGCCCTCGTTCGCGATGATCAGGGCCTTGCGGGTGAAGCCCTCCATGCCCTGGCCGGGCATCTGGAAGGTGGTCACCACGTCGGTGACGGCGCGCATCGTCTGGTTCGGGTCGAGTTCGAAGGCCGCCTTGAGCAGGTTGCGGTAGAAGAGCATGTGCAGGTTCTCGTCGGCGGCGATCCTGGCGAGCAGCCGCTCGCAGCCTTCGTCGCCGGAGGCCCTGCCGGTGTTGCGGTGCGAGATGCGGGTGGCCAGCTCTTGGAAGGAGACGTACGCGAGCTGCTGGAGCATGGTGCCGTATTCGGTGATGAAGCCGTTCTCCATGTGGTGCATGCGGGCCCGCTCCAACGCCACGGGATCGACGGCGCGGGTGACGGTCAGGTAGTCGCGGAGGGCGGTGCCGTGCCGGTCCTCCTCCGCCGTCCACCGGTGCACCCACGTGCCCCACGCGCCGTCACGGCCGAACGTGGTGGCGATCTCATGGTGGTAGCTCGGGAGGTTGTCCTCCGTCAGGAGGTTCACGATGAGCGACACGCGGGCCGCCTCGGGGATCTTCGAGTCGCTCTCCTGCCATGCCTCGCCCCCGTAGATGCCGTCGAAGTCGCGGCCTTCGCTCCACGGGATGTACTCGTGGGGGAACCACTCCTTGGCCACCTTGTGGTGGCGGTCGAGCTCCACGGCGACCACGGGCTCGAGCTCGTGCAGCAGCTCTGTCTGAGTCATCGCCATAAAAGATCTTCTCCTTCAGGTTACGGTACCGTAAGTTAGGCTACCCGAAGGGCATACCGGTCGTTTAACGGCATCCATCCCGATTTAGTAGCCGATCGAGCTTGATGCCCAGATCGAGCATCTCGGAGCGTACGGAGCCGAACTCGTGGGCGATCTCGGCCCGCACCGCCGCGAACCCCTCCAGCATGTCGAGCCGGAGGTCCGCGTCCTCGTCGCCGCTTGTCCCCGGCCGCGCGTTCACCGCCCGCCGCACGCCCTCGACCTCGGTCTGCACGGCGGCGACGTCCTCACCCAGCTCGGCGCGGACGGCGGCGAGCTCGGTGCGGAGCGCGGCGACCTCGGCCTGGAGGCGCCTGGTCCGGTCGTCGACCTCACGTAGCAGGTCCACGTGGCGGGCCGACGCACCTCCCTGGAGAACCTCCCCCTGTACGTCCACAGACGCCTACTTTCCCCTGTTTCTGTCACCATGCGATTGCAATCAGTAGCGATGGTAACCAGCGACCGACCGTGGCGGCTGCGGTTTTACCCATCAATCGACGGAGCCCCCTGCCCACGCTGGGACCGGGGGCTCCGCGACGCCTACGCCTACGCCCCGATCTTGTCGAGGACCAGGTCGAGCTTGGCGTCGAGCCCCGTGACCTTGGAGCTGAGGTCGGACACTTCCGAGCGGATGGCCGCGATCTCGGTGTCGATGGCGGTGAATCGCGCGTCCACCGCGGTGAATCGGGCGTCCACCGCGGTAAATTGCGCGTCCACGGCCCCGAATCGCATGTCCACGGCCGCGAATCCCGCCGTCATCTCCTTCCGGAGGTCGGCAACATCAGCCTTGACGCCGGCGATGTCGTCCTTCATCACCGCGATGTCGCCGTCCATCCGGGCGATGTCGTCCTTCATCACCCCGACGCTGGCATCGATCCGGGCGATGTCGTCCTTCATCACCCCGACGCTGGCATCGATCCGGGCGATGTCGCCCTTCATCACCGTGATCTCGAGCTCGATGTTCTTCGTCCGGTTGTTGATCTCGCAGAGCAGGTCCGCGTGCCGATCCAGCTCTTTCGAGTGGTCTGACACCAGTCCCCTCCTGCCCTTCGCGCCCACGATCCCTTCCACGAAATCCATCCGCTCCTTCAAGCCATTGATCTCGGCCTGTACGTGCACGTGCCCCTCCGCTAGGGTCGCCGGAAGGGACCTGGCTACCAACTCTAGCCGGGTCCCACTTTCTGTCAGCACATGATTGCAGACAGTGCACGGGCGTGTCGGCCGCGTGTAAGGCCCGCGGGAGTGGTTTTCTTACACCCGGTCTTCGATCTCCCACAGGTGGTCGATGACGTGCCAGGCGATGCGCCTGACGGCGTACCGGGGCGGCCACTTGGTCGTCTGGGGCGGGACCCAAGGCTGGGAGAGGACCTCGGCCAGTTCTGTGCGCATGGCGTCCCGGTCCGCGACCGATGTGAAGGGCTTGTGGCGGACGTCGACCATACGGGCGTAGCCGCGCTCGGCCTCCACCACATGATCCACGATCTTGCTACGGTCCCGCCCGCCCCCGCGCGGGCCCTTGCGCAGCTCCTCCGGGGAGGCGGCGGCGACCTCGTCGAACACGTCCCAGGCGGCCCGCATCAGGGCGACGCCGCGCGCGGCCTCCTCGGCGGGCAGCGGCTCCTGGTCCAGGTCGGGCACCGCGTACGGCACACCGAAGTCGGACGTGGGGCTCCCGGGCACCCTGGCCACCACCACCGGGTCACCCGGGGAGAAGGGCAGGCCGGCGCGCTCGGCGACGACTCGGTAGCGGGGCACGTATTCCATGAGGCGGTCGATGGCCGCCTCCTCGCCCTTGGCGATCCGGCACCAGCCGGGCCAGTCGAGCGAGCAGGCGAACACCTTCTTGGGGCCGATCTCCAGGTACAGGCGGGTCATGACACGTCAGCCTCCCATCCATACCTGTCAGGAGGGGTCAGGTTCAGATGAGGTCGATGAGGTCGGCCACCGAGTCGACGACGAGTGAGGGCCGGTAGGGGTAGCGGTCGATCTCGTCGCGCCGGGTGACGCCGGTGAGGACGAGGATGGTGTAGAGCCCGGCCTCCATGCCGGACACGATGTCGGTGTCCATGCGGTCGCCGATCATCGCGGTGGTCTCGCTGTGGGCCTCGATGTCGTTGAGCGCGCTGCGCATCATGCGGGGGTTGGGCTTGCCGACGAAGTAGGGGGCGACGCCGGTGGCCTTGGTGATGAGGGCAGCCACGGCGCCGCAGGCCGGCAGGGAGCCTTCGGTGGACGGGCCGATGGGGTCGGGGTTGGTGGCGATGAAGCGGGCGCCGCCCTCGATGAGGCGGATGGCGCGGGTGATCTGGGTGAAGCTGTAGGTCCGGGTCTCGCCGAGCACCACGTAGTCGGGGTCGAGGTCGGTGAGGATGTAGCCGACCTCGTGCAGGGCCGTGGTCAGCCCGGCCTCGCCGATCACGTACGCGGACCCGCCCGGCCGCTGGTCGTCGAGGAACTGGGCGGTGGCCAGCGCGGAGGTCCAGATGGATGCGGCGGGCACCTCCAGGCCGGCCCCGGCCAGGCGCACCGACAGGTCGCGCTGGGTGTAGATGGAGTTGTTCGTGAGAACCCTGAACTTCTTGCCTGATTCGCCGAGCCGCTTGATGAATTCGTCCGCACCAGGAACCGGCCGTCCCTCGTGGACGAGGACGCCGTCCATGTCGGACAACCAGGAGTCGATCCGCTTACGCTGAGTCACGCGGTTATCGTATCGAGCGCGCCTTGTCGACTTCCGTGCCGGTACGTGAACAATTGTCTTCATGTCGTTCACTGAATCCGCGCTGGACATGAGGGACGAGCTCGTCCGCCTCAGGCACTCCCTCCACACCACCCCCGAGCTGGGCCTGCACCTTCCCCGGACCCAGGAGAAGGTGCTGGCGGCGCTGGACGGCCTGCCGCTGGAGATCAAGACGGGCACGGCGCTCAGCTCGGTGACCGCCGTGCTGCGGGGCGCCCGGCCGGGTCCGGCGGTGCTGCTGCGCGGGGACATGGACGCGCTGCCCGTGACGGAGAAGAACGACCTGCCGTACGTCTCCCAGCTGCCCGGCCAGATGCACGCGTGCGGGCACGACCTGCACACCGCGATGCTGGCGGGGGCGGCGCACCTGCTGAGCGCCCGGCGCGACGAGCTGGCCGGCGATGTGATCTTCATGTTCCAGCCGGGCGAGGAGGGGCACGATGGCGCCAAACACATGATCAACGAGGGCGTGCTGGAGGCGGCGGGCGCGCGCCCGGTCGCGGCGTACGGCATGCACGTCGTGTCGGCGATGTTGCCCAACGGGCTGTTCGCGTCCCGTCCTGGGCCGATCATGGCGGCGGCGGACACGTTCCTCGTGACGGTGAAGGGGCGCGGCGGGCACGGCTCGACGCCGCACCGGGCGCTGGACCCGATCCAGGCGGGGTGCGAGATGGTCACGGCGCTGCAGTCGATGGTGACCAGGACGTTCGACGTGTTCGACCCGGTGGTGGTGACGGTCGGGAGCTTCCACGGCGGGTCGGCGGACAACGTGATCCCGGACGAGGCCAGGTTCGAGGCCACGGTGCGCACGTTCAGCAAGGACAACCGGACGCTGATCAAGCGCAGGCTGGTGGAGGTGGTGCAGGGCATCGCGGCGGCGCACGGGCTGGAGGTCGAGGCGTCGTTCGGGATGGGCTACCCGGTCACGGTGAACGACCAGAGCGAGGCCGAGTTCGCGGGGAGGACGGCGGACGAGTTGTTCGGCCCCGGCCGGTATTTCGTCTCGCCGCAGCCGATCATGGGGTCGGAGGACTTCTCGTACGTGCTGGAGGAGGTGCCCGGGGCGTTCGTCTTCCTGGGGGCGTGCCCGCCGGACCGGGACCCGGCCACGGCGCCGTACAACCACTCGCCGGAAGCCGTGTTCGATGACGCGGTGCTGCCGGACGGAGCCGCGCTCTACGCCACACTCGCCCACGCGCGTCTGAGCTCGTGAAAACGTGGGTGGTGCGCGAGCCGGGCCCGATGGCGTCCGGGCCGCTGGCGCTGATCGAGCGGGAGATGCCCGAGCCCGGCCCGGACGAGGTGCTGGTACGGGTGGAGGCGTGCGGCGTGTGCCGTACCGACCTGCACCTGGCTGAGGGCGATCTCCAGCCGCGGCGGCCGCTCACCACCCCCGGTCACCAGGCGGTCGGCCAGGTCATGGGGACCGGGCAGCGCGTCGGCGTGGCCTGGCTCCGCTCCACCTGCGGGAAGTGCAGGTATTGCGCCAGGGGGATGGAGAACCTCTGCCCGGACTCCACTTATACGGGGTGGGACGCCGACGGCGGGTTCGCCGAGTATCTGGTGGCGCCCGCAGACTTCGTCTATCCCCTGCCGGACGACGTGCCCGCCGAGCGGCTGGCGCCGCTGCTGTGCGCGGGCATCATCGGCTATCGGGCGCTGGCGCGCTGCGACCTGCCGCCGGGCGGGCGGCTCGGCATCTACGGGTTCGGGGCGTCGGCGCATCTGACCGCGCAGGCGGCCATCGCACAGGGCGCCACCGTGCACGCGGTGACCAGGTCGGCCGCGTCCCGGCGACTGGCGCTGGAGCTGGGGGCGGCCTCGGCCGGCGACCGGCCGCCGGAGCCGCTGGATGCGGCCATCCTGTTCGCGCCGGTGGGCGATCTGGTGCCGCCCGCCCTGGAGGCGCTCGACCGCGGCGGAACCCTCGCCATCGCCGGGATCCACCTGACCGACGTCCCGGTACTGAACTACGACCGGCACCTGTTCCAGGAGCGCACGTTGCGGAGCGTCACCGCCAACACCAGGGCCGACGGGCGGGCTTTTCTGGAGCTTGCGCTGGCGCACCCGCCGCGCGTGACGATCGCGCCCTACCCCTTCCACGCAGCCGCTCAGGCGCTCACTGATCTGGCAAATGACCAGGTCAACGGGGCCGCCGTACTGATCATGTCTTGAAGTTTTACTTGACGGCGCTTAGTTCCACTCCGCACACTCATGAAGGAAAGTTACATTAGCTTCACAACCTGTGGAGATTATTGACGCTGGTGTGGCGTGATCGTAGTGTCCGGTCAATCCCTAGACATCCCCCGGAGCGGCAAATGAAGCGACTGGCAGCGGTAGTGGCAGCCCTAGGCCTTGCCGCCGCGACAGCGGCGTGTAGCGGTGGCACCACCAACAAGTCCGGCGGCTCGGGCGGCGGTGGCGGCCTGTTCACCACGGTCGACGTACTCAAGCCAGGCCTCGACGCCAGCGGCCCCGCGAACCCATGGGCGCCCAAGGGCAACTCTTTCCTGGGCTACAACGCGATGAAGCTCGGCTGGGTCAAGAACCACCTGACCGATCCCAACCAATTTTATCCCGGCATAGCGGCCAAATGGGACATCGCTCCCGACAACTCCTCGATCACCCTTCACCTGCAGCCGAACGGCAAGTGGTCCGACAACATGCCGGTGACGGCCGAGGACGTCAAGCTCTCCCTCGGCATCGCCTACACCACCGGTAGCACCGCGTTCGCGGTCACGCCTGGCGCGGCCGGCGCGGCGGCCGACATCCAGGTCGTCGACGACAAAACCGTCAAGGTCACCCAGGACATGAGCAACCCCAGCGCGAAGTTCGCCCGGGGCGTCATGGACAGCTTCGTCGTGCCGGCACATGTGTGGAGCAGCGTGCTGCCCGCCGACTTCTGGGACAAGCTGAAGACGTCCAAGGGCACCGGCGACGCGGCCGACAAGGCACGCGAGGAGATCCTCGCCATCGGCCAGAAGGTGCTGGCCTTCGCCCCGCCGAAGGACGTCTCGGGCGGGCCGTTCGTGCTGGAGCGGGTCAACCCCGGCGAGGCACTGCTGCTGAAGAACAAGAACTTCTACAACGCCGCGAACATCGTTCCCGACCAGGTGAAGCTCCTCAACTACAGCGGCAACGAGCAGATCTGGAACTACCTGAGCGCCGGCAAGCTCGACCAGGCCGGCTTCACCGCCATGCCCACTGACGTGATGAACCGGATCAAGCAGGCGCCCGGCTCCAACGTCATCAAGGGCTTCTCGCCGGTGGCCGTCGGCATGGCGTTCAACCAGTCGAAGAAGCCGTACGACAACGTGCACGTGCGCCGCGGCCTGGCCTATCTGATCGACCGCGGGCAGGTGACCAAGGTGGCCTCGCCCGAGGGCGGCACCCCGGCGGTGACCACCTCCGGCATCCACCAGAAGCCGGCCCAGGAGTGGATCGGCTCGGAGCTGGCCGCCCTGGAGCCGTACAAGCACGACGTGGCCAAGGCGGAGGCCGAGTTCAAGGAGGCCGGCCTGCAGAAGAAGGACGGCAAGTGGGCGCTGGCCGACGGCTCGCCGTGGAAGGTCACCATGACCGCGCCCGCCCCCTTCTCCGACTGGATCTCCGCGCAGGAGAACATCAAGAGCCAGCTGGTCGCGAACGGCGTGGACGCCGAGGTCGTGACCGTCGCCGACTACCCCGTCTACCTGGAGGAGATCGCGGCGGGCAAGTACGACGTCGGCTTCTGGCTGATGGCGCTCGGCCCCGCGCCGTACGACATCTTCCAGCGCCTCTACGGCACCTCCAACGGCTGGACCAACGTCGCCGGCAAGGTCGCGCACAGCGCGCCGGGCAAGGCCGGCAACTGGATGGGCAGCGCCGAGGAGATCGACGTCGAGGGCGTCGGCAAGGTCAACCCTGGTGAGCTGACGGCCAAGCTGAACGCGGTCTCCGCCGAGGAGGCCAAGCCGATCATGGCTCAGCTGGCCAAGACGGCCAACCAGGACCTTCCCGCGATCCAGCTGTGGGACTACGTGAACACCCAGTTCACCAACACCACGCGGTTCGGCGGCTGGCCCGCACAGGACGCCGATGTACTGCGCCTCCCCGCAGGGGTCTGGATGCAGCTCGGCATGGTCAAGAAGAAGCAGTAATACATGGTTGTCATCGCACGCCGGCTCGCGGGCCATCTGGCCCGCGGAGTCGTCATGATCCTGGTCGTCGCGACGATCAGTTTCTTCATCGTCAGAAGCATCCCCGGCGACCCCGTCGCCGCGCACACGCAGAAGCTCATCGAGCAGGGCATGTCGCCCGAGGCGGCCGAGCAGGCCACGCGCGTGTTGTATGGGTTCCAGCCGAAGGGCTCCCTGTGGGAGCAGTACGGCGGCTACCTGTCCGGGCTGCTCAGGTTCGACCTGGGCCAGTCGATCACGCACGCCGGCGCGCCGGTCACGGACGTGCTGGCCGACGCGGCCAAGTGGACCGTTCTACCGGTGCTCGCCGGGACGCTGCTGAGCTTCCTCGTCGGCATCATCATGGGCGTCTACGCGGCCATCAAGCGCAGCGGCAAGCTCGGCGACGCGCTGGCGATCTCCGGGTCGCTGCTGCACGGCGTGCCCCAGTACGTGCTGGGGCTGCTACTCGGCGCGATCTTCGCCACGCTCATCCCGATCCTGCCGAGCGACGGGCCCGTGGACATCCTCTACGAGCCCGGGTTCAACGCCGGCTACATCGGCTCGCTGGCCCAGCACGCGGTGCTGCCGGTCGCGACGTACGCGCTGTCGGCGTACGGCGGCTGGATCCTGGCGATGAAGTCGAGCGTCGTCACGGTGCTCGGCGACGACTTCATCCTCGCCGCCGAGCTGCGCGGGATGAAGCGGTCGATCATCTTCAGGTACATCACGCGCAACGCGATCCTGCCGCTGTTCACGATCCTGGCGCTGTCGCTGGGTCTGCTGCTGGGCGGCGCGGTGTTCATCGAGCGCATCTTCAACTATCCGGGGCTCGGGAAGCTGCTGCTCGACAGCATCACGATGCGCGACTACGCCCTGATGGGCGGGGCGTTCCTGCTGATCACGGTCGCGATCATCGTGGCGAACATCATCGCGGACCTGTTCTACAGCGTCATCGACCCGCGGGTCCGCAGCGGGGAGGAGGTGTCCGCATGAGTGTTCTCCTGGAGAGCTCGGCCACGAGCGCGGCGATGCGCCGCAACTTCTGGCGGGGCGTGTGGCGGGTCATGAAGCGCAAGCCCAGCCGACTGGTCGGCGCGGTGCTCATGATCGGGTTCGCGTTCATGGGCGTGTTCGGGCCGATGTTCTACCCGAACCCGCTGCCCGGCGACTCTGACCAGATCACCAGGCCGCCGAGCTGGGAGCACTGGCTCGGCACCGACGACCAGGGCAGGGACGTGATCGCGCTGGTGGTGACCGGGTCGCGGTACGTGCTGCTCGCGGCGCTCGTCACCGCCGTCATCACGGTGGTCGTGGGCACCGGGATCGGGCTGTTCTCCGGCTTCAAGCGGGGCCGCTGGGACACGGTGCTCATGCGGCTGACCGACATGAAGCTGACCATCCCCGGCCTGCCGCTGCTGCTGGTGCTCTCCACGGTGTGGAAGTTCAGCAGCGCCGTGCAGATGGGCCTGGTGCTGGGCCTGCTCAGCTGGGGCGGCGTGGCGCGGGCGGTGCGGTCACAGACGCTCTCGCTGCGCGAGCGCGGGTTCATCGAGGCGGCGCGCGGGCTCGGGCTGTCCACTTCGCACATCGTGGGCAAGGAGCTGCTGCCCAGCATGGCGCCCTACATCGCGATGAACATGCTGATCGCGATCACCGGCGGCGTGTACGCGCAGGTGGGCCTGTTCTTCCTGGGCGTGCTGCCGTACGAGTCGAACAACTGGGGCCAGATGCTCAACACCGCCGTATTCCGTTCCGGCGCGCTGACCGTGCCGAGCGCGCTCGGCTTCCTGCTGGGGCCGCTGCTGGCGATCCTGCTGTTGACGCTGGCCATCGTGCTCGTGGTCGACGCCATGGACGAGATCTTCAACCCCCGGCTGCGCGAGGAGTAGAACACGTGGCAAGACAAGCGCCGGGAGTGCGCATCGACGGCCTCACGGTCGTCTACAAGACCCCCGCGGGCGAGCTGCCCGCCGTCCGGGACATCAGCCTGACGCTGGAGCCCGGCACGATCACCGGCATCGTCGGCGAGTCCGGCTCCGGCAAGTCCACGCTGGCGTTGTCGCTGCTGAACGCGGTGCAGCCGCCGGGCAGGATCGCCGCAGGCAGCGTCGACATCGACGGGCTCGGCGACGTGGTCGCGCTGCGCGGCGAGGACCTGCGCAAGGCCCGCGGCAAGCACGTCGGGTACGTCTTCCAGGCCGCGCAGAACTCCCTCAACCCGCTCAAGACGGTCGGCAAGCAGCTGCTCGACCTGGGCCGCTCGCACGGCGTGGACGACCTGCGCGGACTGGTGCGCGAGGCCAAGGAGCTGCTCGGCCGCATGGGCCTGGACGGGGCCAGGGTGCTGGACTCGCACCAGCACGAACTGTCCGGCGGCATGCGGCAGCGGGTCGGCATCATGCTGGCACTGGTGCTCAACGCCCACCTGGTGGTGCTCGACGAGCCGACGACCGCGCTCGACATGATCACGCAGGCGAACATCCTGAAGATCGTGCGCGAGGTGCACGCCGAGCGCGGCCTCACGACCCTGGTCATCACGCACGACATCGGCGTGGTGGCCGAGGTCGCCGACAGGCTGGCCGTCATGTACGGCGGCCGCCTGGTCGAGCAGGGCCCCACCAGGCAGGTGCTGAGCGCGCCGCGGCACCCGTACACCAGGGGTCTGATCAAGGCCATTCCGCGGCTCGTCGGCGACATCGCCGAGGCGCAGGCGCTGCCAGGGCGGCCGCCGACGCTGGTGACCGTGCCGAAGGAGGGCTGCGTGTTCAGGGAGCGCTGCCCGCTGCGCA
The DNA here is from genome assembly GCF_052245935.1 of Nonomuraea sp. 3N208. Classification (NCBI taxonomy): domain Bacteria; kingdom Bacillati; phylum Actinomycetota; class Actinomycetes; order Streptosporangiales; family Streptosporangiaceae; genus Nonomuraea; species Nonomuraea sp. 3N208. The sequence continues at coordinate 67,178 of NZ_JBQQBR010000022.1, read as the reverse complement.
TGGACGTGTGCGACACCGTGGACCCCGACGCCCTCGCGGACGGGTCGCGCGTCGTCGCCTGCCATGCCGTGAATGTGAAGGAGCACGCGTGATCATCGGAACCGGCATCGTCAAGACGTTCAAGCAGCGGGGCAAGGTGCTCGGCGCCCGTGAGGTCCAGGCGCTGCGCGGCGTGGACTTCGCGATCCCGAAGGGCGGCGCGGCGTCGTTCATCGGGGAGTCCGGGTGCGGCAAGACCACGCTCGGGCGGATCATCGCGGGGCTGGAGACGTACGACGCGGGTGAGATGGTCATCGGCGACGTCGCGATGTCGTCGCTGAAGCACAAGCAGCGGCAGCCGCACTTCCGCAAGATCCAGATGATCCACCAGGACCCGTACTCGGCCCTGAACCCGACCAGGACCATCCACCAGACCCTGTACGCGCCGCTGAGCCTGCGGGCCGGTCAGACGGGGCGGTCCTCGTCGTGGATCGAGGAGCGGGCCGCCGAGGTGCTGACGCTGGTGGGCCTGGACCCCGGCACGGTGTTGTCGCGGTACCCCCACCAGCTGTCCGGCGGAATGCGCCAGCGGGTGGTCATCGCGCGGGCGCTGACCGTGGACCCGGAGATGCTGGTCGCCGACGAGGCCGTCTCGATGATCGACGTGTCGCTGCGGCTGGGCATCCTGGCGCTGCTGAAGGACCTGCGTGAGCGGCTCGGCGTGAGCGTGCTGTTCATCACGCACGACGTGGCCACGGCCCGCTACATCGGCGACGACGGCGAGCTGTACGTCATCTACCGTGGACAGGTGATCGAACGCGGGCCGGTGGACACCATCATCGCCGACCCCGTGCACCCGTACACGCAGGCGCTGCTGTCGGCCATCCCGGTGCTGCACGGACTGGAGCAGCCCGGCGAGCAGCCGGTGGTGCCGCTGGAGACGATGGACGACAGCCAGGCCGAGGGCTGCCTGTTCGCCCGCCGCTGCCCGTTCCGCGGCGAGCGGTGCACGAGCGAGCGGCCGCTGCTCCAGGTGACGCCGGGCGCGCCGCAGGAGCACGCGTGCTTCTACCCCGAGCGCCGCAGCGTGATCGCCCGCCCGATGAGCGAGGTGTGATGACGGCTGCAGAGCTCGCCGAGGCGGCGACGATCGCCGAGGCCGCGCTGACGCTGGACGCCGGGGAAGGCGCGGCCCTCGTGGAGCGCCTGTCGCGGCCACCGGCCGACCGGCGGTGGACGGCGCTGACCGTGGACGGCGGCGTGGTGATGGCGTCCCTGTCGACCAAGGAACCCGGCGTCGGCCACGTCGACCTGCTGGCCGTGCACCCGTCCGCCCAAGGGCAGGGGCGCGGCCGGGCGCTGGTGCTGGCGGCCGAGGAATGGCTGCGCGACCAGGGCGCGCGGCAGGCCCGCTGGGCCGGCAACCCGCCGTGCTACGCCTGGCCCGGCATCGACGTGCGCTACACCGCAGCCGCCTGCCTGGCCGAGAGCCTCGGCTACGAGCGCTACCACGTGGCCTGGAACATGACGGCCGACCTGAGCGTCGACCTGTCCGTCGAGGACGACCTCCTGCGCCTGGAGAAGGCCGGGGTGGCCGTGCGCGCGTCCGGCGAGGACCGTGAGCGCATCGCCGCGTTCGTCGCCGAGCACTGGAACGAGCGGTGGGCGTGGGAGGCGGCCAACGCCGCCGGGCTGCACTACGCCGAGCGCGACGGCGCGATCCTCGCCTTCGCCGCCTGGGGGGCCCGGCCGGCCTGGTTCGGGCCGATGGGGACCGCGCCGGCCGCCCGCGGGCTCGGTCTCGGCCGGGTGCTGCTGCGCAGGTGCCTGGCCGAGCAGCGGGCCGCGGGCCAGGCCAGCGCGCAGATCGGATGGGTGGGGCCGCTGCGGTTCTACTCGCGGGCCGTGGGCGCGCGGGCCGAGCGCGTTTTCTGGCTCTACCGGCGCGACCTGGTGTGATGTCACGCGTAGAGCAGCCGTCCCGCCGGGCGACCCGGTGGCGGGCACAGATCGCGGGGGTCCGCACCGGACTCCAGGCGGCCGGCGAGCGTGCCGGAGCCCCACAGGTGGTCGAGGAACTCCAGCAGGCGGAAGTCGTCCGGGTAGAGCGTGCGGGCCACATGCAGCATCGACAGGCCGGTCAGCACCGGCCGGAACGTCTCCCGGTCGTGCACGTGCAGCTGCACCCCGCGTACGGGGACCCCGGCGTGCTTGTGGAACGTCGGCGTGAACCAGACGTCCCTGAACCGCACGCCGGGCAGGCCGAGCGCATTGAGCTCGCAGGCGAGGCGCGCGTCCGCGTAGGGGGCTCCGACCAGCTCGAACGGCCTGGTCGTGCCGCGCCCCTCGGAGAAGTTCGTCCCTTCGAACAAGCCAGTCCCGGGGTAGACGAGCGCGGTGTCCGGGGTGGGCATGTTCACCGATGGCATCACCCAGGGCAGCCCGGTCTCGGCGTACGTCATGTCGCGCCGCCAGCCCGCCATCTCCACCACGGTCAGGTCCAGGTCGAACCCGAACAGCAGCGCCAGTTCCCCGGCCGTCCTGCCGTGCCTGATCGGCAGCGGGAACCTGCCCACGGAGCTGGCGAACGCCGGATCCAGCAGCGGCCCCTCGGCCACGGTCCCGCCGAGCGGGTTGGGCCGGTCCAGCACCACGAACCGCAGCCCCAGCCGGGCGGCCGACGCCATCAGGTCGTACATCGTCCAGACGTAGGTGTAGAACCGGGCGCCCACGTCGGCGATGTCGAACACCAGCGTGTCCACGCCGGTGCCGGCCACCACCCGGTCCAGTGCCTCACCCGGCAGCTTGTGGGTGTCGTACACCGGCAGGCCGGTCCGGTCGTCCACCGTGTCGGCCTCGCTCCCGTCCGCCTGGGCGGTGCCGCGCAGGCCGTGCTCGGGGCCGAACAGGGCGGTCAGCCGCACCCCCGCGGCCAGCAACGCGTCCGGCGTGGGGGTCAGGTCGGGCAGGACTCCGGTGGGATTTGTGACCAGGCCGAGGCGGGAGCCTCCCGCGAGCGCGGGATCCGCCGACAGCCGTTCAGTTCCGGTACGCACATGTGCCATCAGGCCATTGTGCTGAAATATATTTACAAGAAGGAAGATTAGGGTGGAAATTAGCGTCATGATTGATCCGCTACGCGAGCTGTCCACCGAGCAGAGCGATCCTCGCTACAGCCAGATCGACCGGCTGCCGACGGAGCAGATCGCCCAACTGATGAACCAGGCCGACGCGGCCGTGCCCGCGGCCGTCGCGGTGGCCATCCCGGCCATCTCGGACGCCATCGACGCGATCTCCGCCAGGATGGCCGAGGGCGGCCGGCTGCTGTACGTCGGCGCGGGCACGTCGGGACGGCTCGCCGTGCTCGACGCCAGCGAGTGCCCACCCACGTTCGGCACCGACCCCTCGCTGGTGCAGGGCATCATCGCGGGCGGACCCGACGCGCTCACCCGGTCCGTCGAGGGTGCGGAGGACGACGCCGAGGCAGGCGCCGCCGCCCTGCAGGACCTGGAGGCCGGCCCGCTGGACTCGGTGGTGGGCGTGTCCGCCAGCGGGCGGGCCCCTTTCGTGCTGGGCGCGCTGGCGGAGGCGGCCCGCCGCGGCGCGCTCACCGTGGCCCTGTCGTGCAACCTGGGCGCGCCGCTGTCGGCCGCCGCGGAGCACGCGATCGAGGTGGTCGTGGGGCCTGAAGTGGTGACCGGCTCGACGCGGCTGAAGGCGGGCACGGCCCAGAAGCTCGTGCTGAACATGATCTCCACGATCTGCATGGTCAAGCTCGGCCGCACCTACGGCAACCAGATGGTCGAGATGTCGGCGATGAACAACAAGCTCGCCGGCCGGGCGCTGCGCATGGTCACCGACATCACCGGCGCGGACGAGGAGACGGCGGGCGCGGCACTGGACGCGGCGGGCGGTCAGACGAAGATCGCGGTGCTGATGATCCAGCACGGGCTCGACGCGGACGCGGCCCGCGCGCTGCTGGCTTCGCACGGCGAGCGCCTCAGTGACGCGCTGAGCGGCTGAACCGCCTCTCCTGGGGGAGAGACCGGGTTCGGGGCGACGGATACGGGGCTCGGGGCTTAGGGGGACGGGGATGTCCGATCGAGGGGCTCGGGGGACGGGGATGTCCGATCGAGGGGCTTAGGAGGACGGGGATGTCCGATCGGGCGGGTCGCATGACGGGGCTGCGGGCGATTCTGGAGGGCGCGGTGCCGCGGGTCTGCTCGGCGGCGGTCGCGCTGATCGCCGTGGACGGCGCCGTGGCCGCCGCGGCCGCGACCGGCGAGCTCGTACGCTACGCCGACGCCGAGGGAACCCTCGCCCCCGACCGGCCGCCCGCGCGCCGCGACTCGATCTTCGACCTGGCCTCGATCAGCAAGCTCTTCACCACGGCCGTGCTGCTCTCCCTGGCCGAGGAGGGCCGCATCGCCCTGGACGAGCCGGCCGCCGCCTGGATCCCCGGCCTGGACCGGCGCATCACGCTCCGCCGGCTGCTCACCCACACGGCGGGCCTGACCCCGACCCGCCGCATCGACCTGGAGCTGCCCACCGCGGACCCGGCCGAGCGCCTGGCCGCGATGCTCGAGACGCCGATCACCCACCCGGTCGGCGGGCCCTACCTCTACAGCGACGTCGGCATGATCATGGCCGGCCGGCTGGCCGAGCTGACCGGCGGCGCGCCCCTCGACGTGCTCGTGCGCTCCCGCATCACCGATGTGCTCGGCCTGGCCGACACGGGCTACCGGCCGGGCGCGCTGCCGCGCGTCGCCGCCACCGAGTGGAAGCCCGAGCGCCCGGGACCCGGCTGTGTGCGCGGCGAGGTGCACGACGAGACGGCGTACGCGCTGGGCGGCGTGGCCGGCCACGCCGGGCTGTTCGCCACGGCCGACGACCTGCTGGCCTTCGGCGAGGCACTGCGGCTCGGCGGCGGGCCCGTGCTGCGGCCGGAGAGCGTGGCCGAGATGGTGCGCGATCAGGGCGCCGAGGGCGCCGCCTTCCGCCACGGGCTGGGCGTGCGGATCGGCGACCCGGCCCTCGCAGGCACGCCGGGCGACGGCGCGTACGGCCATTCCGGCTTCACCGGCACCTCGCTCCTCATCGACCCGGCCCGCCGGCTCACCGTGGTGCTGCTGACCAACGCCGTCCACCCGGTGCGGGGCCGCGACGGCATCCGCGAGCTGCGCCACGCCGTCGCGGGCGAGGCGCAGCACTTGGCATAGCCTTCGAAGTATGGCTGTCCATCTCAATCACACCATCGTGCCGGCGAAGGACAGGGACGAGACCGCCGCCTTCCTCGTCGACGTGCTCGGCCTCGAGCCGGCGCCGGTTTACGGCCCGTTCCGCGTGGTCACGCTGGGCAACGACGTCTCGCTCGACGTGGTCCAGGTCGACGGGCCGGTGCCCCAGCAGCACTACGCGTTCCTCGTCAGCGAGGAGGAATTCGACCAGATCCAGGGCCGGATCAAGGAGCGCGGCCTCACGTACTGGGCGGACCCGTTCCACCAGGAGCCGGAGCGGATCAACACCAACGACGGAGGTCGCGGGCTCTACTGGTCCGACCCCAACGGCCACAACCTGGAGATCATCACGGTCCCGTACGGCGGCGGCTAGGGCGCCAGCGCCTCTAGCGCCTCCTCGGCCCGGCGCATGGCCTCCTTCGGGTCGGCGGTGACGATCTCGTGGTCGAAGTTGAGGTCGTGGAAGACGTCCGTCACGCCGCTGGCGGCCAGCTCGTCCAGGTCCCGCCTGATCTTGTCGTACGGGCCCGTCAGCGGGCGCTCCCCGCCGTCCCTGACCTGGGTGACGCCCCGGCACACGAACCTGAACGCGGCCGCGTCCCGCCCCGACTCCGCGAGCGCCGCCTTGATCAGCTCCACCCGCCCGGCGATGGCCGACAGGTCCTCCCTGCTGGAGCTCACCCACCCGTCGGCCAGCCGCGCGGCGCGGCGCAGCGCGACCTCGGCGGTGCCGCCGAGCAGGATCGGCGGCGGGCCCGGCACCGGCTTGGGGTCGATGTGGGCCGGCGGCACCCGGTAGAACTCGCCCTGGTGCTCGACCACGTCGTCCGTCCACGCCCGGCGCAGCACCTCGACGAACTCCTCGCCCCTGCGCCCCCGCCGCTCGAAGCCCACGCCCGACGCCTCGAACTCCTCCGGCAGCCAGCCGAGGCCGATCCCCGCCGTGAGCCGGCCCCCGGACAGCGTCTGCAGGGTGGCCAGCTGCTTGGCCAGCAGCACCGGCGGCACGTACGCGTTGATCACCGCCACGGCGAGCCGGATGCGGCCGGTCACGCCCGACAGGTGGGCCAGGGGGACGACCGGGTCGTGCACGCTGCGGTAGGTCGGCCCCATGGGATGCCCGACCGGGTACAGCAGCCGCTGGAACGTCCAGAGTTCGTGATAGCCGAGCTCCTCGGCCCGCACGGCGATGCGGCGCATGTTCTCCGGCGTGGCCCAGGGCCCTGACTGCGGTACGGCGAAACCGATTCTCATGCACCCTAGTCTGTACGAGTGGGTCTGGAGGAGGAGCTGGCGGGCATAGCCGCCAGGTACGGCGGCGCGGGAGCACCCGTGTTGCATCCGACGCGCACGGACGTCGTCGTGTTACGCAGGGGCGAGGTCGTGGTCAAGGCCCATTCCGCCCGCGACGACGCGGACGCCCTGCGTATCCGGCTGCGGGCCGCCGCCTCGGCCGCGGTCAGCGGCGTCATGCTGGCCCCGCTCCACCCCGAGGTGTTGTCGGCCGGCGGACGCGCGGTGACGGTCTGGCCCGCGGGCAGCCCCGTCTCGCAGGACGACCCGGACTCGGCGCCGTGGGAGGAAGGCGCCAGGCTGCTGGCCGCGCTGCACGCCATCCCCCTCACGTTTCTGCCGCCGCTGCCCGCCGCCGGAGGACCGGCACGGGCCGCCCGCGCGGTGGACCGCATGACCGGTGACGGGCCCGTCGAGCAGCTCATCAGACGGGCGTTCAAGGAGCTGCCGGAGTCGGCGCCGGCGCCCGGGCTGCTGACGCACGGCGACTGGCACCTGGGGCAGCTCGTCTGCCGCGACCGCTGGCTGCTCATCGACGTGGACGACCTGGGCGTCGGCGACCCGGCGTGGGACCTGGCCAGGCCGGCCGCCTGGTACGCCGCGGGGCTGCTGGATCCGGCCGTCTGGGAGCGCTTCCTCGGCGCGTACCTGGCCTCCGGTGGGCCCGCGCTCGGGCGGGGCGACGACCCGTGGCAGCGGCTCGACGTGCCGGCCAGGGCGCTCACCGTGCAGCTGGCCGCCGTGGCCGTGCTCAACGCCGAACGTGACAGGCGGGAACTGGACGAGGTCGAACATTCGTTAGTCGAGTCGTGCAACAGAATCGTCCGAGCGTGATGGGGTTGCGCGCGGTAGGTTTCATCCTGGAAGCCCCGAAGCCAAGGAGAGCGACTTAGATGCAGTGCCCTAAGTGCCGCGGGAATATGCGGACCTATGAGCGCAACGGCGTCCACATCGAGCAGTGCGACAATTGCCGTGGGATCTTTCTCGACTACGGCGAGCTGGAGACGCTGACCAGGATGGAGACGCAATACCACGCGGCTCCCCCGCCGCCCCCCACCCCCGGCCCGGCCTGGGGCGCGCCGCACGGCGGCGGTCACCACTACGGCCACCACCGGCAGCGCAGCTGGGTGGGCATGCTGTTCTCGACCTGATCTGACTGCGAGGGCCGCGCACCGGGCGGGTGCGCGGCCTCAACGCCCGGCGGGCCTCAGCCGGGGAAGTCCTCCGGGTCTACGGGCGCCGTGCGGGCGTTGCCGCCCGAGATGGCGTGCAGCGTGACCCGCCAGTCGTGCCAGCGGATCTGCGTGGCGGTGAAGGTGGTCTTGAACGTCACCGCCTTCTGGAAACGCTCGAAGCTGCACTCGCGGGTGAACGCCTTGCTCTTGCCGTCCCAGTCCACGCCGTGCGTGAAGAAGATCTTGTAGCTGCCGTCCCGCACGCCCCGGACCTTGAACTTCGCCTTCTTCCGCACGTACACGCTGAACGCCTTGCTGCCGCCCCGCACGACGGTGACCACGGCGTCGCGCGAGGCGCCGTTGTCGATCTCCAGCGAGCTGCGGCCGTTGAGCGCGCTGCCCTTGCGGACGAACGAGCCGTTGCTCAGCCGCCTGGTCTGCTTGCGCCCGGCCTTCACGTCCACGATGTCGGCCGGGTAGTCGCCGGCGCTCTGCAGGGCCTCGCCCGCCTCGTCGAGGGCGGCCAGCTTGTCGTCGAGATCGATGAGCACGGCCGACGACGTACACAGGTCCCTGGCGCCGACCTTGCCCTCCGTGCTGCCGAGCTCGGTGGCGAAGTCCCGCAGGCCGGCCACGTAAGCGTCGTGCTGGGCGCGTACGGCGTCGGGCGGGGTGAGCGCGCCCAGCGCGTCGGCGGCGCCGCTCAGCGTCTCCTCGGCCTTGGTCACCCGCTGGTCCAGCGCCTTGACCCCGCGCGCGCCCGTCAACCCGCTGATCGCCGCGGTCAGGGACTTGTGCCTGCTGTCGAGCTCGGCCTTGTACGCCTCGGGCGTCAGCGCCACCGCGCTCGGGCTGCTGCTCGGCGTGCTGCCGCCGTTGAGCCCGGCGTCGCCCGTGCCGCCGGCGACGCCGCTGACTCTCGGCTCGCCGCCCTCCGGCGTCGGCACGGAGGGGGAACATCCGCTGAGCGTGAGCGTCGCTAAAGCGAGAACGCACGAGATCAACCGGGGTGCAGCCACCTGCCACACTATCGCCCGGTTGCTCCCTGCCCGTCAATCACGATTCCGTCAGGCCGGCCTCCCTGTCCTGCCGCAGCCTGCGGGTGATACCGATCGTCTCCAGGAACGGCAGATCGTGGCAGGCCACAATGAGCGCGCCCCGGTACGCCGACAGCGCCTGCGCCAGCTGGCGGACGCTCGGCATGTCCAGGTTGTTGGTCGGCTCGTCCAGCAGGAGCAGCTGCGGGGGCGGCTCGGCCGACAACAGCGCGGCGAGCGTGGCGCGGAAACGTTCGCCGCCCGACAGCGTGCCAACGGCCTGGTTGACCCGCTCGCCCCTGAACAGGAACCGCGCCAGGCGGGCGCGCACCTCGTTGACCGGCGCGGACGGCGCCAGGGCGCGGACGTTGTCCATCACGCTCAGCGTGTCGTCCAGCAGGTCGAGCCGCTGCGGCAGGTAGCGGACCGGCACGTGTGCGCGGTGCTCGACGATCCGCTTGAGCAGCGTGGTCTTGCCGGACCCGTTCGGCCCGAGCAGCGCGATCCGTTCGGGACCGCGAATGACCAGCGTCTCCAGGACGGCCGCGGCCTGAGGTGCGGCGTCCTGCTCGGCGTCGCCCGCGTGTGCGGCGTCCTGCTCGGCGTCGCCCACGTGGGCGGCGGGCGCGTGGGTTCTTGCCGGGGGCGGGTCGAGCGGGAGGGTGAGGACCGTGCGGCCGGCCGGCACCTCGGTGCCCGGCAGCTGGATGCGGATCTCCGCGTCGTCGCGCACGGCCTGCCCGGCCTCGCTCAGCCGGTCACGGGCCTCCTCCAGTTTCTCCAGGTGCAGAGTGCGCTGCTTGCCCGCGGTCACCTGGGCCTTGCGCTTGAGCCCGTTCGCGACGATCTTCGGCGCCTTGTTGTTGGCCGCCGCCTTCTTGCCGGCCCGGATGTTCCTGTCGATCCTGATCCTGGCCTCGACCAGCTCGCGCTGCTGCCGTCGTACCTCCCCTTCCGCGGTGCGCACGGTGCGCAGCGCGGCCTCCTGCTCTGCCGCGACCTGGTCCTCGTAGTCGGCGAGGTTGCCGCCGTACATGCGCACGACGCCCTCGCGCAGCTCGGCGACCTGGTCGACGAGCCCGAGCAGGGTGCGGTCGTGGCTGACCACCACCAGCACGCCCGCCCAGGCGGACACGGCGGCGTAGAGCCGTTCGCGCGCGTCGAGATCGAGGTTGTTGGTGGGCTCGTCGAGCAGCAGCACATCGGGCCGCTTCAGCAGCTGAGCGACGAGCGCGACCATGATGGTCTCGCCGCCGGACAGCGTGCCGACCGTGCGGTCCAGCCCGATGTGGTCCAGGCCGAGCCGGTCGAGCTCGGCCCGGGCGCGTTCCTCGACGTCCCAGTCGTCCCCGATCGCGGCGAAATGCTCCTCGGCGACGTCGCCGCTCTCGATGGCGTGCAGCGCGGCCCGCTTGCCGCTGATCTCCAGCAGGTCGGAGACGGTACGGGCGGCCGCGAGCGGCACGTTCTGCGGCAGGTATCCCACCACACCGGACACGGAGACCGAGCCGGACTGCGGGACCAGCTCCCCAGCGATGATCTTCAACAGGGTGGACTTACCCGACCCGTTGACCCCGATGAGCCCGGTACGGCCGGCCGGGAAGGCGGCGTCGAGCCCGTCGAGGACCTTGGTGCCGTCCGGCCAGCCGTAAGAGACGTGGTCGACGACTATGGAAAAAGACATTAAGGCGGCTCCCATCACAAAACCTGAAATTTCGTGACTTGGCGGGAATCACCGCAAATGCGCGCAACACACAAGGAAATCGTGAAGTCAACGACGAAGGGCGAAGAGGTCGCCAGAGGTCCAGGTGTGCGCGCAATGCCCACGACAGGGCGGAACGGCGCGGTGCCCGCGACCTCAGATCCTCAAATCAACTGCCCTCACGGGTCGGGGATAAGACGTTCGCCAGGCTATGCGACATCCCGATCATCTGGCAACCCGGCGGGCCCGATGCGCCGCCACATTGACCCTGTTCGCGCAGGCCAGCGAGCAGAACCGGCGCCGCCCGTTACGCGAGGTGTCGACGAAGACGATCCCGCACCCCTCCCGGTCGCACCGCCCCAGTCGGCCGCCGCCCGCGAACGACATGCACATGGCCAGCCCGCCGGCGCTGGTGTCCTTGGTCCGGGAGACGATGTCGGCGTCCGGCGAGTAGAAGTGCAGGTGGGGCTCGCGGCCGTCGTGGGCGCTGACGTACGGCTTCGACGCGGTGGCGTCGAGCAGGTCGTTGATCAGCTTGATCTGGACGTCCTGGTCGGCCTCGCCGAACACCGGATCGAGGAGGCGCGCCCACACCCGCAGCTCCTCGGCCTGCCCGGCCGCGACGGCGGTACGCAGGAGCCGATGCTCGGTCAGCATCGCCTCGACCGCCGGCGGGCTGAAGTCCGTCGCGTTGACCAGCGCCGCCGCGAGGGCCGCCCCGTTGCCGCCGTAAGCGTTGAAATGCATAAGGCCATTACAACATGCTGGGATCATGCACTCCAGACACCTGCACGATCCCCTCGCCCTGACCGTCGCCTCCTCACACCGCACCTCCGAGGGCCTGGTCTCCTACCTGCGCTGCGCCTGCGGCGCCTGGGAGGTGCGCACCCCGGGAACGGTCGCCATGGTCCGGCCCGGCCCGGCCCGGCCATCGACTGAGACGGTCCTGTCGTCCTAAAGTCTGGTCAACACTTTCCAGGAGGCCAGGCATGTCCAGCATTCCCGCCCTGCTACGCGACCGGATCGCGGCCACCCCAGACGCCGAGGCGTACCGAGTGCCCACCGACGGCGGCTGGGAATCCATCTCGTGGCGGGAGGTGGGCGAACGGGTCCGCGGCCTGGCTCTAGGGCTGGCGAAACTGGGCGCCGGGCCCGGCAAGCGGGTGTCCATCCTGTGCTCGACCCGGCTCGACTGGATCCTCACCGACCTGGCCGTGCTGGCGACGGGCGCGGCCACGACCACGATCTACCCGTCCAACACGGCGGCCGAGTCGGCCTTCGTCATCACCGACTCCGGCAGCACGATGGTCATCGCCGAGAACGACGACCAGGTCGCCAAGCTCAGGTCCGTGCAGAAGGAGCTCCCGGACGTCACCCACGTGGTGGTCATCGACGGCTCCCCGAGCGACGACGGCTGGGTGCTCACGCTCGACTCGGTGAGCGCCGCCGACGGCGACTACGACGCGATGGTGGACGCCATCTCCCAGGACGACCTCGCCACGCTCATCTACACCTCCGGCACCACCGGCCGGCCCAAGGGCGTGGAGCTGACCCACGACAACTGGCTCTACACCAGCGACGCGGTCGCCAAGATCAACCTGATCTCCCCGGACGACCTGCATTTCCTGTGGCTGCCACTGTCACACTCCTTCGGCAAGCTGCTCGAAGTCGTGATGATCCACATCGGGGTGCCGACAGCGATCGACGGCCGCCTCGACAAGATCGCCGAGAACCTCGGCGTGGTCAAGCCGACGATCATGGCGGCCGCGCCGCGGATCTTCGAGAAGATCCACAACACGGTGACCGCCACCGTGCGGCGCGAGGGCGGCGCCAAGCTGAAGATCTTCAACTGGGCACGCGCGACCGGCATCAGGGTCGCCCGGGCCCGCCAGGCCGGCGCGACCATCCCGCTCACCACCCGCGTCGAGTACGCCCTGGCCGACCGCCTGGTCTTCGCCAAGCTCCGGGACCGGTTCGGCGGCCGGATCCGCTACTTCATCTCCGGCGCCGCCCCGCTGTCCATGGAGATGGCCGAGTTCTTCGACGCGGCCGGCCTGCCCATCCTCGAGGGATACGGCCTGACCGAGTCGTCGGCGGGCAGTTTCCTCAACCGGCCGGAGTCGGTGAAGTTCGGCACGGTCGGCCCGCCGCTGCCGGGCACCGAGGTCCGCATCGCCGACGACGGCGAGGTCCTCATCGGCGGGCGCGGCATCATGCGCGGCTACCACGGCCTGCCGGCGGAGACGGGCGCGGCGCTGGAGGACGGCTGGCTGCACACGGGCGACATCGGCGAGCTGGACGCGGAAGGGCGCCTGCGCATCACCGACCGCAAGAAGGAGCTGATCAAGACCTCGGGCGGCAAGTACATCGCGCCGACGTACCTGGAGGGCAAGATCAAGGCGGCCTGCCCCTACGTGTCGCACGTGTTCGTGCACGGCGACCGGCGCAACTACGTGACGGCGCTGGTCACGCTCGACATGGACGTGGTCAAGCCGTGGGCGCAGGCCGAATCGCTGCCGCAGGACCCGCAGGAGCTGCGCGAGCACCCGCGGATGCGCGAGGAGGTCCAGAAGGCCATCGACCTGGTCAACGCCGAACAGGCCAGCTACGCCACGGTCAAGAAGTTCGCGATCCTGGCCGACGACTTCGCGGTGGAGACGGGCGAGCTCACGGCCAGCCTCAAGATCAAGCGCAAGGCGGTCGAGGAGCGCTACGGCGAGACGCTGGACTCCTTCTACGAGGGCTAGTGTGCGGGCGGGCGGTGAGCCGGACGGCTCCCGCTCGCCCCGCCGGCGCGCGTAGGGTTCCTGACGTGATCTCGCATCTCCCAGTACGCCCGCGGCACTGCGATGCGCAGTCCATGATGCACGCGACCCGCTACTACGAGTACTTCGAAGACGCCTTCCTCGACTGGCTCGGCGCGAGGGGCGGCTACGACCGGCTCCGGCAGGAGGGCGCCGACCTGGTGGTCAAGGCCAGCGGCTGCGAGCACCACTCCCCCGCCCGCCTCGGCGACGTGCTGGCGGTGGAGAGCGCGCCCGCCAGGGTCGGCACGACGTCGATCACGATGACGTTCACGATGCGGAGCGCGGACGAGCTGGTGGCCGTCGGCACGATCACGTACGTGTGCGTCCGCGACGGCCGGGCGGCCCCGCTGCCCGCGATGATGCTCCTCGATGAGGGAGTGCACGGCCACTAGAAGGCCGGTCAGAAGGGGAGCCAGCCGACCCTTCCGTGCCAGGTGCCGCCCGCGGCCAGGTGGTCGCCGACCGCCCGCTCCAGCCGCGTGCGGCGGGGCAGCCCGGCCGGGTCGGCGGCGTGGGCGCCGAACACGAACCCCAGCGTGTCGGCGTCGTCGAGCCTGTGCAGCAGGTGGAACCGCCGTTGGAAGGACACGATGTTGGAGTCGGCCGGCAGGTAACGGGCGAGCTGGTCGTCGAGCAGCCACGACGCGCACGCCATCACGTGGTGGCGCTCCTGCGGGAAGTGCCGGGGAAAGAACGTCCTGGCCCGCGCGAACGACGCGTCGCACGCCTCGGGCGTCAGCGGGCCGTGGAAGTCGGGGATGTGCACGCCCACCGCCGGGTCGCCCGGCCCCACGGGCAGGCCGGCCGCACGAACCGCCGCTCCGGTCCTCCGGCCGAGCCGGCTCCGGTTGAACTGGAGCCGGCCCAGATCGAACAGCAGGCCCCTGGCGTGCAGCATGAACCACTGGGGCGCGTGCAGGCCGCCGGCGCCGTGCCGCTTGCGGTGCACGGCCATGTTGCGCCCCAGGTCGGCGAACGTCGCCCAGGACACCTCCTCCGGGACGCCCAGCTCGCGGTGATAGCGCCGGGTGTGCGGCAGCGCGGCGAGGTAGACGTACACGTAGAAGTACGGGCCGAGCTCGGGCAGGGGCCGGAACGGCGGCGCATCGTCCAGGCTGCCCATCGTGGACACCAGCGAGTGCGCGCAGCGCTCGGCCAGCCACCACTGAGGGGTGCCCGGCTGCGGGCGGGCCGCGAGGACGGCGTTGACGTCCTCGTGCGGCACGGCGAGCCTGAGCAGCTCCGACGGCAGATCGTCGGGGAAGGCGAGGTCGAAGCCGCCCAGGGATTCGAGGTGCGCGAGCCAGTCCGGGTGGTCGCGCAGGAGGGCCTTGACGTCCATCAGGGTCAGCATAGCCGGGCGCGGTAGACCGCCCTGGCCTGCTCCAGCAGGGAGACGTGGTCGCCGAACTGGAGCGGGCCGGCCAGCCTGGCGTGCTGCTTGATCAGGTCCTCCAGCAGGTCCAGCCATTCCAGGCACCACAGCACGTCCTCCCGCCTGGCCACCTGCCTGCCGTCCAGGTCCACGTAGACGGGGCTGGTCAGCGCGTACCCGGTGGTGGTCAGGGTGCGCGGGTGCGGGTGGCACAGGACCTCGGCCACGATGTACGTCGGCGCGTCCACCCGGATGTCGGCCGTCACGGTGAGGGGCTCGTCCCCGCCGGGCAGCCGCTCCGCGCCGGCCCGCACGCCGTCGGCCGTGCGGATGCGCACCGCCGCCACCTCGGGCCCGATGGCGGCGGCGGTGACGGTGACGCGGTCGCCTGCACGCGCGCGGATGACGTGGCCGGGGCCGTGACCGTCCACCGTCAGCTCCAGCCAGGGGCCGGTGGTGGCGAACGTCCGGCCCGCGCGTACGGCCGCCGCGAACGACCGGGCGGTCAGCTCCCCGTCGACCTGGGCGTAGACGCGGGCCCAGCCGGGCGGGTTCGACTGGTTGTGCGAACGGGTGAAGGAGATCATCGCGTCCGTGCCCGCCGTCACGGCCAGGCGGTTGCCCGCGCCGATCAGCCGCCGGTACACCGCCGCCGTGGACGGGATCGAGGCGTGGGTCAGCACGTCGAGGCTGTCCACCAGCCCGAGCGCGGCGTCGGCGACCAGCTCGCGGGCCGCGCAGTTGCGCGGCACCGGCGAGACCACGCCCTTGGGCGGGGTTCCGTCGGCGATCGGCGTGCGGAAGGGGTGACTGTAGCCGACCAGCGCCCCGAGTCCGCGCAGCTCCCGCAGGCCGTCGGCGTTGGGCGGCCAGTCGGAATCGCCGTCGAAGCCGGTGTGGAAGCGCCGGGGCGCGGCGCGGGGGGCGAAGGCGTAGATGTGGCCGAGCAGGTCGTTGCGGTACTCGACGCCCATCCTGGCGATGTGGGTGGCGTCCGACCAGGGCAGGTCCTCGCAGGTCCAGTACTCGAGCGCCTCGCGGTCGTAGACGCGCCGGCCCGACACGTTGCCGGCCAGCAGGTTCAGCACGTGCAGGTCCTCGCCGTGCTGCGCGGCGGCCGCGTCGGCGGGCATCCCGACGTGGTCGCCTGCCCAGTTGAGGTGGACGTGCATGTCGGCGCCGTACCAGCCGCGGGCGGGGGCGTCGTAGATGCGCTCGGGGGTGAGCCTGATCAGGTGCTCCAGGCCCGGGTCCGGGGTGAGGTCCAGGCTCGCCTCGCCGTACTCCATGCCCCTGGCGACGGTGATCGTCAGCGGCAGGGCGGGGACCTCGACGAGGAGGTCGTCGCCGTGGAAGTACGGGCGGCCGTGGTAGTCGTACCGGTTGGGGACGTCGGCGGGGAACCAGCCGCTGCCGTCGGCGCCCCTGACGCTCCACCGGCACGGCATACCGGCCACGAGGCGCAGCCTGGACGCGTGGGTGAGCCTCAGGAGCGGATCCAGGCGCACGCGGGCGCCGGCGACGACGATCGTGCTGTCGTGCTCAACCTCGACCAGCCAGGCGCCGCGCGGGCCGAGCAGGCGCTCGGTGTCGTCGACGCTGACCAGGTGCCCCGGCAGCATGGGCTGGTCAAACAAGGCCCACCCGCCTACGGCGCACAGCCGGCCACGGCGGACAAGCCCGGCCTTCAGGCCGGGAAGCGTTTGACACGCGCGCCTCCAATGTCGGTTGGGCGCCATCGTGGCATGGGCCATAGTGCGGGCCCGGCGCGGCGGGAGCGGATATTCACCCCCCTGAGGGAAGTCTCTCCACCCGGGAGTGATCTCCTCCCCGTTGGAGCGCCCGATGGTCAGGGGCGTTTGAACGCGGACAGCAGGCGGTCGGCCGCGAGCGACGGGGTCAGCTCACCCGCCAGGACCTCGCGTTCGACCTCCGCTCTGATCGCCGCCACCGCAGGGTCGTTGCGCAGCTCGGACAGCAGCCGCTCGCGGACGAGGGTCCAGGTCCAGCCGACTTGCTGGGCGCGGCGCTTGGCGGCCAGGTCGAGCGACTCGCGGTGGGCCAGGACCTGCCGCCACAACCGCTCCAGGCCGTCGCCGGTGAGTCCGCTGCAGGTGAGCACGGGCGGCGGCGTCGAGTCCGAGCGGAGCATGCGCAGCGCGCCCGCCAGCTCGCGCGCGGCCTTCCTGGCCGGCAGCTGGTGCTCGCCGTCGGCCTTGTTGACCGCGATCACGTCGGCCAGCTCCAGCACGCCCTTCTTGATGCCCTGCAGCTGGTCACCGGTGCGGGCCAGAGTGAGCAGCAGGAACGTGTCCACCATGTCGGCCACCGCGGTCTCCGACTGCCCGACGCCGACGGTCTCGACCAGGACGACGTCGAAGCCGGCCGCCTCCACCACGACCATGGCCTCCCTGGTCGCCTTGGTGACGCCGCCGAGGGTACCCGAGGTGGGCGAGGGGCGGATGAAGGCGGCCGGGTCGGTCGCCAGGCGGGACATGCGGGTCTTGTCGCCCAGGATGCTGCCGCCCGTCTTGCTGGAGGACGGGTCCACGGCCAGGACGGCGACCTTGTGCCCCTGCCCGGTCAGGAGCGTGCCGAGGGAGTCGATGAACGTGGACTTGCCCACCCCGGGCACCCCCGAGACGCCGACCCGGCACGCGTGGCCGGTGCGCGGCATGAGCTCGACGAGCAGGCGCTGGGCCTGGGCCATGTGGTCGGGCCTGGTCGACTCGACCAGGGTGATCGCGCGGGCGATCCACGTACGCGAGCCCGCCCGTACGCCCCCGGCGTAGTCCTCCAGCGCGTGCACCCGGCTTACCCCTTTCTTCTGTTTGATCAGCCTAACTTCTGACAAGTCTTGACATTTGCCAGTATGGTGCTGGAGTTCTCTTCTCAGCCGTCACAGGAGTCACTCCCCTCATGCCCAACGTCGAACCTCTGCGCGACGGCGACCCGGCGGCTGTGGGACCGTACCGGCTGGTCGGGCGGCTCGGCGCGGGCGGCCACGGTGTCGTCTACCTCGGCCAGGCCCGCAACGGGACCCCTGTCGCCGTCAAGGTGCTGCGTGAGGGCCTGGCCGGGAGCGACCGCCTCGCCGCGGCGATCGCGGCCGCGCGCGAGGTCGAGCCGTTCTGCCTCGCGCGGGTGCTCGATGGGTCGGCCAGCGGGAGGCCGTACGTCGTCTCCGAGTACGTGGAGGGGCGCTCGCTGCAGCAGGCGGGGCCGGTCGGCGGGGCGGAGCTGCAGCGGCTGACCGTGGCGACCGCGACCGCGCTTGACGCCATCCACCAGGCCGGCGTGCTGCACCTGGATTTCAAGCCGGCGAACGTGCTGATCGGACCCGACGGGGCGCAGGTCGTCGACTTCGGCATTGCCGGGGCGTTCGGGTCGGGGATGAGCGCGACCGGCAACATCGTGGGCACTCCCGCGTACATGGCGCCGGAGCAGCTGGCGGGTAAGGCGGCGGAGGCGCCGGCTGACGTGTTCGCGTGGGCGTCGGTCATCGTGTTCGCGGCCACGGGGGTGCCGCCGTTCGGGGACGACTCGCTGCCCGCCGTCATCAACCGGATCCTGCGTGACGAGCCGCGGATCGACGACCTGCCGCGGCCGCTGCGCGACGTCGTGGCCGCCTGCCTGGCCAAGGATCCCGCCGCCCGGCCCGCTATGCGTGACGTGCTGCTGCGGCTGATCGGCGGCGAACGACCGGACCGGCCGCGCCGCCACCCGTCGCGCACCCCCGACGACGACTACGCGACCCCCGCCGCCCCGGATCGCATCACCCCGGCCTCCGCCCACCTCGACGCCGTAGCCGGCACGGCCCCCCGCCTCGACGCCGCAGCCGGCACGGCCGCCCGCCTCGACGCCGCGTCCGGCACGGCCGCCTACCAGCGCGACGCCGCACGGGGCGCCGGGGCCGATTCGGCTTCGCGGCCAGGCGCGGTGCACGCTTCCGGTGAGCATCCGGCACGTCGCGCTCACCACGGCGCGGCGCATGACGTCGGGCCGCGCACCGCTCCTGCGTCGCGGGCGGGCTCGCCACACCCCGGCCGGGCATCGCAGCACGACGCGGTGGGCGCCGCTGCGCCACACCATGGCGCGGACCGGCACCAGCACTCCGCCTCGTACCGAGGCCAGGTCCCGTTCCCGCTGCCGGCCCCCGTGGACCCGCCTCTGGCCGCCGCCGAGCTCCCCGCCACCGGGCATGCGACCGGCGGGCACCCCGGCGCCGCCGGCGGATATCCGCCCGCTGGCGGGGACACCGTCGAAGCCGGGTATACGGGCGCCGACGGGCGGTCGGCGGCGGGCGAGGCGCAGCCGGCCGGTGGGTCTCCCATGCAGCATTCCACGCTCGTCGACATCCTGGTCGCGGGCCAGCCAGGCGCCGGTGGCAAGGCGCAGAAACGGTCCGGCCGGCGACGGGTGAAGACCGTGATGATCGCCCTCGTGTCCGGCGTGTCCGTCCTGGCGTTGGCCGCCGCCATCGTGTGGCTCACCCCCACGACCCCCACCTCCAAGGCCGATACCGTGTCCAGCACCACAGGCACGCCCTCCTCCGAGGCGGCACCCACCCCCACCAGAACCAAGCGGACCCGTACCGCCAGACCGACCCCCCAGACCGAAGGCAACCCCAGCGCCGTGCCCACCGCCGAGACGACGCCCGTCGCCACGACCGGCCGGCTCAGGGTCGTCTACCTGCGGGCGGGCGGCACGCGCGACGGCGACTGCTGGGCCGGCGGCCAGGTGACGCTGGAGGCGCTGGTGGCGCGGACGGGCGACCCGTTGACGTTCAGGTACGCCTGGCTCATCGACGGCACCACGGTCGCCCGCTCCTCCGCGATCATCTCCGAGAACGGCCACCGCTACCTGACCTCCCCGCGCAACCTCACGGGCACGGCCGGCGGCACGCACCGCGTCACCCTGCGGATCACCTCTCCCGTCCCCATGCAGCGGTCCCTCTCGGTCACGCTGTGTGACGAGCTCTGAGCTCCTCGAGCAGATCCAGCGCGGCGTCGGCGATCACGGTGCCCGGCGGGAAGATCGCGGCGGCGCCCACGGCCCGCAGCTCGTCGTGATCGCCCGGCGGGATGACCCCGCCCACGACGATCATGATGTCCGCGGCGTCGAGGTCGGCGAGCGCCTGACGCAGCGCCGGCACCAGCGTGAGGTGCCCGGCGGCCAGCGACGAGACGCCGACGATGTGCACGTCGGCCTCGACGGCCTGCCTGGCGACCTCCTCGGGCGTCTGGAACAGCGGGCCGACGTCCACGTCGAAGCCCAGGTCGGCGAAGGCGGTGGCGATCACTTTCTGGCCGCGGTCGTGGCCGTCCTGGCCCATCTTGGCCACCAGGATGCGGGGGCGGCGCCCCTCGGCCCGCTCGAAGTCCGCGCAGGCCTGGCGGGCGCGTTCGATGTTGGCGGCGGAGCCGGACTCGTCGCGATACACCCCTGTGATGGTACGGACCTGCTCGGCGTGCCGGCCGAACACCCGCTCGAGCGCGTCGGAGATCTCGCCCACCGTGGCCTTGGCGCGGGCGGCGTCGACGGCCAGCTTGAGCAGGTTGTTGCCCAGGCCGGGCGCCGGGTTGTCGGCCGCCTTGGTGAGCGCGTCGAGCGCGTGCCGCACCGCGACGTCGTCGCGTTCGGCCCGGAGCCTGGCCAGCTTCTCCAGCTGCTGGGCGCGGACCGCGCTGTTGTCGACCTTGAGCACCTCGATGGCCTCGTCGCTCACGGCACGGTACTTGTTCACGCCGATCACCGGCTGCCGCCCGGAGTCGATGCGGGCCTGGGTGCGGGCCGCCGCCTCCTCGATGCGGAGCTTGGGCAGGCCGGCCTCGATGGCCCTGGCCATGCCGCCGGCGGCCTCGACCTCCTGGATGTGGGCCCAGGCGCGTTCGGCCAGGTCGTGGGTGAGGCGTTCGACGTAGTAGGACCCGCCCCAGGGGTCGATGACGCGGGTGGTGCCCGACTCCTGCTGGAGGAGGAGCTGGGTGTTGCGGGCGATGCGGGCGGAGAAGTCGGTGGGCAGCGCGAGGGCCTCGTCGAGGGCGTTGGTGTGCAGCGACTGAGTGTGGCCCTGCGTGGCGGCCATGGCCTCGACGCAGGTGCGCACGACGTTGTTGAAGACGTCCTGCGCGGTCAGCGACCATCCGGAGGTCTGGCTGTGGGTACGCAAGCTCAGTGACTTCGGATTCTTCGCGCTGAAACCGGCGACGAGCTTCGCCCACAGCAGCCGGGCGGCCCGCAGCTTGGCGACCTCCATGAAGAAGTTCATGCCGATGCACCAGAAGAACGACAGTCGCGGCGCGAACCTGTCGACGTCCATCCCGGCCGCGACCCCGGCCCGCAGGTATTCGACGCCGTCGGCCAGTGTGTACGCCAGCTCCAGGTCGCACGTCGCCCCGGCCTCCTGGATGTGGTAGCCGGAGATGCTGATCGAGTTGAACTTCGGCATCTTCTCGCTGGTGTAGGCGAAGATGTCGGAGATGATCCGCATCGACGGCGCCGGCGGGTAGATGTAGGTGTTGCGGACCATGAACTCCTTGAGGATGTCGTTCTGAATGGTCCCCGCCAACTGCTCCGGTGGGACGCCCTGCTCCTCGGCGGCCACGATGTACAGCGCCAGCACCGGCAGCACGGCGCCGTTCATGGTCATCGACACCGACATCCGGTCCAGGGGGATCCCGTCGAACAACTGCCGCATGTCGTAGATCGAGTCGATCGCCACCCCGGCCATGCCCACGTCGCCGGCCACGCGCGGGTGGTCGGAGTCGTACCCGCGGTGGGTGGCCAGGTCGAAGGCCACCGACAGGCCCTTCTGACCGGCCGCGAGGTTGCGGCGGTAGAAGGCGTTGGAGTCCTCGGCCGTGGAGAAGCCGGCGTACTGGCGGATGGTCCACGGCTGGTTGACGTACATGGTGGGGTACGGGCCACGCAGGTATGGTGCCGCGCCCGGATAGGTGCGCAGGAAGTCCAGTCCCTCGAGGTCCTGGGCGGTGTAGACGGGCTTGACGGCGATGCCCTCGGGCGTCTCCCAGACCTCGCCCTCGGGCTTCGGCTCCCTCGTCCCCTGCTCGGGCAGGGGGTTGAGCGGGATGCCGGAGAAGTCCGGGATCATCGGGTCACCTCCAGGTCGTCGAAGGTCGTGCGGAGCACGTGCAGCGCGTCGCAGCCCGCGTAGAGGTTGGCGTCCACGCCGTCGTACTGCCCCTTCCCCGCCAGCCACACCTTTCTCGCCCCGGCCTTGCGCAGCGCGACGGCGACGGCGGCGGCGTGCTGAGCGTACAGCTTGTCGCTTGAGCACAGGCAGGCGACGGTCGTGCCGGAGACGGCGAAGGCGGTGGCGATCTGCTCGGGATCGGCGCCGGGGCCCGCGGTCTCGATGGCGAAGCCGCCTGCCTGGAACAGGTTGGCGGCGAACGCGGCCCGCGCGGTGTGGGCGGCGACGGGGCCGATGGTGGCCAGGAACACCTTGGGCCGCTCCGGCTGGGCATCGGCGAGATCCCGCAACTCCTCGAACTCCTCGGCGTAACGCACCTTCGGCAACCCGCCTTCGCCACCGCCCGGCGTCGCCTGCCGTCCCGCCCCGCCTGGGTGCGCGGGGACCGGGGTGCGGCGGAGGGGCTTTTCCGCAGGGTTCGGGAATTCGCTGACCCCGGTGATCGGGAAGCGGCGGCGGGCGATGTCCTCGGCGCGGCGGGCCTGGGTGGCGGCGATGCGCGCCGACACCAGGCCGGCGGCCGAATCGGCCCCACCTGCGGCCTCGATCTCCTGGAACCACGCCCACGCCCGCTCCGCCAGGTCGGCGGTGCGGCGTTCCACGTACCAGGAGCCCCCGGCAGGGTCGATCACCCGCCCCACCCCCGACTCCTCCAGCAGCAGCGACTGCGTGTTGCGGGCAATGCGGCGCGCGAACGCGTCGGGCAGCCCGAGAGCGGCGTCGAACGGCTGCACGGTGACCGCCTCGGCCCCGCCCACCCCGGCGGCGAAGCAGGCGAGCGTGGTGCGCAGCATGTTCACCCACGGGTCGCGGGCGGTCATCATGGCCGAGCTGGTCACCGCGTGCTGCCGCTGCCCTCCGTGCGCGGCCGCGCCGCAGGCCTCGGCGACCCGGGCCCACAGCCGGCGGGCGGCACGCAGCTTGGCGACGGTGGCGAACTGGTCGGCGGTGGCGGCGTACCGGAACTCGATCTGCCCTAGCGCTTGCTCAACAGAGAGCCCGGCCCCAGTGAGGGTCCGCAGCTCCGCGACGCCACGCGCGATCGAGCACCCGAGCTCCTCGGCGTCACTGCCGCCCGCGTCGTGGTACGGCGTGGCGTCCACGGTGACGGCACGCAGCCCGGCGGAGCTCGGGAACTCGGCGGCGCACCGCAGCGCCAGCTCCGCCCCCACGGCGCCCGAGGCTCCCAGGTTCCCGCTGACCGCGACGCCACGCGCGGTGGCCAGCCGGAAGAGCTCCTCCGCGGCCTCGCGGGCCAGACTTCCGGCCTCCAGCACGACAGGCGCCAGGTCGAGGTAGACGTCCGCGAGCACCGTCCCGAGCGCGCCGACCGGGATGGCGCCGTCCCCGACGACCAGCCACAACGACGTGACGCCGTTCTCCAGGTCGGCCAGCACCGCCTCGGCGTCGGGCACGGTGTGCCGCTGCCGCACGTCCCATCCGGAGACGGCCCGCGACGCGCGCACGTACGGCGCCGCCCCGGGCGGGCCCGGATCACCGGGCAGGTCGTCCACGTCGTACAGGGGCGCCACCGTCAGCCCGTCATAGGTGGCGCTGGACAGGGCCTCCTCGGGCGAGCCCGCCTCGACCCCGGACTTGCGCAGCACCTCAACCGCGAGCGCCCGCCAGTCGTCCCGAGTCGTGGTCGCGAATCCCGCTGCCAGCTCCATGATTCGGATAGTAGGCGGAACGCCACGTGACCAGTAACCCCGGGTCGCCCCTGTCAACGTGCCGGGGCTTCCCAAGCCAGGCGCCACGTGACCGGTCCCACGATCCCGTCGTCCTCGATCCCCTGCTGGCGCTGGAACCTGCGGCACACGTCGCGCGAGCCGGGACCGTACGCGCCGTCCACGTCCAGATCCCAGCCACGCGTGCGCATCTGCCGCTGCCAGGTCCGCACGTCCTCACCGCGCATCACCGGAGGGTACTTCAGCAGCCGCCCGGGGAAGGGCGGCGTCTCCGGGACGGGCGGCGGCGAGCTCCCGCCGGGCCGGGGCGCGCCCCGGCGCACCCAGGCGTAGAGGGGGTCGCCGGGGCAGTCGGTGGCGTAGCCGTCGCGGTGCCCCTTGACCTCCTTGCCAGCGTGGCCGCGGTCGCGTACGTACTCGACCGCGTCGAGTATCGCGTGCAGGAGCCCGTCCGGCGGCTGCACCAGGCCCGAGTTGCCCACCAGCCCCAGCACGGCGTAGTGGCCGGCGTTGAGCCCCGGGCCGTTGGCGGCGGGCAGGTGGTGCAGCCCGCGCCCCTCGAACACCTTTTTGTGCGGACAAGCCACATACGAATAGCCGAGGTCGATCCAGCCGTTGCCATCCATGTGATGGGCCTGGATGGACCGCACCAAGGCCACGCATCCGTCGTGGTCGGAGACGATGCCCGGATTGACCCGGCCGCCTGTGTAGTGGACCTTCACGCCCTTGGTCGAGTCAAGCGCGGTGTAATCGCCGCGCGGCGCACGGGCGTTCCAGTCACGCCGTAACACCAGGTCAATGGCCACGGTGAACTCCGGGAGAGTCGTCGGGGACACTGAGCGTAACGCGGTCGAAGCGGACAGGTCCGTGAGATCGGAGATTTCGTTCTAAGGCCTGATCACTCGCTTGTCCGTGACAATCGCCGTGATCAGATCGTGCGGGGTCACGTCGAAGGCCGGGTTCAGCGCGAGAGTGCCCTCGGGAGCCACCCGCACGCCCCAGAAGGACACGACCTCGCCGGCGCCCCTGTCCTCGATCGTGATGTGGTCACCCGAGGGCGTGCCCTGGTCGATCGTGGACTCGGGCGCGACCACGATGAACGGCACCCCGGCGCGTTCCGCGCCGAGCGCGAGCGCGTACGAGCCGATCTTGTTGGCCGTGTCGCCGTTGGCGGCGATGCGGTCGGCGCCGATGAGCACCGCGTCCACATCGCCCTTGGCCAGCAGGTACGGTCCCGCCGAGTCGGTGATGAGCCGGTGCGGCGCCCCCATCCTGGCCAGCTCCCAGGTGGTGAGCCTGGCCCCCTGCAGCAGGGGACGGGTCTCGAGCGCGAGCACCTCGGCCAGCCGTCCCCGCTCGTGGAGCGTCTGCACGACGCCGAGCGCGGTGCCGCGTTCGACGGCGGCCAGGCCGCCGGTGTTGCACACGGTCATGATCCGCAGCCGGTCGCCTTCGAGCAGGTCGGCGCCGCGCTCCCCCATGGCCTTGCAGGCGGCGATGTCGTCGTCGCGCACGCGCAGCGCGGCGGCCAGCACCGCCTCGCGGCCTTCTGGCAGGTGCGCGGCGGCCCGGTCGGCGCCCCAGGCGAGATTGACGGCGGTGGGCCGGGCGGCGCGAAGCCTGGCGATCTGCGCCGGGTCGCCGTCGGCCAGCACGACGCCGAGCGCGCCGGCCACGCCGAGCGCCGGCGCGCCCCGCACGGCCAGCCGCTGGATGGCGTCGACGAGCTCGTCCACAGTGCGGATGCGGAGCATCACGCATTTGTCGGGCAACAGCGTCTGGTCCACGAGCTCGACGGCGCCGTCAACCCAGTCAATGGTCCTCACGAGGCAAACGGTAGTACGCCTAGCGCTCGGCCAGCACGATGACCGAGTCGCGCTCGCCCAGGACGATGGGCTCGGACTTGCTGGGGTTGAGCACGATGCCGTAGTGCGGCGGGTCGTTGCGGGCCGCGGAGCTGCGGTAGCCGATGGCGGTCTCGCCCCTGCGACGGGCGGACTCCACGACCGTGGAGAACGTCACCTTCGTCCCCGTCTTGACGTACGAAGCGGCGGGGCGCGGGTAGATTTCCGATCCGCGCGAATCGAAGAGGTAGCCGAAAACGTCCGCCAGGTGCCTGTTCTCGGCCAGTTGAGCGAGGAGCAGGCCGATGACGGTGTCGCTGATCACGATGTCGTCGGCCTCGGTGACCTCGGCCAGGGCGCGGTTGTTCTCGTCGTGCATCTCGCTGACGATCGAGTAGTGCTCGCCCAGCTTGCTCTGCATGTCGCGGAGCTGGAGCAGCGTCATGAGGGTGCGCGTGTCGGAGTGGTGCGGGTCGAAGCGGTCGTCGGACAGCACGATGACGTGCTGGAAGAGGCCGACACCGAGCGACTCGAGCGCGAACCTGTCGGTGGTGTCGCAGTCCTTGACGTTCACGGTGAGGTTGAGCAGCCCGGCCAGGCCGGTGCCGGCCTTGGGGTGGTCGGCGGCGACCTCCAGGACGGAGCCGCGCGCGACGTACCCGTCGAGGTAGCGGACGATCTGCTCGGCCCGTCCGTTCCAGTTGAGCAGGAGCGTGCGCTCGGGCTCGGGGGCGAGGCTCCCGGCCTCGACGATGGCGGCCTCGTCCAGGAACGGCTTGCCGGCGGCCAGGCGGACGTGGGAGTCGTCGTGCGCGATGACGATGACCTCGTCGTCGGCGTTGACGACGGTGCCGGACGGCGGGTTCAGCACCACGCCGGACGGCCGGCGCAGGCCGATGACGGAGGCGGTCTGGTACGCGTGCAGCGCCTCCCCGTACGTGACGCCGACGAGCTTCTTCGGTGTGCGCATGTAGATCTCGCCGCCGTCGAAGTTCAGCAGGTCCATGCAGACCACGGACATGCCAGACTGGCGCGAGGACTGCACGATCAGCCTGGAGGCGGTGTCGTCGGAGTCCACCAGGTGCACGTCCCGGCCGCCGGCCAGACGGGCGGCGGCGATGTTGCGGCTGGAGGCGAGGGCGGCGACCACCGGCGGATGCGCGCCCTGGCGCTTGGCCAGGGCGAGCAGGATCTTGATCACGTGCGCGTCCGGGTCCTCGCCCTCGGGCGAGAGCACGACGACGGAGCGGGCCCTGCCCAGGTTCATCAGCGCGAGGTCGCGCGGCTCGGTGGGCCGTCCGGTGCGGCACACCAGGCGGGTGCCGCCCAGGTCGCCGACGTGCTCGCGGATGGCCTCCTCCATCTGGAGTTTGTCACGTTCCGCCAGCACGGCGATGGCGGAGTGCTTCTGGCTGGCGTGCGCCTTGGCCAGCTCCCCCACGATCGTGAACACCTGGTCCGACCAGCCGAGCACCACCGTGTGGCCCGACTCGACGATCCGCGAGCGGCCCCTGCGCAGGCGGTCCACCTTCTGCTTGAGCCCGTTCGACAGCAGGCCGACGAGCATGCTGACGATGAACAGGCCGCCGAGCGAGCCGGTGAACATCACCGCCATGTACGCGATCGAGCCCTTGTCGCTGGCCACCTTGCCCGGCGTGAGGGCGTGCATGAGGGCGATCCAGAGCACCTCCCCGGCGTGGCCCACGCCTTCGGGCTCACCCGGCGCGAGCCAGAGCGTGAGCATGGTCACGACCGCGATGAGGCCGACCGACACGACGGCCAGCCAGCCGATGAGCGAGGCTGTGCCTTTGGACATCGTGTTGTCGAACCAGTACCGCGCCCGTTCACGGACCGTGATCTTCGACACTTTCCCCGTTACCTCCGTGAAAGGAGTGATTTGACCCAACGCACCAAGGTACCGGGCGATCTTCACTTCCGCATGGCGACCGGTAACGTATCGGCCATACTGCGCACCGACCTCACATCCCAAACCGGTACGCTCAGCGTGAACCACTGCCAAAACCCTTCGACATCGGACGTGGAGGCCTAGATCATTGACGGTATGTCTGTGATTAGGGAGGTGCCGTTCCCCAGCCCGGACTCCTCTGAGCTGCCGATGAACATCTGGATCGACGACGCCGACTCCGCCATCGACGTGATCGACGCGCTGGCGCTGTCGCCGTTCGCGACCGGCGCCCAGCCCTGGTCCCGCCTGGCCAATCTGGAGCGTGTGCGGCCCGACGCCCCGCTGAGCCCGTCCAGCGGCCGCGTGCTGCGCACGGCGCGTGTCGAGGACGGCTCGGAGTCCCGGCTGATCTCCGGTGACGGCTGGACTCTGCGGGTCATCCGCCACCGCAACCGCACCGCGATGGTCAGCGTGACGGCGGTGAGCGAGGAGCTGGCCAAGTCCGTGCTCGAGGAGAGCATCGACGGGGCGGAAGAGGCGGTGCCCGAGGCAGACCACGTCGAGATGGGCTTCTGGTGGCGCGGCACGCACGGCGGCACCCGCTCGGAGAAGCCGATCTCCGCGCAGCCCTGGTCCGAGATCAGCGCCAACTACCCGGGCAAGGTGCGCCCGGCCATCGACAAGCTGATGGCGGTCACACCCGGGGACGTCAACGGCCGCCTCATCCTCCTGCACGGCCAGCCGGGCACCGGCAAGACCACGCTGCTGCGCACGCTGGCCAAGCAGTGGGGCGAATGGTGTCAGGTGGACTGCGTGCTCGACCCGGAGCGCCTGTTCGACGAGCCCGGCTACCTCATGGAGGTGGCGGTCGGCTACGACAGCGACGACGACGAGACGCAGCGTTGGCGGCTGCTCGTCCTGGAGGACTGCGACGAGCTGATCAGCGCGGGCGCGAAGGCGCAGGCGGGCCAGGGCCTGTCGCGCCTGCTCAACCTGACCGACGGCCTGCTCGGCCAGGGCCGCGACGTGCTGGTGGCGATCACCACGAATGAGGACCTGGCCCGGCTCCACCCCGCGGTCATCCGCCCGGGCCGCTGCCTGGCGCAGCTCGAGGTCGGCCCGCTCAGCAGGGACGAGGCCGTCGCGTGGCTCGGCACGTCCGACGGCGTGGGCGCGTCGGGGGCGACGCTCGCGGAGCTCTACGCCCTCCGCTCCGGCCGCGCGATCACTCCCGTCGCGAGCGACGAGTCCACGGGCCTGTACCTCTAGGTCAGGCCCTAAGCCAGATACGTGTGGAGGCGCCGCGCCTCGCGGACGACATTGTTCGACGCCCGGAGCGCGGCGACCTCCGCCACACCTCCCGATGCGCTCCGAGCGCGGCGGCGCTCTCCAACGTCTCTCGTCGCGCGGCGGCGCTCTCCAACGTCTCTCGTCGTCCGGCTCCGCCCGGATCCTCGGCATCAGCACGGCGTTTCGGCGGAGGTCATACGGTCACCTCGACGTCCACTCTGGCCGCGATCCTGGCCGCCAGGACGTGCTTGCACGGTCCACGCGATCCCCGGTGGTCGAACCACCAGGGGCACGTGCACTCGCCGGTCTGGATGCGCACCCGCCGCACCCCGCCGTCGGTCGTCACCTCGGCCGAGTCGCCCGCCAGTCGCACGGCACCCGACTCCACCAGCGCGCGGGCCGCCGTCAGCCGGGGGTTGAGCTGGGCCACCTGCGCCCTGTCGTACGGCAGCTCCCGGTGGAAGTGGGCCGCCTCGTGCAGGTCGTAGCCGACGCGGCCGGCGGTGCCGAGCTGGGTGAGCGCGGTGCGTACCCGCTCGATCGTCAGCCCGGAGCGGTCGGCGAGCAGCCCCAGCTCGACCGTGGGCTCGAAGTTGAGCAGCATGCCCACCACGTCGGCGTCTGCGGCCGCCTCGTCGGTGGCGAGGTCGGCGAGGACCGCGCCCTCGCCGGAGAAGCCGCGCCACGGCTCGGGCGAGACGGCCAGCGTGTAACGCATCCCCGGCAGCTCCAGCTCCCAGGCGCTGGAGGTGCCGTCGGCCGGGCCGTACACGCGCAGTTTCTTGGCGAAGCGCAGCAGCGGCATCAGCGTCGCCACCCGCCCGGTGCCCGACAGGCAGACGCCGCCGGGCGCAGGGCCGGAGGAGACGCGCAGGTCGCGGCCGCCTGGGACGGCCCAGACGGTGGAGCGCGCGCCGCGCGGCAGCGAGCGCAGGAACCGCACGGCGTGCGGCCCGGCCAGCTCGGCCCGCAGGTCGAACCCGGCCGCGATCACCTGCACCTCGGCGAACCCGCGCAGCCAACGCTCCGGCAGCGGCACCTTCTTCTCCACGACCGCCCCGTCGAGCGTGGTGACCGTCAGCTCGTCGGGCCCGACGCCCAGGTGGAGCGGGTCCCGGCCGCCGACCCTGGCCAGGGCCTCGCGCAGCGGCCCGTTGACGTCGACGTTGGTGGTGCCCCGGTCGAGGACGTCGCCGTCGAGCTCCAGCACGTCGAGCCGGGCGTAGACGCCACCGCAGGCGGAGAACGACTCGAACCTGAGCCGGTCGCCGTCGCAGGTGACCACCGGGTCGCGGGTCCAGCCGGGGCGGGGCTGGTGGTAGCGGGTGAGCGCCACGTCCGCCACGGCCAGCAGCCCGGCCGCGGCAGGCGCGGCCTGGGAGAGCAGCCCGCTGAAGAATCTGGGGTGGCTCCGCGGGCCGGATAACGCCGTGCCGCCCGAGGTCGCGAGGCCGAGTCTGCCGTCGGCCAGCGTGGAGGGCCCGGCGTAGGAGTATGCCTGTACCGCTTGAGTCATGCCCGAACCATAGAGATCTTCACCGACACAATCCGCCCGGTACGTAAACCATCCGATGTGCGACACGATGTGCGAAACCACAATATGGCTGGTGCTCACCGTCGATCTGGCCCGTGTCTCCTTCGCCCGCTTCGCCGTGCCTGCCGCGCCTGAGGACGTGTGGACGAGTGAGGAACGCGAGATCGGCTTTCCCGCCACCCAGCTCGTGCCCTCGTGGACGGCGCGCACCCCGCCGGGTGCGTGGATCGAGGTCGCGCTTCGGGCCAGGGCCGCGTCAGGGGCCCGTACCAAGTGGTACGTGATGGGGCGCTGGTCCGAACCCGGCGATCCGCGCACGTCGGTGCCCGGGCAGGGCGACGAGGACGGGGACGTGGCGGTGGACACGTTCGTGGCCAGGCGGCCGGTGGTGGCGTACCAGGTGCGGGTCACCCGGCACGGCGCGGGCGCCCTGGTCACCGGGCTGGGCGTGATGGCCTCGGCCCTGCCGCAGCGGCCCGTGACGCCCAGCGATCCCGTCGCGGCCGAGCCCGTGGAGCTGGCGGTGCCGCGGCATTCGCAGCACGCGCACGCGGGCCACCATCCGCGCTTCGACGGCGGCGGCGCGAACTGGTGCAGCCCGGCGTCTGTGGCCATGGTGCTCGGCTTCTGGGGGCGCGGCCCTGAGCCCGCCGAGCTGGACTGGGTGGGGGCGGGCGACCCGGCGCCGGTCGTGGATCACGCGGCCATGGGGACGTACGACGAGAGTTACCAGGGCACCGGGAACTGGCCGTTCAACGTGGCGTACGCGGGCCGGTACGGGCTGGCGGGGTTCGTGACGCGGCTGCGGTCGGCGGCGGAGCTGGAGCTGTTCGTCCGCGCCGGGATCCCGGTGATCACGTCGCAGTCGTTCAAGGCGCATGAGCTGCCCGGTTCCTGCTACTCGACCAACGGGCACATCCTGGTCGTGGTCGGCTTCACGGCGGGGGGCGACGTCGTCGTGAACGATCCCGCCGCGCCACGCGACGACGAGGTCCGGCGGATCTATCCGCGGGCGGCGTTCGAGAACGTGTGGCTCAGGAGCTCGGGCAGCGGCGGCATCGCGTACGTGCTGCACCCGCCCGGGCATCCCCTTCCTCTCTGTACCGACGGCAATTGGTGAGTTGTTGTGAGCATTCGACCGATCGACGTGGCCCGTACCGACGGCAGACCTCTGTGGGTGGAGGCGGTGGCCACGCCTTCCGGGGTCGAGGCCTGGTGGGACGAGCCGCGCCCGCACGAGGGCGGCAGGCGGTGTGTGGTGCGCCGGCTGCCGGACGGCTCCCGTACCGACGTGCTGCCCCAGGGGTGGAACGCGCGTAACCGGGTGATCGAGTACGGCGGCCGCTCCTGGCGGCCGCTGCCGGGCGGCGGGCTGGTCTTCACGAACTGGGCCGACCAGCGCCTGTACCGGCTCGACGGCGGCTCCAATCCCCTGCCGATCACCCCTGAGGGTCCCTCTCGCTATGCCGACCTCTACTTGCCTCCCGGCAGGGACGAGGTGTGGGCCGTACGGGAGACCGGCGACGTGCGGGACCTGGTGGCGGTGCCGCTGGACGGCGGGCCGGTCAAGGTGATCGTAAAAGCCCACCATTTCCTGATAAATCCGCGCATTTCGCCCGGCGGGCAATATGTCGCTTGGATCGGCTGGGATCACCCGAACATGCCCTGGGACGGCACCGAGCTGTGCGTGGCCCCGCTGCGCGCGGACGGCACGGCAGGCGAGCACCGCGTAGTGGCCGGCGGCCCGCGGGAGTCGGTGACGCAGGCCGAGTGGCGCGACGACGGCGCCCTGTACGCGGCGACCGACCCCACCGGCTGGTGGAACATCCACCTCGTCCACGTGGACGGCTCCCCCGGCCGCAACCTGACGCCGATGGAGCTGGAGTTCGGCGACGCGGCGTGGAAGCCGGGCCTGACGTACTTCGCCGTCGCGGCGGACGGCAGGCTGGTCGTGATCTACGGCACGGGCGACGGCCGCCGCCTCGGCGTGCTCGACCCGGACACCGGTGACCTGCGGGAGATCGGCGGCACGGCCACCCACTGGTCCGCGACCGTGTCGGTGGCGGGCGGCAGGGCGGCGGCGGTGCAGGCGACGCCGTACACGCCCATGGAGGTCACGCTCGTCGATCTCGACGGGGGCGCGCCCGAGGTCGTGTCGGCCAGGAAACCGCTGCCAGACCGCGGTCTGCTGCCCACTCCGGAGGCCGTGACGATCGAGGGCGTGCACGCGCACCTCTATCCGCCGTCCGGGATCCAGGGCCCGGGCCCGTACGTGATCTTCGTGCACGGCGGCCCGACCATGCACCTGCCGATGGTGCTCGACCTGGAGATCGCGTACTTCACCAGTCGCGGCATCGGCGTCGCCGTGGTGAACTACGGCGGCTCGACCGGCTACGGCCGCGCCTACCGGGAGCGGCTGCGCCACCAGTGGGGCGTGGTGGACGTGGGAGACTGCGCCAGAGTGGCCCGCGGCCTGGTCGAGCTGGGCCGCGCCGACGCCGCGAAGATCGCCATCCGAGGCGGCAGCGCCGGCGGCTGGACCACGGTGGCGGCGCTCGTGCACAGTGACGTCTTCGCGGGCGGGGTGGCCCACTACGCCATCACCGACCCGGAGAGCTGGGCGGCCGAGACGCACGACTTCGAATCCCGCTACCTCGACGGCCTGGTGGGGCCGTTGCCCGAGACGCGGCTGCGCTACATCGAGCGCTCGCCGCTGCTGAACGCGGGCCGCGCGTCGGGCCCGTGCCTCATGATGCACGGTCTGGAGGACGCGATCGTGGACGTCGGGCAGGCCGAGCGGTTCACCGCCGAATTGGACAAACATGGCAAAGAGTGGGCACTGTTGACCTTCCCCGGCGAACAGCACGGCTGGCGCAGGGAAGAGACCATCGTCGCGGCGCTCGAGGCCGAGCTAGCCTTCTACGGGCTGATCTTCGGCATGGAGACGCCCGAGGTGCCGCCGCTCACATTGAAGGGGAGAGCGTGAAGAGCGTCGCCGAGATCTGCTCGGATCTGATCAGGTTCGACACCACCAATCCGGGGTCGGGCGAGCGCCCGGCGGCGGAATACGTGGCCACGCTGCTGGTCGACGCGGGCCTGGACACGGTCGTGTTCGAGTCGGCGCCGCGGCGGACCACGGTCGTGGCCAGGATCGACGGCGACTCCCCCGACGCGCTCCTCATCCATGGTCACTTGGACGTGGTGCCCGCCGATCCCGTCGAGTGGCGCATGCACCCGTTCTCCGGGGAGATCGTGGACGGCTGCGTGTACGGCCGGGGCGCGGTCGACATGAAGGGCTCGTGCGCGATGACGCTCGCGACCGTGCTCGACCTGGCGGCGCGTGGCGTGCGGCCCAAGCGGGACCTGGTGCTGGCGTTCCTGGCCGACGAGGAGGCGACCGGCGACTACGGCTCGCGGCACGCGGTGAGCGAGCACCGGGAGCTGTTCGACGGCGTGAGCGAGGCGATCAGCGAGTCCGGCGGCTTCAGCGTGGCCTCCGGCGCCCACCGGGTCTACCCGATCGCCGTGGGCGAGCGCGGGACCGCCTGGATGAAGCTCACCGCGCACGGCGTGGCCGGGCACGGCTCGCGTCCCCCGGTGGACAATCCGGTCGCCACGCTGGTGCACGCACTGTCGCGGGTGGCCTCCTACCAGTGGCCGGTCCGCCTGACGCCATCGGTGGCGGCGTTGCTCCAGAGCCTGTCGGAGATCACCGGCCAGCCGATCGACCTGGACCGGCTGGACGCCGAGGCCGCCCGGCTCGGCCCGCTCGGCGGCCTGTTCAAGAGCCAGATCCGCAACTCGGCGAACCCGACCATGCTGGCGGCCGGCTACAAGGTCAACGTGGTGCCTTCGACGGCGGAGGCGCACGTGGACGGGCGTTACCTGCCCGGGCTGCAGGAGGAGTTCCTTTCGACGATCGACGAGCTGCTCGGGCCCAAGATCACCCGCGAGTTCGTCAACCTGGAGGACGCACCCGCGGCGCCGTACCCGTCGGCGTTCTTCGACGAGCTGGCCGGGGCCCTGGTGGCCGAAGACCCGCTCGCCCGGCCGGTGCCGTACGTGATGAGCGGTGGCACAGACGCCAAGTCGTTCACCAGGATCGGCATCAAGGGGTACGGTTTCGCGCCGCTCATGCTCCGGCCGGACCTCGACTACTTCGGGATGTTCCACGGCAAGGACGAGCGGGTGCCGGTGGAGGGCCTGGAGTTCGGCACGCGCGTCCTCACCCGCCTGCTGGTGTGACCGCGGACAAACTATGGAACAAAGCATTCCGTTCTGATAGAGTGAGAGTCACCACGAAAGGGGCTCTCCGATGAGCAATGACATGATCTCCAGCGGTTGGGACGTCCTGGACGCCTCACACGAAGCGCTGCGCAAGGCGGTCCGCGCCGTGCCCGCCGACGGCTGGTCCCTGCCCACGCCCTGCGCGGGCTGGACCGTCGCCCAGGTCTTCCAGCACGCCGTCGGCGATCAGATCGGCTTCGCCGCCGCGCTGACCGGCGAGCCCGGCCCCGACTTCAACCCGTTCGACCCCTCGGGCGTGCTCGAGGGGGTGGACCCGTCGTCGTTCATGGAGGACGCCCTGGCCCGCACGGCCAGGGCGTGGGCGGGCGTCGACAGGAGCGCCGCCGAAGTGCCCACGCCGGTGCCGCCGCACAAGATGTCCCCGTGGTCCGGCTCGGCGGCGTGCGGCCTGGACGCCGCGGTGCACGCCTGGGACATCGCCCTCGCGACGGGCCGGCCGTCGCCGCTCACGCCCGAGCTGGCCCGCCCCCTCCTCAAGGTCGCCAGGGAGATCGTCGAGCCGCTGCGTGCCTGGGGCGCGTACGCCGTCGCCCTGGCCCCCGCGCAGGGCGACGACGACGTGGCGGCCCTCCTGCGTTACCTGGGCCGCGACCCCCACTGGAGCGCCGCCTAGGAGAACTTGGTCTTCGGCCGCTCCTGCAGCTCGCCGTCCACATAGATGTCGAGCTTCTCGTTGTAGAACGCGATCAGCCCGGCGACCCGCTCGCTCTCCGGCAGCGGCGTCCGGTACGACCAGGCCAGGTCCTCCTTGCCGTTGACCGACCAGTACTCGGCCGTCCCCTTGTACGGGCAGTGGGTGACGGTGTCGGTGTGCTCGAGCAGGTCGAGCCGTACGTCCGGCTTCGGCAGGTAGTA
The DNA here is from genome assembly GCF_052245935.1 of Nonomuraea sp. 3N208. Lineage (NCBI taxonomy): Bacteria > Bacillati > Actinomycetota > Actinomycetes > Streptosporangiales > Streptosporangiaceae > Nonomuraea > Nonomuraea sp. 3N208. Next base: position 31,932 of record NZ_JBQQBR010000022.1, on the reverse strand, counting down.
GCGGGCGGGCAGCCCCGTCTCGAAGAGGATGCGCGCGCCGCGGGAGTCGGCCACGGTGACCCCGTCGACCTCCACCCGCACGTGCCGAGAACTGGGCAGGATGTCCACCCGCGTGTACGGGTCGCGCGGGTGGAAGTAGACCTGCTCGTCCTCCTCGAACCAGGCGTCCATGGCGGCCCACTCGAACCGCACATGACCCCGGATCTCCTCCAGCGGCGAGTCCGGGTACGCCAGCGCCGCCTCGGCGGCCTCCGACGTACCGGAGGTGACGGTGTAGACGACGGCGTCACCCCTGCTCGGGGAGTGCTTGGTGGTCCCGGTCGCCTTGAGCGCGGCCTCGTCCACGTCCGCGAGCGGGAAGTAGTAGGTGGGGTAGTACGGGACTTCCCACACCAGGAGAGCGGAGGTGGTGTCGGCCACCACCCGGCCGCCCAGGTAGGTCCTCACGCGCTTGGCCGTCCGCTCGACGCGTACCCGGCCCCGGTTCCCAGCATCCATGCAGGCGGCAACCCCGGCGGCCACGCGCCTATTCCAGCCCGAACGCGGCCAGCGTCCCCCACGTCGTCAGGGTGCCCACCACCGCTCCGGCGAGGACCTGCGCCCACGTGTGATGCGCGAGCCGCACCCTGGCCCAGCACACCAGCCCGACGAGGGCGCCGCCGTCGATCGCGGTCGGCAGGGCGGGCAGCACGTGGGCGAGCACCACGACCGTGCCCGCGGACACGGCGGCGTGAAAGGAAATCTTCCACCGCAACGTGACGGGAACGGTCACGGCCAGCGCCGCCAGCATCGCCGTCACAGTCGCCACGAGCAACGTCGGCGCCCCCAACACGGCCAGCAGCATGAGCGCGAGGAGCACCGCCGCCACGGCGGCGAGCAGGGGGCCGGTGCGACGGGAGCGGTCCACGATGTGATGCGAGTCGAGCCGCCCGGACCGCACCCCTACCGCGATCACCGCCGCCGGCACGCCACCGCAGCACGCCGAGGCCACAAGCCCCCAGGCCGCGCCGCTCCACCCTTGCGCGAGCAGGCCGACCACGGGCGGCATAACGATGACCAGCACCTGCGGCGCCAGCAGATCCGTCACACGTCTCGCCACGATCTCGGCCGTCATGTCACGGAAGATTACGCGATCATGCCCGCCCGCCGCCCACAGGGCCGGATACCCTGACCGCTTGCGGCTAGGGACCGAAGCCCTGCGGACTCAGAAGAGGGTCAGCGGCTCGTTCGGCATCGGGTCGGGAAGCGGGTCGAGTTGCGGCACGCGGGACCGTACCTCGTCGTGGAAGCGACGGGCCAGCGTCAGCGCGTCGGCGTTGTCGGGAGTGTGGACGAAGACAGTCGGGGAACGGCCTTCGCGTAGCCAGTCGCAGACCATGTCCAGCCACGGCCGCCAGCCCTCCACCGTGCGCTCCGTGGCGTCCCGTCCCAGATAGCGGACGATCGGGTGGCCGGTCAGGGCCCGCGAGCGGCGCGGCACCCGTGGCTTCTTGGTCCACGCGTCGCGTTCGGCGTCGCTGGTCGGCCGGTCGGCGAACAGGACGGTGGTGTCGAACGGTACCCATTCGGCGTCGACGGCGGCCAGGACGCGCTCCAGGAGCCGTTCGGAGCGCTCGTCCTCGAAGAACGCCCGGTGCCGGACCTCGACCGCACACCGGAACGAGCGAGGCAGGCGGCGCAGGAAAGCCGCCAGCGCGCCGAGGTCGGCGGGGCCGAACGAGCCCGGCAGTTGCACCCACAGGGCATGCGTCCGCGCGCCGAGCGGCTCCATGGCCTCCAGAAAGGCGTGCAGCTGGTCGTCGGTGCCGGTCAGGCGGTGCTCGTGGGTGATGGGCTTGGGGAGTTTGATGACGAAGCGGAAGTCCGGGCCGGTCTGAGCGGCCCATGACTCCACGGTCGCCCTGGTCGGCGTCGCGTAGAACGTCGTGTTGCCCTCCACCGCGTTGCACCAGGTCGCGTACGCGCGCAGGCGCTCACCGGGCGGGAGCGAGCCGGGCAGCAACCGCCCCTGCCACGACGCGTGCGTCCACATCGCGCATCCGACGTAAAGTCGCATGGACGTGACGCTATCGGAGTCCCGTCCCGGAGATACGCAGCGCGCTGGTCGTAAGGTGGGCCTCATGGGCATGGTCGGAACGGTCGGGCTGGTGTTGCACCCGCAGCGCGACTCCAAGAAGGCGATAGACACCATCCTGCGCTGGGCGGCGGGCAAGGGTGCCACGGTGCTGGGGCTGCCCGAGGAAGTGGGACGGATCGACTGCACCGCCGTGGCCGTAGACCCCATCGCCCTCGTCGAGCGGTCCGATCTGCTGGTCGGGCTCGGCGGCGACGGGACGATGCTGCGCACCATGCGGCTGCTCGCCGGGCGGCCGACGCCCATACTCGGGGTCAACCTGGGGCGGCTCGGGTTCCTCGCGGAGATCGACGTGGACGAGCTGGCGGACACGCTGTCGGCCATCGACGGGCACCGCTACACGGTTGAGTCGCGCATGGCGATCAGGAGCCGGGTCGGGGACGTGGAGGTGACCGCCTTCAACGACATCGCGCTCGTACGGATCCCCGGAGAAGGGCTGGCCGCCGTGTCCGTCACCCCGGCGGGCAGCGATTTCGTCCGGTACGCCGCGGACGCGGTGATCGTGGCGACCTCCACCGGCTCGACCGCCTACAGCTTCTCCGCCGGAGGGCCCATCGTGTCGCCCCGGGTGGAGGCCATCCTGGTCGTGCCGGCCGCGGCGCACTCGGCGTTCAACCGGGCCCTGGTGCTGCCCGCGGACGAGGACGTCACGCTGGAGGTGTTGCCCAGGAGCGGGCGGCTGGCGGTCGAGGTGGACGGGGCCGTGGTCAGGCACCTGTGCCCCGGCGACCAGATCACGGTGAGCGCGTGGCCGGGGGCGGCCAAGGTGGTCCGGGTCGGCACCACGTTCTACGAACGGGCGCGGCGGAAGCTGCGGGTGGACGGCAGCACCGAAGCTTATCCCTAGGCGCCCGGCCGGCGGCGATGACGTGCCGGCGACGGCCGGTCGGCGGCATCGCCTTGCCGGGCGCGCTCGGCGGGACGCGTGCCGGCACCGGCGGGATGCCCGGGCGGGCCCTCTGGAGGGCCGGGACGGAGCGTGGCCGGGGTGAAGAAACCGCCTTCCGGGACGGGGGTGTCACGGGGACGGTCCGAGCCGGTCTCGCGGCGATCGTCTGGGTCTGAGAAGAAGTCGTCCCGAGCGTCGTCGTCCTGGCGGCTGAAGAAGTCGTCGTCCGCATCGTCGTCCCTGCGGCTGAAGAAATCCCCGGGCCCGTCCTCCTGGCGGCTGGAGAGGCTTTCGCGCCTGTCACGGCGGCTGGAGAGGCTTTCGCGCCCGTCACGGCGGCTGGAGAGGCTTTCGCGGCGACTGGAGAGCTCCTCGTGCCCGTCAGGGCGAGGAGGCCCGTCACGGCGGGACCGCCCGTCATGGGGAGACTCCGGCGCGGCCTGGCGGGAGGCGGTCAGGGCCGCCAGGGCGGTGGTGATGGGGACGGCCGAGATGAGTCCGAGCGTGCCGACCACGCTGCGGACGATCTCCTGCGTGATCACCGGCGTCGTGAGCACGTCCCCCAAGGGCTGCGAGCCGATGCTGAACAGCAGCAGCAACGGCAGCGACGCCCCCGCGTACGCCAGGATGATCGTGTTGATCACCGACGCGATGTGCGCCCGCCCGATGCGGCTGGCCGCCCGGTAGAGGCGCGCGAACCCGTAGGAGGGGTTGGCCCGCGCCAGCTCGGCCACCGTCACGGCCTGCGTGACCGTGACGTCGTCGAGCACCCCCAGCGCGCCGATGATGATCCCGGCCAGCAGCAGCCCCTGCGTGTCGATGGACACGCTCATGTCCAGCATCAGCGAGCTGTCGTCGGTGATGCCGTTGAGCTCGGCGAACCCCAGCGCCCCGTACGACAGCACGCCGGTGAGCGCCAGGCTGGCCAGCGTGCCCAGCAGAGCCACCGAGGTGGACGGCGAGAAGCCGTGTGTCAGGTAGAGCACGACCAGCATGATCGCCGCCGACCCGACGATGGCCACCAGCATGGGCGGCTTGCCCTCGAGGATGCCGGGGATGACGAACGTCAGCAGGAGCACGAACGTGACCGCCAGCCCCACGAGCGCGGTCACGCCGCGCCAGCGGCCGAAGGCGATCACCGCCAGCGCGAACGCCGCCCCGAACAACCACAGCGGCAACGCCCGGTCGTGATCGGAGATCTGGTAGGCGCCCTCCGCGTCGCGCAGCAGGATCACGTCGTCGCCCGGGGCGAAACGCTGCGCGCCGGGGCCGGTGGGCAGGCGGAGCGCGACGTCCTTGCCGGCGTCGGGGCCGTCCCCGACCTTGACGGTGGCGTTCCCGCAGGTGGCGGGGTCCGGCTTGGGCGCGCCTTCCACGACGGCCGGGCACGGTTTGAGCGTGACGCCGGTGACCGTGCCGGTCAGGCGCTCCACGCTGGACTGCGGCGGCGTGCCAGCGTCGTTCGGCCCGTCCGGCCAGAGCCACAGCAGGCCCGCCAGCGTGATGATCGCCAGCGGCACCAGCGCGGCCAGGGTGGCCACGAGCGTGCGCCGCGAGCTGGGGACGGCAGTGCCGTGCGCGTGATTGGCGCCCATCGACGTGTTTGTCCTCCTCGGCTGACGAATAGTGACAGTACTGCACGGCGAAGGTCAGGGTAGGCGTAAAGCATGGCATGGCTGGTCGGCACCTCGGGGTGGCAGTACAAGGACTGGCGGGGGGTGCTGTATTCGGCGGGCCTGCCGCAGCGGCTCTGGCTGGAGGCGTACGCGCGGGAGTTCCCGACGGTCGAGAGCAACAACGCCTTCTACCGGCTGCCCAAGCCGGAGACGTTCGCCGCCTGGCGGGAGCGCACGCCTGCCGGGTTCCTGATGGCGGTCAAGGCCAGCAGGTACCTCACTCACATCAAGCGGCTGGACGACCCGGAGGAGCCGGTCCAGCGGCTGATGGGAGCCGCCGCGGCGCTGAAGGAGAAGCTCGGCCCGATCCTGCTGCAACTGCCGCCGACGCTCAGGGCCGAGCCCGGCAGGCTCGACAGGTGCCTGGCGTGCTTCCCGGGTGACGTGCGGGTGGCCGTGGAGCCGCGGCACGACTCCTGGTGGACCGACGAGGTACGCGACGTCCTGTGCGCCCACGGCGCCGCCCTGTGCTGGGCGGACCGGCTCGGCAGGCCGCAGAACCCGCTCTGGCGCACCGCGGACTGGGGCTACGTGCGCATGCACCAGGGTCGGGCCGGCGTCGAGTACGGCGAAACCTCGCTGCGGACCTGGGCCAAACGGGTGAGGGAGGCCGGCTGGGAGGACGTCTACGTGTACTTCAACAACGACCTGGGAGGGGCCGCGGTGCGGAACGCTCGACGATTTGCCAGACTCGGCTAGTGCACACACGTCTGTACAGAAACGGCGTCCTCGAGAAGGAAGGGTTCCCCATCGAGGACGTCTCCGACTATGTAGAGGATCCAGACAACGTCGTCTGGTTCGACCTGTGCTCGCCAACCCCCGAAGACCTCGGCATGATCGGGGAGGAGCTGGGGCTGCACGAGCTGGCGGTCGAGGACGTGCTGTCCGACCATCAGCGGCCGAAGGTCGACGTTTACGACAACCACCTGTTCATCACCGCGTACCACGTGCACTTCGACGACGACCGGCTGGACCCCGTCGAGGTGAACGTCTTCGTCACCGCCAACGCCCTGGTGACCGTCCGCGAGAGCGACCACTTCGACATCCGCGAAGTGGTCAAGCGCTGGGACGCCAATGCCCGCCTGGCCGGGCATGGGGTGAGCTTCCTGCTGCACGGCCTGCTGGACTACATCGTCGACGCCCAGTTCGACCTGGTCCAGGACCTCGACGGGCAGGCCGAGGCGCTGGAGGAGTCGCTGTTCGAGGACGAGGTGCCCGACGGCAGGCACCTGCAGCAGGAGATGTACGTGCTGCGGAAGAACACCGCCAGGCTTCGCAAGATCACTTTACCGATGCGCGAGGTGCTCGGCACCTTGCTCCGCCGCGACCAGGCGCTCGTCGCCGACCCGGTGATGGTCCCGTACTACCAGGACGTCTACGACCACGTGCTGCGCGTGACCGAGTGGCTGGAGTCGATCCGCGACATGCTCGCGAACGTCCGCGAGACCCGCCTCGCCCAGCAGGGCTTCCGGCTCAACGAAATCATGAAGCGGGTCACCAGCTGGGCCGCGATCATCGCGGTGCCCACCATGATCACCGGTTTCTACGGCCAGAACGTCCCGTACCCGGGCTCCGGTGAGCCCTGGGGCTTCTGGATGTCCACGGTGGCGGTGGCGGTGGCGTCGGTGGCGCTCTACTCGGCGTTCAAGAAGAGGGACTGGTTGTAGGGCGCGCCGCAGGCCTCACTTCTGGCCTCGAGCGTCAGTTCCACCGCCAGCCGCACCTCGGCCGCCCCGGCATCCGGGAAGAGCGGCAGGCAGCGGCCGCCGGCCAGGAGGGTGCGCCGGCCGATCGAGGTGGTCAGCAGCGACAGCTCCTCGTACGTGGCCGGCTCGGCCAGGCGCAGCAGCCAGGCGCCCGTCCGCGTCCGGCTGCGGGCGCCCTCCAGCGCGTAGTAGTCGAGCACGCTTTCGTTCTCCGATACGACCGCCCGCATGGTGAAACGACGGCCCTCCACGGTGAACACCTCCGCCGTCGGCGCCTTGTAGATCGAATGCACGTAGCCGATCAGGAAGCCGCCGGAAACGGGCAGGCCGTTCACGGTGAGGCGCCCGGCGCCGCCGCCGGAGCCGAGCGCCATCACCGCCACGATCGCCAGCAGCAGCCTGATCAGGCCTTTTCCTTGAAGTAGCGAGCGGCGCCCGGGTGCAGCTCGACCGGGGCCACCTCCTGGCCGAGCTTCACGTCGAGCTTCTTGGCCTCCGGGTGCACGGCCGACAACTCGGTCTTCTTCTCGAACAGGGTCTTGGTGATGTCGTACGCGAGTTGCTCGCTCATCTTGTCGGGCACGAGCAGCACGTTGCCGATGCCGACGGTCTTGACCGTGCCGTCCAGCTTGTAGACGGACATGTCGACGTCGAGGGAGACGTACTGCTGCCCGTACGTCGACTGCATCTTCGCCAGGACGTCGGACGTGTCGAGCATCTTCATGTCCGGCTTGCTCGTGGCCAGGTCGGTGATGCCGGCCGTGGGCAGGCCGCCGACCCAGAAGAACGCGTCGATGGTGCCGTCCTTGGCGGCCTGCACCGACTCGTTGATCGACAGCTGCTGCTTGGTGATGTCGCTGTCGGGGTTCAGGCCGGCCGCCTCCAGCATGCGCCGGGCCACGACCTGGGTGCCGGAGTTGGCCGGGCCGAGCGAGACGCGCTTGCCCTTCAGGTCGGCCACCTTGGTCGCCTCGACGCCGGGGGCGGCCACGACGTGCGCGTAGTTGTCGTAGATGCGGGCGATCGCCTTGATCGGCTGCTTGGCGGTGAAGGTGTCCTTGCCGTTGACCGCGTCGGCCGCCGTGTCCATCTGGGAGAAGCCGATGTCGGCCTTGCCGCCGGCCAGCAGCTTGATGTTCTCGACCGAGGCCGAGGTGACCGACGCGGTGGCCTGGGTGTTGGCGACGTTCGCCGACAACTGCTTGGCCAGGCCGCCGCCGTACACGTAGTAGACGCCCGTCGTGCCGCCGGTGGCGATCGACAGCCGGTTGCCCGACCCGCCGGCGCCTCCGCCGCCACAGCCCGCCACGGTGAGGGCTGCTGCGGCGACTATCGTAATGATCCGCTTCACGCTGGGTCCCTTCTGCTTCTTCTGACGAGGTGCACGCCGGTGGCCACGGCCAGTACGGCCAGACCCGCGACGATGGGGACGGGTTCGAGGAACAGCAGCAGCACCGCGGCCGCCGCCGCGAGCAGCCGTTCGGGCACGCCGGTCAGGCCGCCCGTGGCCATCGCGAGCGCGGCCACAGCGACCGCCGACACGGCGGCCATCAACAGCACGGTCCCGATCGGCCCCTGCCCGAGCAGGGCCTGGCCGTTCGGCGTCAGCACGAACGCGAACGGCACCAGGAACGCGGGCAGCGTGTACCGCCAGGTCATCATCATCGTCCGGTACGTGTTGCCGCCGGTGATCGCGGCCGCCGCGACCGCCGACAGCGCGGTGGGCGGGCTCACCTCCGACAGCACCGCGTAGTAGAAGACGAACATGTACGCCTCGGCCTGCGTCACGCCGAGCGTGGTGAGCGCCGGACCGATGATCACGGCGGCGATGATGAAGCTCGCGGTCACCGGCACGGCCAGGCCCAGCAGCATGACCGCGAGGGCGGACATGATCGTGGTGAGGATCAGGTTGCCGGCGGCGAAGTCCACGATGATCGCGCTGAGGTTGAGCCCGAGGCCGGTCTGGGTGATGACGCCGACGATGATGCCCGCCGCCGCACACACGGCGGTCACCGGCAGGACCTCCAGCGTGCCCTTCGCCAGGGCCTGCCCGACGCGCTTGGGGGTCATCCGGTGCGCGGGGTCGAGGAACGACAGCGCGAACGCGACTGCCGTGGCGATCACCACGGACTGGAACGCCGACCGGTCCAGCGCCATCAGCACGATGATGAGGATGAGCGAGCTGAAGTGGTAGCCGAAGCGCAGCAGCAGCTTGCCCGCCTTGGGCGCGTCCACCTGCACGGCGTGAGTGCCGAAGCGGCGCGAGTCGACCTCGATGGCCAGGAAGATGCCCAGGTAGTACAGGATCGTGGGGATCGTCGCGTACAGGAGCACCTCGAGGTAGCTGACCCTGAGGTATTCGGCGATGATGAACGCCGCGGCGCCGAGCGTGGGCGGCGACAGGATCGCGCCGATGCCGCCGGCCGCCAGGATGCCGCCCGCCGGCTCCTTCGGGTAGCCGGCCCGGCGCAGCACCGGCCAGGCCACGCTGCCCAGGCTGACCGTGGTCGCCACGCCCGAGCCGGAGACGGTGCCGAGCAGGAAGCCCGCCATGGTGACGGTACGGCCCGGGGCGGAGCGGGAGTTGCGGAAGGCGGCGAAGCTGAGGTCGATGAAGAAGCGGCTCGCGCCCGAGAAATCGAGCACGGCGCCGTAGATCGTGAAGAGGATGATGTAACTGGCTGCCACCTGCATCGGCACGCCGAAGAAGCCTTCGGTGCCGGTGTAGAGCTGCGACACGATCTGGCCGAGGTCGAAACCGCGATGCCCGATCGTCCAGTCAATCGGCAGATATGAGCCGTAGTAGGCATAAATCAGGAAAATAAGGCAGATGATGGTCAGCGCCCAGCCGACGGTCCGCCGTACCGCCTCCAGCAGCAGCACCGTCAGCACCAGGCCCGCGATGATGTCGAGGTCCGTCAGCGCCGCGCCCGACCCGCGATCGCGGAACGCGTCGATGCCGGCCAGCGGATAGACGAGCACGGCCAGCGCGGCCGCGGCCAGCAGCCAGTCGGCCACGGTGGGCCGCTCGCTGCGTCTCGTCCCCTCCGGATGAGCCACCGCCCGTGACACACCGGCCAGCGGGTCAGGCTCGCCTTCTCCCTGGGGCGGGACCGGCCGCCCGTCCACCGTGGCCCCGGCCGGCGGGCCGGCCTCGTCGGCGGCAACGACCTTGGCGGGGTCGCGGCGCAGCCTGCTCACCCACGACGACAGCACCGATCGGAAGCCTTCGCGGCGCAGCCTGCTCACCCACGACGAGAGCCCCGAGCGGTAACACAGGAACACCAGCGGCAACGCCACCGCCAGGAATGTCATCCGATGTTCGAGCGCCTCGACCGGCCGGAACACCACCACGAGCGAGTAGACCGACAACAACCCGCCCACGATCCATACGCCGAGCCGAAGCGCCCCGCCCAGTTGCCGCGCCGGGCGCTCCTGCTCATGGGCGGAGACCAGCTCGGCCTCGCGATCGCTCAGCTCGGTCACGACGTCCTCCCCCGACACGGCTTGCAGGGACTTTACGAGTCCCTTACGCGATCAGGGAAGACTCCGTTACCCATTTGATTTCCCAGCCCGTCAGATGACCCGTCAGATGAACGGTCGCGAATCTGCGGCCAAACGCTCGATGGGCACCTCGCCCGCCTGGCTCCCGTCGCGCAGCCGCACCGCCGCCTGCCCGCTCGCCGCCTCGCGCGGCCCCACCACGAGCTGGTACGGCACCAGCCGGTGCGCCCTGATCCTGGCCCCGAGGCTGCCCCGGTCGGCGGGCGCGAGCTCGGCCCGCAGCCCGGCGGCCAGGCAGCGTCGCAGCAGGTCCTCGGCGGCCGGCAGCTCGGCGTCCGACAGCGGCAGCACCACCGCCTGCACAGGCGCCAGCCACGCGGGGAACGCTCCGCCGTGCACCTCGATGAGGTGCGCGACCAGTCGCTCGAGGCCGCCGACGACGCTGCGGTGCACCATGGCGGGCCGGTGGCCGCCGACGTAGCGCAGGTCGAAGCGCTCGGGCATGTAGAGGTCCACCTGGACGGTCGACAGGGTGGTCTCCCGCCCTGCCGGGTCGGCGATCTGGATGTCGATCTTCGGCCCGTAGAAGGCACCTTCGCCGCGCTCCTCGTCGTAGGCCTGGCCGCGATCCTTGAGCACCTCGCGCAGGATCGCCTCGGAGGCCGCCCACATCTCCGGGTCGTCCACGTACTTGCCGCCGTCGCCGCGCAGCGACAGCCGGTAACGCGCGGCCCGGATGCCGAGCTGCGCGTGCGCGGCCTCGATCAGATCGAGCGACGCCGACACCTCGGCGGCGGCCTGCTCCGGCGGGCAGAACACGTGGCCGTCGTTGAGCTGGATGGAGCGGACCCTGGTCAGGCCGCCCAGGACGCCGGACAGCTCCGAGCGGTACTGGCCGCCCAGCTCGGCCAGACGCAGCGGCAGCTCGCGATGACTTCGCTGCCGCGAGCGGTAGATGAGCGCGTGGTGCGGGCACAGGCTGGGGCGCAGCACGAACTCCTCGCCGCCCACGTTCATGGGCGGGAACATGTCGTCCGCGTAGTGCGCCCAATGGCCTGACCGCTCATACAACTCGCGTTTGCCGAGCACAGGCGAATTGACGTGCTGGTAGCCGCTGCGGCGCTCCAGCTCGTGGACGTAATCCTCGATGGCCTTGCGTATCGCCGCGCCGACGGGCAGCCAATACGGCAGGCCCGCGCCGATCATCGGGTCGGTGTCGAAGATGCCCAGTTCGCGGCCGAGCTTGCGGTGGTCGTTCATGATGATCCTTTCCAAGGAAAGGGCGAACGACCGGCTCCCGGGCATTCGCCCGGGAAGCATGGAGTCAGCGCGCCGGGACGAGGTCCGGCGTCGTCGTGGCGAAGACAAAGGCGCGCTGCATGCTCATCACCGTAACATCCCGACGCTTGTGAAAAAAAGTTTCAAGAAGACCCCAAGGATTGGCAAATGATATAAAAGACGCCGTGGCCGAGATCACCCTGGACGTCCGCCAGCTGCAGTCGTTCGCGGAGGTCGGCTACCAGGTGGCGGGCGGCGGCGACGCGCACGGGGCGATGGCCGCGCTGCGCCGGGTGGTCTCGATGGACGCGTACGAGTTCGTCGCGTTCGACCCCGCCACCGGGCGGCACCACAGCGTCGTCTCCGACGGGCACCGGCGCATCGACCGGGACGCCGCCGAGGAATACGCCGGGCTGGAGGCGTACCGCAGGGCCTTGGCCACCCGAGCGCCCGTCTCCATGCCCGATCCGGACACCGAGCGTTATTTCCGCCGCCACCTCGCCCCCTACGGCTGGCGGGCCGGCCTGACCGCGCCGCTGTTCCTGCGCGAGGGCCGTTACACGGGACTGCTCCACCTCGCGTCCAGGGAGGCGTTCCCGTACCTCACCGGGGCCCTCGTGGCGGCGGTGAGCCCGATGCTGGCGCACGTCACCGACCTGACCAGGTGTGTGATCGACCCGGTGGGGCTGCCGCACGACTTCCACGCGGTCGCCTTCGACCGGCTCGGCGTCCGGCGTGAGGTCCCCGGACGGAAGATGTCGGCCGCGTTGCGGAACGAACCGGCGATGGCCGCGTACGCCAGGGCGTTCATCGACTCGCGCGAGCTGAGCAGGCACGGACTCTGGCTGGACGGCGACGGGCGCTGGCACGAGCTGCGGCTGCTCAGGGCGGGGGTCGGGTTCCAGGGGGCGCTGCAGGGCGCGGTCGCCGCCGAGCGGCCGTGCGCGTTACCGTACGAGCTGACCGGCCGCGAGGTCGACGTGCTGACCAGGGTGGCCGCCGGCGACTCCAATCCCCAGATCGCCGCCGCGCTTGTCCTCAGCGTCCGCACGGTCACCACGCACCTGGAGCACATCTTCGCCAAGCTGCGCTGCGACAGCCGCACCCGCCTCACCACAAAGGCCCTCGCTGAAGGCCTGTGCCGCCTGGATGTCTAGGCGGGCACCCCGGCAGGCATCCTGGCCTGCAGCAGTTCGAACCACACCGTCGTCGAGCCGCTCTCCCGCGTGAACCCCCAGCGGTGGCTGATCGCCTCGATCAGCGGCAGGCCGCGCCCGCTCGTGGCCTGCGTGCTGGTACGGCACACGCAGGGCGGCCCGTCGGAGCCCGCGTCCGACACGCAGACCCGTACCGCCGACTCCGAGCTGGTCACGGCCACCGTGAAGGAGCCGCCGGCGCCGGATCTGGTGTGCAGGATCGCGTTGGTGGCCAGCTCGCTGGTGAGCAGCACGACGTCGTCATAGAGCGGATGATCGCGCCCGAGCGCGGCCGTCACGATCCCCCTGGCCGTGGACACCTGGGACGGAATCCCCGGCAAGCGGACCGTGAGATCGCGCGAGCCGAGCGGATCACCCCCGTTGACACGGTGGAATTCCGGTGCCACGGCGACCTCCCCCATAGTCGGGCCCCTAACTCCAAGCTGCGTTATGGGACGCGCCGGTGGCGGCTAGGAGTTATTGCGAAAAGGTAGGAATGCCCTTTCCCAAGGTCGCCTGCACGACCGCCTGCGCCGACCGAGTACGCTGCGATCGACGAGTCGTCTAGGCCCGTGGGGAGCCGTCGTCGAGGCCCGAGGGGCAGCGGAGGAGGTCGCGTGAGCAGCCTGGAGGCGGTCTGGGTGCAGCCGTACGACAGGCCGGGGGCGGCGGTCGTGACCGGGGTCTTCGACATCCTGCACGTGGGCCACGTGCGTTACCTGGGCGCAGTGGCCGCCCGCGGCCTGCCGCTGCTGGTCGGCGTCGAGGACGATCCCCGGGTACGCGCCTGGAAGGGCCCGAGCCGCCCGTTCAACCCAGCGGCGGAGCGCGCCGAGGTCCTGGCCGCGCTCCGCTTCGTCAGCGGCGTCTTCATCGTGACCGGCCCGCCCGAAGCTCACGGTCCTGAGGACTACATCGACCTGCTCGCCCCGATGCGCCCGGCCGCCCTGGCGCACACGGCCGGGGACCCGCATGCGGGCGCCCGCGCGGCCGCGGCGGCGATTCTGGGGGCGGAGTGCTGGGAGATGCAGGCCATCCCGGGGCGCTCCACGACTCGCATCGTGAACGCCGCCGGCAAGGGCTGAATTTCCGCGTATTTGTCCGCAGAACAGAACAAGCTTCCAGGGCACCGTGGGGACGCGCTCGCCGACGCCTGTCAGCGAGACGACCTTCTCGGCGAACTGCCGGTCGAGCGCTTATGAGGCGAGGACCTTCGCCAGGGCCTGGGCGATGTGGGTGGCGCCGGCGGGGTCGTCCATGAGCATCTGCTGGCGGACCCAGAGCACCTCGCGGGAGGCGGCCTCGGCGGCCGGGCAGGGTTCCGCGCGGGCGCCGGCCTCGGTCAGCGCCGGCATCGTGCCGAGCGGCGGATAGCCGCCGTCGAGGGGCACCCCTTCCGCCGCCATGGCCGCCAGCAGGAACGACCGATCGAACGGCACGTGGAGGCGCAGCATGAGCAGGTGCCGCGAGTCGCGCGTGGTGCCCGGCGGCTGCGGGACCACCGTCACCACGGGCATCGGGATCGCGGCCAGCTCTCGTTCGACGGCCGCGGCGAAGGTGTTCCTGCGGTCGATCTCCTCATCCAGCCGGTCCAGCCAGGGCAGCAGGAGCGCGGCCTGGATTTCGGTCAGGCGCAGGTTCCAGCCGACGCTGGGATGGCCGTACCAGGAGCCGTCCAGCGTGCGGCCCACGTTGCAGGCCGACCAGACGGCCTCGTGGACGGCCTTGTCGCGGCAGACGATCAGACCGCCCTCCCCCGCCGTCATGGCCTTGCTGGCCTGGAAGCTGTAGACGCCGGCGTCGCCGAGCCCGCCGACGGGGCGGCCGCGGTACGTGGCGCCGTGCGCTTGGGCCGCGTCCTCGACGACGGCCAGGCCGTGCCGTGCGGCGACCGCGTTGATGGCGTCCATGTCCGCGGGGCTGCCGGCGAGGTGTACCGGCATGATCGCAGCCGTGCGGGGGGTGACGGCCGCTTCCGCCGCGGGCGTGGACAGGTGGAGGTCGATGGGGTCGACGTCGGCGATCACCGGGGTGGCGCCGGCGAGCAGGACGGCCGTGGCGGAGGCGACGAACGTGTACGCCGGGACGATCACCTCATCGCCGGGCCCGACGCCCAGGCCGCGCAGTGCGGCGAACAGGCCGAGTGTGGCGTTGCCGACGGCGACGCCGTACTCGACGCCGGAGCGGCGCGCGAACGCGGCGGTCAGGTCCGCACAGGCCGAGCCGCCCTGGGTGGCGCCCCAGCGGCCGCTCTCCAGCACGGCGGTGACGAGCTCGCGCTGGGCCTCGTCCAGCGGCGGCGGCCACGACGGCCAGGGGGCGGTGCGTACAGGAGTGCCGCCGTTGAGGGCGAGCGACATCCGGCGGCCGGCGTTGAGTGTCATGCGAGGTGTCCTTCCGTGGTGCCGCCGTCGATGGAGCGGGTCATGCCCAGTACGCGGGCGAGGTTGCCGCCCTGGATGAGGGCTCGGTCGGCGTCGTCGAGCGGGGCGAGAGCGACCCGGCCGAAGCCGATCCGCAGGTCGAGGAAGCAGGAATCGGAGCCGTAGACGACGCGGTCGGCGCCGATCTGGGCGGCGAGGCGGGCGATCCATCGTCCGGTCATCTTGGAGCCGCAGATCTCGAGGTAGACGTTCGGGTGCTCGCGGATCAGCTCGGCGGCGCGGGCGAAGCCGTACGGCCAGAGCCCGGCGTGTCCGAGCAGCAGCGGCACGCCGGCGTGCCGCCGCGTCACGGTGACGAACCGCTCGGGATCACTCCACGGCGAGCCGGTCTGACCGTGGGCGAGCACGGGGAGGCCCAGCTCCCAGACGGGGTCGTAGCGGCGGTCGTCGAGGGGGCACTGGTGCACGTCCGGGTGGATCTTGACGCCCCAGACGCCCTGATCGGTGAGCCGGTTGCGCTGGTGGGGGTTGTAGACCTGCCACACGCCGAACCGGCCGGGATGCCGCTCGGCGGCGGCGAACGCCAGCCGGTTGCCTTCCTCGGCGCTGGGGCCGACGGCGAGCAGATGGCTGATGCCGATCGCGTCGATGCCGAGGCGGTCCATCAGGGCGACCATGCCGTCGGCCGACTGGTCGGGGATGAGGAAGTCGGGCCAGGGGCCGAGGTGGCCGTGCGCGTCGAGGATCACAGCAGGCTACCTCCCGACGCGATCACGGCGATGTCGGCTTCCGGCAGGTCCAGGTGGTCGAGGAGGAAGCGGGGGCCGCAGTCGTCCATGACGGGGGCGCCGGTGCCGAACACCAGCCGTTCGGCGCCGAAGTGCCCGGCCAGCCACTCGACGCCGCGCTGGGTGTTGACGGTGCCGATCTCCAGCCACAGGTTCGGGATCGCGGCCATGAGCTCGCCGATCGCGCGCAGCCGCCGGTAGCCGGGGTTCAGCAGCAGGATGCGCTGCTCGGGCAGTTCCCTGGCGAGGGCGAGCAGTTGCCCGGGCGAGGTCTCGTCGAGGTCGACGGCCGCCGTGACGCCGAGCGCGGCCAGCCAGCGCAGGGCGGTCGGCCCGGTCAGCTCGAAGCGGTGCCGGGCCGGGCAGAGCCTGACCAAGGGCACGTCCCAGTCCGGCACCCGCTCGAAGGACTCGGGCAGCAGCACGGGCACCGGGACGAGCCGGGGATCGTCGAGGTCGAGCAGCGCCTCGTTCCCGGCACGGACGTCGGAGTAGAGGGCGAGGGTGTGGGTCACGTAGGCCTGGTGGATGCCCAGCCGGTCCATCTCCGGCCGCGGGTCCTCCGGCAGGTCGTCGAAGGGTACGGGGCCGATGAGCCGGTGGGCGTCCACGACGAGATCCGCCATCAGCTCTGGGGTGGGGTGACGGTCAGGAGCGGGCAGCTCGGGTCGAGGTCGATTCTGGCCAGGTGCCGGCCGCTCAGGGCCCAGGCCTTCCAGGAGCCGGGCTCGAAGTGGAGCTGCGGGTTGGTGTACCAGTCGTCGCCGAGGCCCGTGGCCACGTGCGTGGCCGTGTCGCTCAGCTCGTAGGCGTTGCCGCCGCCGAAGAACGTGCTGACGAACACCCTGCCGCGGTGGGTGGTCAGCTCGCCGTACCCGGACAGCGTGCCCTGGTGCTTGACCGTCCTGGTGGCCAGGTCCAGAGCGATCCAGGCGCCGGAGTCGCGCTTGTACACGCCGTAGAGGAGGCCGCCGTGCACCGTGATGTCCTGGAAGGTGCGGAAGTTGGCGACCGGGTCCACCTGCCACAACACGGTGCGGGACCGGAGGTCGAAGGCCGCGACGGACGCCGAGGTCTTGACCGGCGTGACACCGCCGCCGCCGAGCACGTCGCCGCCCAGGTAGACGATGCCGTTGCGGGCGTCCAGCGACAGGCTCATCAGGCTTTGGCCGGGGATGACGCCCTTGTAGACGTCGATCTCGCCGGTGTCGGGGTCCACGATCGACAGGGCGCCCTCGAGCTTGCCACCCAGCGGGGCGGAGGCGACCAGCAGCTTGTCGGTCACCGGGTCGTACTCGATGTCCCACGGGCGCTGCTGGTCGTGCCCCAGAGAGCCGAGGCTGCGGACCTCGTCGGTGCGGAGGTCGATGGAGATGATTTTCCCGCTGGGGTAGATGGCGGCGTAGATCTTGTTGCCGCGCCGCACGAGGTCCTTCGGCTCGCCGGGGACGCGGAACCTGCGCTGCTTTCCGGTACGCAGGTCGCGTACGTCCATGAAGAAGTGGCCGCCGACGTAGACGGCGCGGCCGGGCACCAGCAGCATGCTCTGCGGGCGTTCGGGGCCGCTCGGCAGGCCGGCCTCGATCAGGTCGGTGAACTCCGACCGGCCGGTCCGCAGGTCCAGCGACCACATGCCGCCGCTGCCGGGGAAACCGACCAGGGTGTCGTCGCCGGTCAAGGCGAGCCGCCTGGTCTCGTCCTCCCGCGACGGCGAGTCGGCGACCTTGGTGAGCGCGCCGTCGCCGGTGCGGTAGCGGTGGACGGCGCCGTCGGGGCGCGTGGTGCCGTACACCGTGCCGTCGGCGGCCACGGTGAGCGCGTCGAGGCTGCTGCCCGGGGGGATGGCGACCTTCCGGGCGTCGGTGCCGTCCTTGCGTACGTCGATGAGGCTCGGACCGCTCACCGCGAAGATCCGGTCGCCGTGCTCGGCGAGGACCCCGATGCCCGTCGTCCCCTGGGCCAGCTCCTTGACGGCGCCGGTCGCCCGGTTGATCGCGACGAGCTTGCCCTTGTCGAGCAGGCCCGCGTAGACGTTCTGGGCGTCGGCGGCGATGGCCCTGACGTAGCGCTCGCCGGTGGCCAGCACCCCGAAGTCGCGGACCGCGCCGGTGGCGGGGACGTACTCCTTGACCCGGCCGTCGGGGTAGGTGCCCGCGTAGAGTGTTCCGTCCGGGGCCGCGGCGAGGGCCCAGATGTAGCCGCCGTTCCTGCCGAAGGAGGCCAGGTGCGCGACGTCGCCGGTGGCCGGGTCGAAGCTGTAGAGGTCGGGAACGGGGTAGGTGCCGACGTAGACCTTGCCGCCCGACACGGCCGTGGCCCAGCCGCCCTCGGGCTCCCCGGTCGCCGGGCCGTCGGGCAGGCGCACGCTCCTGACGACCTTCCGGGTGGCCAGGTCGATCTCGGCCAGGACGGGCGGCTTCTGGCCGCGCGTGACGACGTAGGCCTTGCCTTCGTGGACCGCGGCGCCCACGATGGCGCCGGTCACCGACGCCGGGCCGAACGTCTCCACCCGCGGCCCGGCACACGAGGGCGCCTCTCGTGGAGTGGCCGCCTGGGCCGGGAGCACCGCTAAGAGCAGGGTGGCGGCCAGGGCCGCGGACACCGCGAGGGACTTACGCGGCATGGCCGCACCTCCACAAGAGCATGTTGCCCAATTTTGGCCCAGACCGTAATGTGCTGAGCTTGATAAGTCAATGGAGGCGGTTGTGACGGCGTTCGACGCGAGCAGGCTGGTCGGCGAGCTCGAGGTGACCCTCGACGTGGATGTCCTGGTCGGAGCCTATCCCGACCGCGACGGCCCGCCGGGCACACCCGGGGCGGTGCTGGACGCCCTCGCCGCGCACCGCATCCGGGCGGGCGCGGTCGCGTCCCTGCGTGCCGCGCTGTTCGACATGCGCTCCGGGAACGACGAGGTCCTGGCTCTGGACACGGCGGTCGTCCCGGTGGGGACCGTGGATCTGCGCGACCCCATCGGCGCCGTACGGGAGATCGACCGGCTCGCCGGGGTGGGCGTGCGGGCCATCAGGCTCTTCCCCGACGAGCAGGGAGTCGAGGCGGGCTTCCCCTCGGTCCGCCACGTCGCCAGGAAGGCGGCCGGGCTCGGCCTCGTCGTGCTGACCGGCGGGGACGTGCGGCGGTTCTGGCAGCCGTTCTCCGGCCTGGACGCCAAGGTCGTCTTCCTCGACACGCACTTCTACCACCTGGGCGACTTCCTCGTGGTCGCCGCCGACGAGCCCGGCTTCCACACCTCGACCCGCCTGCTCAACTCCCCCGACGCGCTGGAGACCGTACCGGCGGACCGGCTCCTGTACGGCTCCCGCACTCCCCACTACGAGCCCGTCGTCCCCCTGCTGCGCCTGGCGACCAGCGGCCTGAAGCCGGACGAGATCGCCGCCGTGGCGGGCGGCAACGCGAGGAGGCTGCTCGGATGATCATCGACGTGCACGCTCACTGGGGCCCGTGGTTCTTCACCATGGACGTGGCCGGAGCCAACCTGACCGCTATGGACCGCTTCGGCATCGACCTGTCGATCGTCTCGGCCACCGAAGCCGTCATCTACGACGCCCCGGCGGGTAACCGGGCCCTGGCCGCGTGGCTGGACACCCAGGACCGCCACCTCGGATATGTCACCATCAACCCCCGCAGACCGGCCGACGCCGGGCGGGACCTGCGCGAATACCTGCCCACCGGCAAGTTCGTCGGCGTGAAGATCCACACTGACTACACGCGGTCGCCCGCCTCCTCGCCGCAGACGCGGGAGGCGCTGGCCATGGTCGCGGAGGCGGGAGTGCCCGCGCTGGTCCACACCTGGGGCGCCACGGTGCTGGACCTGGCCCAGACCTGCCTCGACACGCCCGGCCTGCGGGTCATCGCGGGGCACATGGGCGCCGACGGCTTCGCCCACGCCATCGAGGCCGCGAACGCCTGCGACCGCCTCTACCTGGAGCCCTGCTACTCCCACGCCCCCACCGGCCGTATCGCGCAGGTGGCGGCCGCTGTGGACCGCACGCGGCTGCTCTTCGGCACGGACGCGACCCTCATCGACCCGGCCTCGGCGTTCGGCGCGGTGGCGGCGGCCGGTCTGGATGCGGAGACGGCCGAGCGGGTCGCGTGGCGGAACGCCGCCGAACTTTTCGATCTAGACATTACGGCCTAGGCCGTTATACCGTGCGGCCAGTCTTCATGAGGAGTGACCCGCGCATGATCCCCCGCCGCCGTTTCCTCCAAGCCGCAGCCGCCTCCGCCGCCGCGGCGACGCTCCCGACCGCCCCCGCCCACGCCGCCACCCGCGAGCCGGAAGGCACGATCACCGACCTCGGCCCGGCCAGCGTCGCCAGCCCTCTGGGCAACGCCGAGTTCGTCGGCGACGTGCTCTACATGGGCTCGCGCGGCCTGGCGCCCAACGTCGTGGGCGCCTGGGACCTGGGCCAGGACAAGGTCACGGCCCACTTCGAGATCCCCACCGGAGTGGGCATCTGGGCGATGTGCAAGACGGGCACCGACGTCTACGTCGGCACCCACTCCCGCTCGGACCTCTACAAGATCGACACGCTCACGGGCACCACGACCAAGCTCGCCGCATACCCGGACCCGTACATCTGGACGATGGCGGCCTCGCCCGACGGCAAGGTCTACCTGGGCATGTCGCAGCCCGGACGCGTGGTGGAGTACGACCCGGCCACCGGCGTCAGCCGCGACCTGGGCCAGCCCGCCCCGGGCGAGGCGTACGTCCGCAGCATCCAGGCGGACGCCACGCACGTCTACGCCGGCGTCGGCGCGAACGCCCACCTCATCGCGATCGACCGGCAGAGCGGGGAGAAGCGCGAGCTGCTGCCCGCCGAGGTGGCCGACCGCGACTGGGTGTCGAGCATGTCGATCAGCGACACGCACGTGGCGGGCGGGATGAACTCGCTGGCGGAGCTGCTCGTGCTGGAGAAGGCGAACCCGGCCGCGTACAAGGTGGTGAAGGCCACCGCCCCCGGCGAGAAGTACGTCGTCTCGGTGCTGATCCACGACGGCTGGGTCTACTTCGCCGGCCGCCCCTCCGGGACCCTCTACCGCTACCAGATCGCGACCGGCACGTACGAGGTGCTCGGCGTGCCGTTCCCGGAGGCGGCCACCGTCCGCATCCTGGAGCACCAGGGAAAGATCTACGGCATCCAGGACCCCGGCGTCTTCGTCTACGACCCGGCCACCGGCGCGATCGATTACGTCAGCCACGTGCAGAAGGGCTTCCGGGCCGCCCCGGAGGAGCCGATGTCGGTGCACTGTGACGGCGAGCGCGTCTACGTCGGCGGCAAAGGTGGCTGCGACATCCACGACCTGGCCACCCGCCAGGTGACCCGGCTGCCCATCGGCGGTGAGCCCAAGACCATCATGACCGCCAAGGACACCACCTACCTCGGCATCTACACGCAGGCCGCCCTCTACTCCCACCGCGCCGGCGACCCCGAGGCCAAGCTGCTCTTCCGTACCGGCCACAACCAGGACCGGCCGAAGGACCTGTGCCACGACAAGCTGACCGGGCTGATCGTGATGTCCACCCAGCCGGAGCCGGGACACCAGAACGGCGCGCTCGACGTGTACGACCCGCGAACCGGCGAGCTCGACACCTACCGCCCGGTCGTCGAGCGCCAGACCGTGTTCTCGCTGACCGCCCTGCTGGGCACCGTCTACCTCGGCACCAGCACGCAGGAGGGCCTCGGGGCGCCGCCCGTCACGTCCACGGCCAGGCTGGCGGCCTTCGACCTGCGTACCCGGCAGGTGCGGTGGGAGATCGAGCCGGTGGCCGGCGCGAAGGCCGTCACGAGCCTGAAGCACACACCGCTCGCCCTGTACGGGATCACCGACGGCGGTGTCCTGTTCGAGTACGACCTGCGCCGGCGCGCGGTCACCCGCACGCTGAAGGTCTGTGACCGGGGCGGCGACCTGGTGCTGGCCGGGTCACACGCGTACACCAGCGACGAGGACGCCGTCTACAAGATCGACCTGGTGGGCTTCACGTCTCGCAAGCTCGTGGAGGGGCTGGCGAGCGACTGGTTCGGCGGCGGCTCCCGGCTGAACATCGACCCCTCGCGCGAGGCCCTCTACGCTCTCAAGGGCCGCAACCTCATCCGCATCGCCATCTGACGTTACGAGGCGGCGCCCAGGACCCCGGCCCGTTCACCCTCCGGCAGGGCCGGGCCGTACGGGTCTTGGGCGTGCGAGTCGGGGATGAGCCCCTCCGCGGCGGCCAGCCAGAACATGCGCTGGACGTACCCCTCCATCGGCGCCGTGAACGTGGCCGCCGCCAGCCGGTCCAGTCGCGCGGACGCCTTCTCGAACGTCCGCAGGTCATCGGCCTCGAACGCGCGCATCACGGCCGCCGTCGTCTCCACCGACGCGGCCGCGATGCCCACCAGCGCGGCCTCGGCGCCCCACAGGAGCGAGGGGCCGAACATGCGGTCCTCTCCGGTGACGGCCAGCCTGCCGGCTTCGCGGGTGAGGGCGATCGTCTCCTGGCAGGCCATCGCGTCCGACAACAACGCCGCCTTGAGCCCGGCGACCCCGGGCAGGCGCAGGATCCGCCGCAGGGTGGCGGGCGGGCACGGGTCCGTGTACAGGTCGAAGGCGATCATCGGCAGCCCGGCGGCCGCCCACACCTCCTCGTGCAGCGCCACCCGATCCCCCGGCGCCGGGAACACCAGCACTCCGTCGGCTCCCAGGTCGGCCGCCATCCCCGCATCCGCCACCGCGCCGATGCCGACGATGACCGGGACGCCCACGCGGCGGGCGCGGGCGATGACGCCGGCCCGGACGTCCGGAGGCAGGAACGGGCCGCGGCCGGTGTGGGCGAGGACGGCCAGCGCGTCGGCACCCGAGGCGACCAGGCGGCGGAAGTACGCCTCCGCGAGGTCGAGGTCCACCTCGCCCGCCCGGGTCATCGGCGTCAACGCGGCGGCGACCAATCCCCCGCGCAGGCGGTCCCGCAGCCGGGCGGCCCGCGCGTCGATCGGCGTGCTCATCATGGCTCCCCTCACCGGACATTCCGGGCCACAAGCCTAGGCCGTTCAACTCCGGGGCGGGGAGCCGGTCACTTCAGCCCGGTCATCGCGATGCTGTTGACCAGATAACGCTGCAACAGGAAGAAGACCAGCAGGCACGGCACCGCCGAGATGGCCGCGGAGGACATCAGCATCGACCACTGCAGCTCCTCCGTCTTCAGCACCGTCAGCCCGACCGTCAGCGTCCGCGTGGCGTCGCTCTGCGAGATCACCAGGGGCCACAGGAAGTCGTTCCAGTGCCACAGGAAGACGAACACGCCCAGGGTGGCCAGGATGGGTTTGGTCAGCGGCACCACGATCGTCCAGTACACGCGCAACTCCGAGGCGCCGTCCACCTTGGCCGCGTCGAACAGCTCGTCCGGCAGGCCCAGGATGAACTGGCGCATCAGGAAGACCGCCTGCGAGTTGGCCAGCGTCGGGACGATCAGCCCCCAGAAGGTGTCGGCGCCGCCGAGGTCGGAGACGAGCACGTACAGCGGGATGAGCGTGGCCTGGAACGGCACCATCATCGTGGCGAGGAACGTCCACAACATGGTGTCGCGTCCGGGAAACCGTTTCTTGGCGAACGCGTAGCCGGCCATCGACGCGGTGAGCAGGATGATCACCACGGAGACGGCCGAGTAGATCAGCGAGTTGAGCGTCCACTCGGCGAACCCGGAGGCGCTCAGCACCTGCGTGATGTTGTCGAAGGTGAGCGAGTCGGGCCATTGCGCGGGCACGGTCGGCTCGCCCCTGGGCGAGAGCGCCACGACGAGCATCGCGATGAACGGGCCCAGGGTCAGCAGCGAGATGACCGAGAGCAGCGCGTAGAGCGCCCACCTCTTGCCGTGGCGGCGTGGCGTTGCAGCCGGCCGGGCCCGGGTGGCGGCGGGGCGCGTGGCCGTCATCGTCATCAGGTGTTCTCCTTGCCGACGAAGCGGCGCTGGATCAGCGAGATGATCAGCACGACGGCGAAGAGCACCATCCCCCAGGTGGCCGCGTAGCCGAACTCCCAGAATCTGAAGCCGCGTTCGAAGATGCCGTAGATGAGGGTGTAGCTGGCCTTGGCGGGCCCGCCGCCGGTCATCACGTAGATCGTGTCGAAGACCTGGAACGAGGCGATCGTCTCGATCACCAGCACGAAGAAGAGCGCGGGCTTGAGGAGGGGCAGCGTGATGCCGCGGAAGCGCTGCCAGGGGCCGGCGCCGTCGACCTTGGCGGCCTCCAGGTACGAGCCGGGGATGGCCTTCAGCCCGGCCAGCAGGATGAGCATCGAGTAGCCGAAGCCCTTCCAGCAGGAGACGAGGGCCAGGGCGGGCAGCACCAGCTCAGCTCGTTCCATGAAGCCGACGGGCGCCAGGTCCAGCTTGGCCAGCAGGCCGTTGATCAGGCCGTCGAACTCGTAGATCCAGCGCCAGATGATGCCGGCGAAGACGAAGCTGGTCACGTACGGCAGGAAGAGCATGCCGCGGAACAGCCCGCGCAGGAAGACGATCGAGTTGAGCAGCAGCGCGGTGCCGAGCGAGACGACCATGACCAGCGGCACGTAGATGGCGGTGTACACCAGCGTGGCCCGCAGGCTGGACCAGAAGTTCGCGTCGTTCACGAGCCGCGTGTAGTTGTCGGCGCCGACGAAGCTCCACTCGCCGCCGATGTTCCAGTTCGTCAGGCTCATGCCCGCCGCCCCGAGCGTGGGGAAGATCTTGAAGATCAGGAACAGCACGAGCATCGGGAGGACGAACAGCAGTCCCGTGACCGGATCACGCAGGCGATGGCGCACCGGGTCTCACACCTTTCCGAGAAGACGGGCCTCCCCTGGGGGAGGCCCGGATTATGTCAGCCGCCGGTGGCCAGCAGCTCGTTGCCCTCCTTGGCGGCGGCGTCGAGGGCTGTCTTGGCGTCCTCCTTGCCGATCAGCGCCGCCTGGATGTGGGCCGAGATCATCGCCATGACCTGGCGGGCCTTGGGGTGGGCGTCGCCGGGGTAGGCGTACTGCAGCGACTTGGCGAACTCCTTGGAGGTCGCCGACTGGTCGGGGATCGTCACGTCGGTACGCGCGGAGAAGAAGCCCGACTCCTTGGCCAGCGGCGCTGCCACCTCGGGAGAGGCGACGTAGGTGGCGAACTTCTTGGCCGCGTCCTTGTTCTCGGAGTGCTTGGCCAGGACCAGGCCGCCCGGGATGCCGAACGCGACCCGCTTGGTGCCTTCCAGCGGCAGGCCGATGCCCAGGTTCTCCGCGCCGATGGCGGCGCCGAGCTGCTCGGCGTTGAGTGCCGTGGCCGCGTGGTACATCGCGGTCTTGCCGGCGGCGAGCGGGCTGCCCTCGATGTCGTTGCTCTTGCTGGCGGTGTTCTCGGGCAGGCCGCCGACCGCCTTCAGGTCGAGCAGGAGCTGCAGGCTGTCGATGCCCTGCTGGTTGTTGACGGTCATGCTCTTGCCGTCGGGGGAGAACACCGAGCCGCCGTTGGCCCACAGGATGGGGTAGAAGCTCTGGTTGAGCGAGACCTCGGGCTTGCCGGGGTAGTCGAGAATGGCCACTTTCTTGGCGGCCAGCTTGGGGGCGGCCTCCTTCAGCTCGGCCAGCGTCTCCGGCACCTTGGTGACGCCCGCGTCGGCGAAGAGCTTCTTGTTGTAGATGGGGGCCGTGATCGTCTGGTAGATGGGGACGCCGTAGAGCTTGCCGCTCACCGTCAACGCGGTGAGCGCGTTGGGCAGGTAGGCGGCCTTGTCGGCGGCGATCACGTCGTCCATGGGCTCCAGCGTGCCCTGCTGGGCGTACTGCGGGATCTGGTCCGGGCCGAGCACGACCAGGTCGAAGCCCTTCTTGGAGGCCAGCGCCGTGGTGACCTTCTCCTGGCGGCCGTCCCAGGGCTGCTGGTCGATCTTGACGTCGATCGTGGGGTTCTTGGCCTCGAAATCCTTCTCGACCTTGTCCCAGAAGACCTTGTGCTTGGCCTGATCCGCGATCACGGGGTACATCCAGAGGGTCAGCGTGCTCTTGTCCGAGCCCGAGCCACCGGATCCGCACCCGGCGATCATGACGCTCAGGGCGGCCGCGATGCCGGCTGCCGTTGCCTTCTTCATCGGCGGCTTCCTTTCCTGAATACCGGTCCTGACCGAAACCTAGTGATGGAGCGGAGCTCGGTCAATGCCTGATACATGAACGTAACTACGCGTTGCCGGGATAGCTCGCGATGGCGTCGGCGATGACTTTGACGTGCTCCGACGTGTAGTGCTCGTTCCAGTCGATGATCAGGAGTGTGCTGCCGACCAGCCGCTCGGCCTCGGGACAAGCGGCTGGGCGGTAGCCCTCCAGGGGGTAGCGGGAGGTGCCGTAAACCGGCCTGTCCCACAGCGGAGCCCGGTTGAGGGGTTCCTTCAGATAACCGGCCCGTGCCGGAATCCCGGCCGCGCTCAGGTGCTCCGCCAGCTCCGGCGCGTCGCCGCCGGGCAGCACGAGCGGGAACAACCACCAGGCGTGCCCGTCCGGCCGCGGCAGCCGCAGCCTCGCCCCCTGCCCTGCGTCCAGCCCGCGCAGAGCCTCGATGAGCTGTACGGCGGTGCGGCGCCTGGACTCCACGACTCCGGGCAGCTTCTCGAGCTGGGCGCGGGCCACCGCGGCCTGCAGCTCGGTCATCCGGTAGTTCAGGCCCAGGCTCTCGTGCGAACGGCCCGCGGCCCGGTCCCATCCCTTGTCCGCGAACAGCCGCATGCGCCTGGCGAGCTCGTCGTCGTCGGTGATGGCCAGGCCGCCGTCGCCGCAGGTGATGTGCTTCCACTGCTGCAGGCTCAGGGTGCCCACGTGGCCGGCCGTGCCCGCGTACCGGCCGCCGGGCAACTCGGTCAGCCACGCCTGGGCGCAGTCCTCGATGAGCGTGAGGCCGTGCTCGTCCGCCAGGTCACGCAGCTCACCGATCCGGGCCGGGGCGCCGAAGAGGTGCACCGCCATGATCGCGCGGGTCCGCGGCCCGATGAGCGCGGCCACGGCGTCCGGATCGACGTTGCCGTCGGTCGGATCGACGTCGGCGAAGACAGGAACCGCGTTCTGCGCCAAGATGGGGGCCACGGTCCCGAAGTCCGTGATCGGCGTCGTGATGATCTCGTCACCGGGATCCGGCGCCGCCGCCACGACCGACAGGTGGAGGGCCGCGGTGCCGGATGCGCACGCGATCGCATGGCGGGAGCCGTAAAGCGCTCCGACCTCGCGTTCGAGTGCCCGCGCCTCGGTCCCCCACACGGAGTTGAGCATGCCGGAGCGGATCACCCGATCCAGCGCCGCCACCTCCTCGTGGCCGAGAGTGCGGCCTGCGGGTTCGGCCATGTTGGGAAAGTGCAGGGTCACCGGATAGCCTTTCGGTCTAGACCGTAAAAAGGGGAAGGAGGCGCGGGTGGGTATCGTCATCGGAGTCGTCGGCCCGCACGATCTGGTCGACGCCGTCGCGGCCACCTGCGAGGAGCAGCCCGGCGTGAGCACGCTCCGGCTCGACTACGACCACGAGTCGCAGGCGCCGGCCATCGTCGAGGCCCACGCCGCCTCGGTCGAGGGCTGGCTGTTCACCGGCATCGTGCCGTACATGCTGGCCCGCGGCGCCGACGTGCTCTCCCGCCCCGCGGTGTTCGTCGACTACTCGGGCGCGACGTTGCTCAGCGCCCTGGTACGGCTGCAGCACGAGGGCCACGACATCACCCGCCTGTCCATCGACACCATCGCCCCCGCCGATGTCACCGCCACGTTCATCGAGGCCGGGCTGCCTACCGACCGGCTGCGCGCCCTCGGCTACCGGCCGGAGACGACCTCCAAGAAGATCATCGCGTTCCACCGCCGCGACCAGGCCCACCCGGTGATCACCTGTCTCAGCTCGGTGCACGAGGCGTTGCGCGGCGAGATGCACGTGCTGCGGCTGGCGCCGTCGGAGCACTCGGTCCGCATGGCGCTGCGTCAGCTCCTGCTGACCGCCGAGGGGCAGGCCCAGGAGGACGCGCAGATCGCGCTCGGCCTGGTCGAGGTGGACAGCGAGGAGGGCTTGCTGCGCGAGGCCGGCGCGCTGGGCGGCACGCTGGCCGCGTTCCGGGGAGGCACCCACCTGCTGGTGACCACCCGCGGCCCGCTCTTCGACGCCACCGGCGGCTTCACCGGGCTGCCCATGCTGGCGCGGCTGGCCGGTCACAGCAGCGTCGCGCGCGTGGGTTTCGGCCTCGGGCGCAGCGCGGCCGAGGCCGAAAGCCTGGCCCGCCGGGCGCTGGCCAGGGCCAGGCGCATCGGGAACGTGGCCGCCGTGCTGTCCTTGCGCGCCGACACCGACATCGTGCTGGAGTCGGTGATCAGCGGGCCCTCCGGCGAGCAGAACCTGACGGTGCTCGCCCGCCGCGTGGGCCTGTCGGTGCCGACCCTGGAGAAGCTGCTGGAGGCCCGCGACGCGGCCGGCGGCGAGGCGCTGACCACGCGTGAGATCGCCGAGCGGCTCGCCGTCCAGCAACGCACCGCCCGGCGGATGCTGCACCGGCTGGAGCTGGCCGGGCTGGCCCAACGCACCGGCAATCTGACCAGCGGCTCCAGCGGCCGTCCCCTCACCCTCTACCGCCTCACTCTCTAGCCCTATCCCTTGTCGAGCTTCGCGGCGTCTCGTCACCAGGAACGATCGCCGCGGAGAGGCCGCGACCACGCGGGCCCGGCGGCTCTCCCCCTAGGCGAGCCATCGGTCCAATCCTTGGGCCACGAAGTCGTCGTCGCGCAGCCATGGGTAGGCGGCCCAGACGCGGTCGATCTCCTCCAGCTGCCCCGGCGACAGTTCCTCCGTGGGGTCCAGACACCAGCGGCCCGCCAGCAGCCCCTGGCGGCGCAGCACTTCGTGGATGCCCGGGATGCAGCCGCGGAAGCCGTTCGCCGAGTCGAAGATGGCCGCGTTGGCGTCGGTGAGGTGGCCGTCGAGGCTGAGCAGCCGGCGTACCGCCGCGTCGTCTCCCGACCGGGCCAGCGTGGCCTCCTCCAGCAGCTCCACCGCCCGCCGGACCCAGACCGCCCACTGGCCGAGCAGGCCGCCGACGAACTCCACCTGCACTTCCCGCCCGTCCACCACCACCCGGTGGGAGGTGATGAGATCGGCCAGGATGTGGTCGTCGTTGCCCGTGTAGAGCGCCACCTCCCCGGCCCGGCCCGCCCGCACGACGCCGTGCAGGACGTCGAGGGTGCGGTAGCGGTCGAAAGGCGCGACCTTGACGCCGACCACGGACTCGATCGCCGCCAGCCTCGTCCAGAAATCGCGCGAAAGAGGACGTCCGCCCACCGCGGGCTGCAGGTAGAAGCCGATCACCGGCAGCACGTCGCCCACGGCCCGCGCCCGCTCGATGAGCCCGTCCTCGTCGAGCTCCCGGTACGGGCTGAGCAGCACCATGTGATAGCCGAGCGACCTGGCCAGCTCCGCCTCCGCCACCGCCTGCGCCGTGGACCCGGTCGCGCCGGCCACCAGCACCACCTCGCGCTCGGACTCCCTGGCCGTGCCGGCGGCCAGTTCGAGCACGGGCGCCAGCAGGCCGGTGCCGTGGATGGCGAACTGCGTGGTGTGCACGCCCACCGCCAGCCCGCCCGCACCTGCCTCGACGTAGTAGCGCGTCAGGGCGCGCTGGCGCCGCTCGTCCAGCTTCCTGTCCTCGGTCAGGGCCAGGGGATGCGCCGGGATCACCAGACCGCGCCTGAACAGGTCGCGCACAGACGTCTGAGCCTGTGGAGCCGTGCTGAGCACGTGAGGTCCCCCTTTGTCGTGAGAAATGAGCACGCGGATCAGAAACGCCCGTCGCGGCGTTCGAACTTGGTGGGCTTGCCCAGGAGCGGTCCGCCGCCGGTGACCCAGCGGGCCGTGTGCTCGATCAGCTCGGCGGGGGTCAGCTCGGGGTAGCCGAACAGGCGATGGCATCGGGAGGCGTTCGAGAGCAGCGCCGTCGCCGCCTCCTCGCCGGTGAACACCGGCTCCTTGCCGAGCGCCGCGCCGAGCGCCCGCGCCGCCTGCCGCACCGAGATCAGCTCGGGGCCCGTGACGTTGAGCACGTACGGCGGCACGTCGGCGAGCAGCAGCGACCGGAGCGCGACCTCATTGGCGTAGCCCTGCCACACCACGTTCACCTGGCCCGTCGCCAGGTCTATGGGCGCGCCGGCGAGCACCTTCTGGGCGAGGTCGACGAGCACGCCGTACCGGAGCTCGACCGCGTAGTTGAGGCGGATCAGCGACATGGGCGTGCCGTTCGTCTCGGCGAAGTGCGTCAGCACGCGCTCCCTGCCCAGGCAACTCATCGCGTAGTCGCCCACGGGGCCGACGGGCGAGTCCTCGGTGCTGCCGCCGCCGGCGACAGGGACGAGGGGGTAGACGTTCCCGGTGGACAGCGCGGCGATCCTGCTGCCGGCGAACCGGTCGGCGACGCGGCCCGGCAGGTAGGCGTTGGTGAACCAGGTGGCGTGCTCGCGGCCCTGCGTGCCGAACTTGGCGCCGACCAGGAACACCACGTTGGGCGCGTCCGGCAGCTCGCGCAGGGCCCGATCATCGGCGACGTCGGCGGCGACCACGGTGGCGCCTTCGTCCTGGAGCGCCTGGGCCAGGCCCGGCTCGGAGAATCGGGACACCGCGATGATCCGCCTGTCACCTCTGACGGCGTTCAAGGCCAGGCGTACCAGGCTCGGGCCAAGCTTGCCGCCGGCGCCCAGGATCATGATGTCGCCGTCGAGCTTGCCCAGATCGTCGACGAGCCCGGCACTCGGCCGTGCCAGCCGCTCCTCGAGTTCCGCTGTCGTCCGCACGCGGTCTCCTCCATCCCTCATTTACGGTCCAGACCGTAACTGGGAGAGAGTAGGCCTGTCAACGGGCGGGGGGCTGCTCAGGCAGTCATCTCTCGTGCGGAGACCAGCACATCGAGCACGGCCCGCGTGTGCCGCCACGGCACAGGGCTGGGCGCCCCGCCCACCATCGCGAGGAAGGCCTCGATCGTCCCTTCGTACCCGAGCCCGTGAACCGGATCGTCTCCGCCCTCGATCACGATCGTCTCGGTGGCGTCGCGCTTGTGCAGCGTGACGCTGTAGGACTCGGACTCTGAGACGCCGAGGATCTCGACCGTGCCGGTGATGCCGTCGCCCCAGCGCAGCGCCATCACTCCGGTGTCCTCCGACCGAAGCGTCGCATAGTGCCGCCGCGCCCCCGCGGCGCCCACCAGCCGCACGTCGGGACCGAGCAGCGCCACCAGCAGTTCCACCCCGTGGATCCCCATGGTGACCATCGTCCCGCCGCCCTCGCCCGGCGTGTCCTGCCAGGCGTTGTAACCGGTCGCCCAGATCCCCACGTCATGCCGTACGGTCGCCCGCACGGCCAGCACCTCGCCCCGATCGACCCGTGTTCCCGTGAACGCGGGCGCGAACCGCAGCACCGAGCTGGACAGCACCCGGTCGTGGATCGGCAGCCGATCGAGCTGCTCCAGCTGGGCCCGGCGGGCGGCGGCAGGCTTGTTCACGAAGCAGGCCACGCCCGTCTCCAGCACCTTGGCCAGCGCCTGCGGGACCTGGGGGTTGGGCACGGTCAGCACCACTCCGTCGAGCGGGCCGGCCAGCAACTCCTCCAGGCTCCCCACTACCTTCGCCCGTGGATGCTCATCGGTGAACCGCCGCAGCCGGTCCGGATCCTGCTCCCACACGATGAGCTCGGCATGGCGGGCCAGGGTGCGGGCGTCGGTGTAGGGATGGCTGGTGGCGAGCCCGGCGAGAGCGATGCGCACGGTCTGTCCTCCATTTTCCGGCAGCGGCTTCGAGAAACCCAGCCATCATGGCAGCTCGCGTCGCCGGCGCCGGGGCCAGATGGACCCGCTCGCCAGGTTGGCGCGGCTGCTTCTGCAGGTCGCCGGCGGGCACCTGCCACCGGAGGGGGTGCGAAACGACCTACTACGCTCGACACCAGCCCAACGACTCAGACATTCGGCTCTCGGCCGTCTCCGCCCGGTCCAGCACAAGGAAAGATCAACTACGGTCGCATGGAAGCCCTGTGGTGAAGCGGGTGGGGCATGAGAAGCCGCTTCCCGCCGAGTACGTCTTCGCCGACTACATGGCCCCCGGGACTCCGCTGCCGGACGAGCGGCTCCAGGCGGAGGTGACGCGGATCAGGAGTGAGCTGGCGACCGGCCGGTTCCCGGATCTGCTTGACGCCACGAGGGCCCCGACCCCTCGCCGATTCTGGTACAACCTGGTGGGCGCGCCTGCGCGCACGGCCTTCCGGTTCTCCACCGTGAAGGCCCCCTGCCCATCATGAGCACCCTCCAGCGCCTTGGCCCCCTGCTGCCGTCGCCGTACTGCTCCATCGGTCGCGGCCCCCGTGCGGCAACGCAC
>NZ_JBQQBR010000021.1:0-210099 GCF_052245935.1 Nonomuraea sp. 3N208 | reverse complement strand
CGCCCACCCAGTGCGGGCTCGCAACCTTTAACTCCGCCCTGGCCGCCCATCTCACCAGGGGCGGCGTGTTCGGCGGGATCGTCCGTGTCACCGGGGAAGGCGACGACGACCGGCCCCAGCCGGGGGTCGTGCACACCTGGACTCCGGGCGGCCCCGAGGGGTGGAACGCCGCGGCCTCCGCTCTCGAGGACTTCGACGTGGCCATCGTGCAGCACGAATACGGCATCTACCCCGGCGCCGACGGCCAGGATATTCTGCCGCTGCTGCGTCGCCTCATAGTGCCGAGCATCGTGGTCCTGCACACCGTCCTGGCCAGGCCCACACCGCGGCAGAAAGCCCTGCTCGAGGAGATCGGGGCCGCCGCCGGCGCGATCGTGACCATGACCGCCACCGCTCATGACCGGTTAATGACCGGCTACCGGGTGGACGCCGGCAAGGTGTTCGTCATCCCACACGGCGCAACCGACCACCTGCGGGTCCCGGCTCGGCGCCACTCCCGTCCGCACCTGCTCACCTGGGGCCTGCTCGGGCCCGGCAAAGGCATCGAGTGGGCCTTGCGTGCGCTCGCACTCCTGCGAGGCCTCGACCCGCCACCGATCTACACGATCGCCGGAAAGACCCACCCCAAGGTGCTGGAACTCCACGGCGAGGCCTATCGCCACGGCCTGTATGCACTCGCCGCCCGGATCGGGGTGTCCAAAGCCGTACGACACGACCCTGTCTACCGGGATCAGGACTCGCTGAGCCGGCTCATCCGCTCAGCGGACGTGGTCGTGCTGCCGTATGACTCGGCGGAGCAGGTCACATCCGGCGTCCTCATCGAAGCCGTGGCCGCGGGCGTGCCGGTCGTCGCCACCGTCTTCCCCCACGCCGTGGAACTGCTCACCTGCGGTCCAGGACTTCTCGTCCCACACGGCGATCCCGGGGCACTCGCCGCCGCCGTACGTCGTGTCCTCACGCAACCCGGGCTGGCCGACGATCTCACCGGCCGTACCCATGCCCTGATCCCGAGCCTGCTGTGGCCCGCGGTCGCGGCCCGATACGACGGCCTTGCCCGGTCGCTCCTCGCGAAGCGGCCGGCCGCGACGGCCACGGTGCTGCCGTGAGCACCGGGACTCCGGGTTTCAAACACCTGATCCGGATGAGCGACGACACCGGCCTGTTCGAGCATGCCCGGCACGCCACCGTCTTGCGCCATCACGGCTACTGCACCGACGACGTCGCCCGTGGCCTCGTCGTAGCCTGCCGGGAGCCGCATCCAGCGCACCGGCTGACTCGGCTGATCGAGTGCTATCTGGCCTTCCTCACACACGCTCAGGATCGTTCCGGCGCGTTCCACAACAGGCTCAGCTTCGACCGGCGCTGGAGCGACCGACCAGGCGTCGGCGACTGGTGGGGCCGGGCGATGTGGGGCCTGGGCACCGCGGCGGCCCGCACCTCCGCTCCGTGGATCCGGAAGGAGGCCCTGCACGCCTTCACCCTCGGAGCTGAACAGCGCTCCCCGCATCCGCGCGCCATGGCCTTCGCGGGGCTCGGCGCGGCAGAGGTCCTACGCGCCACCCCGGACAGCACCGTGGCCGCCACCCTGCTGATGAACGCCGTGGAGGCGATCGGCGCTCCCTCGGAGAACCCCTCCTGGCCGTGGCCACAGCCGCATCTGACGTACGCCAACGCCGCTCTCGCCGAGGTGATCATCGCCGCTGGAGACCTGAGCGATGACCGGCAGCTGCTCAGCGTCGGTCTGCGCATGCTCACGTGGCTGTGTGAGGTTCAGACGAGGAACGGCCGGCTCTCGGTCGTGCCCGCCGCCGGCTGGTGGCAGGGCGCGCCGCAGTCCCGCTACGACCAGCAGCCGATCGAGGTGGCCGCGCTCGCCGACGCCTGCGCCACCGCCGGACTCGCGACCGGTGACCCTTCGTGGCGGGAGAAGGTAGGGCGGACGGTGGAGTGGTTCCAGGGCGCCAACGACGCCGGCGTTCCGATGTGGGACCCGGCAACCGGCGGAGGCTACGACGGCCTGACCGAGCATGGTCCGAACCTCAATCAAGGCTCGGAGTCCACCATCGCGCTGATCTCTACCATGCAGCACGCCAGGCGGATCTCATGACCAACAGGGATCTGGCCACACGGCTCGGCCCGACGCTCACTCCGGACCCGCGAAGAGTGATCATCAAGCTCTTCGTGCCCGGGGAGGACGCCGCGCTCACCCGTACCCGGGCCGCCGCGCTGATCGATCGGATCCTGCTCCTCGACCACGATCAGACGACCGAAATGCTCCAGCAGACGTTGCGGCGATTCGGTGGGCGGCACCACGATCTCGAAGCGACCTTCGCCCATCACCACGACCTGATCCGCCATCGCGTCCCGCGCGACGTCGACCTGTCCCTGCCGGCCCGCCTCCTTGTGGGCGCCTACTTCAGTCACGAGTTCGCCGTGGAGGCTGCCGCGGTGTGCAACCCGTCCGTGATCCCCCATCCCGACCAATCCGGCCTGCACTCCGGACAGCTCCGCGTGGCGATCAGCCTGCGGCAGATCGGCGAGGGGCATCTGTCCTCCCTCGGCTTCGCCACGGCAGTCCTCGGGCCCGGCTCCGACCTCGACATCGCCGACCGCTCCGGGACGCTGTCCGTCGGACGCCGGCACCTGACCCATCATCGGCGGGACCTGCTCGCCGCCGGGCTCTCCGACGACGCCTGGGACAACGAGGTGACGGCCAGCATGCTGCGATCCCTGCCGGAACGTTTCGAGGACGACGACTTCGAACACGCGATCGCCCAGCTCCCCACTGACCTGCTCACCCGCACCAGCACGCAGTCGACCCTGGAAGAGATGCGCCGGGCGACGCGCTTGGAGTACGCCGTGGCGTTCCCCGCCGATCTCCCTCTTCACCGGCGAATCCTCTGGCCGGCGACCGCAGCCGAGTGCAACGGCATGGAGGACGCGCGATTCGTACGAATCGTCGACGAGGACGGCCGGCCTTCGTATCGCGCCACCTACACCGCCTACGATGGGCAGCACATCCGTTCTCACCTGATCACCAGCGACGACCTGCGCCATTTCGAGATCACTCCCATGCGCGGCCCCGCAGCCGTCAACAAGGGCATGGCACTGTTCCCCCGACCGGTCGGTGGACGCAGTCTGGCGCTATGCCGTTCCGACGGCGAGACCATCGGTCTCACCGCCCTCGACCGACACAACAGCTGGCAACGGCCAGAACCCCTGCACATGCCCCGCCGGGACTGGGAGCTCATCCAGGTGGGCAACTGCGGATCCCCCATCGAGACCAGATTCGGCTGGCTCGTCCTGACCCACGGCGTCGGGCCCATGCGCGACTACGCAATCGGCGCCCTGCTGCTTGACTCCCACGAGCCACACCGCGTCATCGCCGAACTCCCGGGCCCGCTGCTCACCTCCGACGGTGCCGAACGCGAAGGCTACGTGCCCAACGTCGTGTACTCCTGCGGCAGCCTGCTCCACGATGACGCCGTATGGCTGCCCTACGGGGCGAGCGACACCCGCATCGGATTCGCTCGTGTGCCGCTCGACACCCTCATCAAGGAGATGCGTCCACCACAGTGACGAATGGCCGCCCGTCGGATGTGGCCTTTCCGCCGACTCAGCCGGCACTGGCTACCTGCCAGGCAGCGACCTGTTGTCACGTCTCGTCACCGAGGTCGCCGCGCGCAGCGGCGTCGAGCAGGTGACACGCCGCCGGACGGCGGCGCTTCGAAGGAAGCGCCGCCCTCGAGCGCCCCGGGATCCGCATCATGCCGGCACCTCCTCCGCGTACACGATCATCGACTCCAGCAGCGGCGCGCCGAAGGTGGTGACCATGGCCACGTCGGATGCGTCCCGTTCACGCTCGATCACGATGCGCCCTTGCGCCTGCGGTTGTTGCGCGGATCGAAGGTCCACCACTCGTTCTCATACAGCACGATCTTGGACGCGGCTTGGCCGGGGCCGTCCGGGTACCGGCCCGGCCAGTGGTGCGCTCCACAGTCGCCGCAGGTTGTCGATGGCGGAGATATCCGGCAGGTCCTTGGGCCGGCGAGCACATGCTTTCCACGCGAGGACATCGCCCAGCCGCATGAACGGGATGCCGTCGATCAGGTCAGCGGTTTCGATCAGGTAGTGAGTCGACCATCCGGGTGTCCAACGGTCGACGAACTCGATGGCGAACGCCGGGTGGTTGATCACTTGCCCGTGGCCGGACGGGGCTGTGCTTGGCGTGACTCCGAGGGCGAGGGCGATGCACCATGCGGCGCCGCGGGCGAGCACGTCTAGGTCACCCATGCAGGTCCGCAGATTGCGCACGTATAAGGCGGCGGAGCCGCACACGACGTAGTCGCCGTGCGGCAGGTTCAGCCGAATCAGTTCGGTGAACAGGCCTGCCGGGTCCGTCACCAGGGTGCGCGGCTGCGCCGCAGTTGGATGCCGTGATGGCACGTCGGCGAGGTGCTGATACATCATGTGTTCGTCCTTCGGGCTTATCGGGTCTGAGGGATGCGCCGGGCCATGGGCACGGTCAGGATCTACCGGTTTGAAGCCGCGCCTTGGGCTGCGGTCTGTCGCTGGTGGCGCCCGGCGATAGCCACCTCGCTGGGCAGATCACCGCAGCTCAGCCGCGTTGATCAAATTCGCGGGTGCGCCCGCGACAGAAGAAGCCGGGCGGCCTGTTCGCATACGGCCGCCCGACCATTTCTTCGTCGTGGACAGGGGTCAACTCACCGTGTGGTGTCAGTCCTCCCAGGCGCAGATGACGTATGCCGTAACGGTCCATTCGTTGTCGTCGCCATGCATCTCGGCTGTTTCGACCCGGGCCAACGTGTTGATCGAATAGAACGCGTCGAGGACGATCTCACCGCGGACGCCGCCGTTGATCTCGAACCCACTCCCCAGGGCTACCTGCCTGTCACGATCGCGGGTTCTTCCCGATCTTCGGGGAGCACGATCCCTGTCTCCCTACCATCGCCTCTGGCCTTCGACCGCTCTGCGCACATCTACCCGCTGGCCTGGTGCTCCTGCGCACAGCGCAGCAGCTCCGGCAGTGCAGGCTTGCTGCCAAGCCAGGGAGGTCCCGGCTCAACGTCGTGAGGTCCATCCAGGCGCGCCCCGCCCGGGCAACCCGCCACGCTCTCGCGGACGGGCGCGTACGAGGTGGCCTTCCGCAACCAGGGCGAGGCGATCGTACTCTGGTTACCTCGACCTCACCGCCGCTCATAGCATCCCGGGGCAGTGCACGGGCGGCGGCTCGACGTCGCCGACCCACACGACATCACCGCCTTCGTCGAAAGCACCGCCGCCGAGTTCCACCGCATCGACGCGGTCGTCTGCGCCGCGGGGATCGAGCCGCCGCAGGACCTGGCTGGTCCCCTCATCGAGGCGTGCCCGGAGGAACGCGATCAGGTCGTTCACGGCTGCCAGTCCTCGTCGAAGTCGTCGTGGTCGGCCCAGCGCTGGGCCATTTCCCAGACGGTCTGCTTGGCGAACCACACCAGGCGCGGGATGCCGGACAGCACCTCCTCCTGGCAGCGCAGGAGCGTCTTCCGCCTGGCCTGGACGTCGCGAAGCACGCGGGCCGGATCGTGGCGGGCGATGTGCTCCGCGTCCTTCATCGACTGCGCATGGCCGGCCTCGCCGGTGATGCAGATGGCTCCCCGGAAGGGCGACGGACCTCCGTAACCGACGAACTCCTGACCGTTCGTCATGGTGACGAAGTCGTCGCCGTCGTACCACTCGTTGCTCGGGTCATATGACCAGGGGCCCGGCGTGGCCGCGCGCGCGATCTGTTCGTCTTCGTCGAGCCGGGCGTGCACGAAGGCCATCTGCTCATCCATTCGTATATGCTCCCTCGCCGATCACGTCGGAAATGTAGTCGGCCGGCTCCGCGTAGATCATGAAATCGGGCACATTGTCGGAGAACTCTTTCATGGCCGGCTTCCCCCTCGCGGGCTCCTATCGCACCCCGGAGGGTGTTACCTGGAACGTAGTGGAGAGGCCCGCCGCAGCCTCGCGGCCGGTGAGCGAGCCGGGCGTCCCGGCGGGGCCATCCCCGCACGGCGCGGGGTCGCGAGGATCTCGGGGCAGTCGTCGACGAGCAGGAACCGCTGAGCGGTGCCTTCATCACCGCATGCGCCGGGTCGTGCAGGTCAAGGCCGAAGCTCGCAGGGGTTGCCGACCGTTGACCGCCTCGCGACCCGGTGCTACCGTCGGCCATGGTTTTTCTATGGATATAGAAAAACGGTCCTCGGCCCTCCCCGGTCCTGGTGTGGTGACGGTGAGGGCGAATCTGGAGGGGTAACGACGTGGCGACGACACCTCACACCGCGGGCCGGCTGCTGCACAGCGGCCCGGCTGGTGCGGCAGCGCTGGGCGAGCAGTTGCAGACCGCCGTCGCGGAGATGGCTCGATGGATGGACGAGTACGGCGGCTTCAGCCCGCACCCGTCTTTGGACGTCGAGATGGGCGCGCTGGAGCGGGCCACCGAGGAGCTGCGCGCCCGCTTGCGGGACAACTATCCGTTCTTCCACCCCCGCTACGTCGGGCAGATGCTCAAGCCACCGCACCCGGCAGCGATGATCGGCTACGTCACCGCGATGCTGATCAACCCGAACAATCACGCCCTGGACGGCGGGCCGGCGACCGCGCGGATGGAAAAAGAGGTCGTGGCGCAGCTCGCGGCCATGTTCGGCTTCGATCAGCACTTGGGCCACCTGACCAGCAGCGGCACCATCGCCAACCTCGAGGCCCTGTTCGTCGCCCGCCAGACACACCCGGGCAAGGCGGTGGCCTACAGCGCCGACGCGCACTACACCCACTCCCGCATGTGCCACCTGCTGGGTGTGGCGGGCACGGCGGTCCCGACGACGGCTGACGGCACGATGGACCTGCGGGCCTTGGAGGAGCTGCTGCGCGCCGGAGGCATCGGCACGGTGGTGGCCACCACCGGCACCACCGGCCTGGGGGCGGTCGACCCCGTCCATGACATCGTCGCGCTGTGCCGGCGCTACGGGGCCCGGGTGCACGTCGACGCCGCCTACGGCGGGTTCTTCCGCCTCATCGCCGACGACAGCCCCGACGGTGTGGCCGCCGCCCCCTTCGCCGCCATCGCCGAGTGCGACTCGGTCGTCATCGACCCGCACAAGCACGGCCTGCAGCCCTACGGCTGCGGCGCGGTGCTGTTCAAGGACCCCGGCGCGGCGCGACATTACCTGCACGAATCGCCCTACACCTACTTCACCTCCGACGAGCTGCACCTGGGTGAGATCTCGCTGGAGTGCTCCCGCGCCGGCGCGGCGGCGGCCGCCCTGTGGCTGACCCTGCGGCTGCTGCCGTTGACGCCCGAGGGCCTGGGCGCGGCGCTGCGCCCCGGCCGGCGCGCCGCGCTGGCCTGGGCCGAGCGCATCAGGGCCGGCGAGCAGCTGAGCCTGTACCAGCACCCGCAGCTGGACATCCTCACCTACTTCCCCACCCGTGACCGCTTGTCCGAGATAGACCGGGCCAGCGCCCACGTCCTGACCCGGGGCATGCAGCTGCCCCGGACACAGTCGCTGTTCGTGGCCACCTACTCCGTCGACGCCGCCGCCCTGGCCGCGCGCGCACACCAGGTGACCGCCGACGTGCCACACGGCCGCATCCTGCGCAGTGTGCTGATGAAGCCCGAGACCGAGCAGTATGTGCCGTTCCTGCACCAGCACGTCCTCGACCTGCTCGCCGACAGCGGCACATAACAGGCGGTCATCAGCCAGCAGCCTGCACAAACGCCAGCCGACCAGCGGAAAGGGACCGCCATGCCGAAGGTCGTCGACCACGACCAACGCCGAGTGGAGCTCATCGAAGCCGCCTGGCGCACCATCGCCCGCACCGGATGGGACTCGGCCACCATGGCCGCCATCGCCGCCGAAGCCGGCTTCTCCAACGGAGCGCTCAAACCGTACTTCGCGACCAAGGACGACCTGCTGGCCGCCGCCTTCGACCACATCTACGTCCAGACCGGCCGCCGCATGGCCGCCGCCACCGCCGGCAAACACGGCCTGACGGCCCTGCGGGCCTACTGCCAGGAGATCCTGCCACTGGATGAAACAACCCTGGACGAGGCCCGCGTCGTCATCCCCTTCTGGCACAAAGCTCTCGCAAGTCCCCGCCTGGCCGCACGACACGAGCACGCCATGCGCGAGTGGCGCGAACAACTCCGGCGCTATCTCACCGAAGCCCGCGACGCCGGAGAGGTCCGCACTCCCATCCCCGACGACCACACCATCGGGCACCTGCTCACCGCGCTGCTCGGCGCGCAGATCACCGCGACCCTCATGCCCGCACTGGAGACCGCCCAGACCCTAACCGCACAGCTCGACAGTTTCCTCACCCTGCTCACGCTTCCTTGACGTACCGCTCCTGGCCCGCACACACGCGGCGCTGGGCATCTGCGCAAGATGGAGCCGCCCGTCCGCCGACGCTCCGTGGCTGAGGTCGTGAACGGCCGCTCCGAGGTCTCACCGGAGACCCGGGCCGCCGTGGAGGACCTCATCCGCCGGCACGGCTACGGCGGCCGTCAAGGGGCGGACACCGCCGCCTCCGGCACAAACAATGAAAGGTTCAAAGCACGTTCTCCGGCAACCGCAAGCACATGGAGATCGGGTGGTAACTTTCGAGACCGAATGAAAAGTGCAGCTCACGGCTATCCGGCCCCGCGACCGCCGAGAACGGCATGAAGGGGCAGGTCACCGGCCCTCCGGGCGCTAAGCGCTGCCGCCGGGAAATATCTCGGTCGGTATCACGACTCCGGGGCGGCCGGTAGGTCCGGCGTCGATCTCGGCCTGGCACCGATCGATCAACTCGCCGGCGACCCTCTCCAGCGGTATGCGCACGCTCGTGATGGTCGGCTCGGTGATCAGGCCCATCGCTCCGCCGTCGAAGCCGGTGACCGCGATGTCGCGGCCCGCGCGCAGGCCGAGGGAATGACAGACGTTGACCACGACGGCGGCGATGGAGTCGCTGCCGGTGACGATCGCGTCAGGCTTGCGCCGCCGGTTCAACACGCGGCGCACATACTGGCGAATCTCATCGTCAGAGCCCTGGAAGATGTCACCACTCGCCGTGCTCAGCCCATGGCGGTCGAGACCGCGCTCGAAGCCCTGGAGCCGTTCGCGTTTCCAGTACTCCTCCCCCTCGGCCCCGATGTAGGCGAACCGGCCGTACCCCTTGCCGACCAGGTGGTCCATCAACATGATCATTCCGTCGGCGTTGTCGATGTCGACCCACTGCTGGGGCAGGTCGGGGGCGAGACGGCCGAACGACACGAAGGGCAGTCCGCTGTTCGCCAGCAGCCGGACGCGGGGATCGTCCACCTGCGACTCCGAGATGATCAGCGCATCGACGTTGCCTCGCGCGATCAGCTCGTTGAACACGAGCAACGGGTCCTCGTCGGTGTGCGTGAACACCAGAATTTGATACCCCCGCCGGGCGGCCGCCTTGATCAACGCCTGGAGGAAGCTGAGGGTGAAGCCTTTCACCCTGTCCAGTTCCTCGCCGGACATGTGGTAGCCGATCTGCATGCTGCGCCGGGAGCGGAGGGTCTGGGCAGCGCGGTTCGGCTGGTACGAAAGCG
Organism: Nonomuraea sp. 3N208; assembly: GCF_052245935.1. Taxonomy (NCBI): domain Bacteria; kingdom Bacillati; phylum Actinomycetota; class Actinomycetes; order Streptosporangiales; family Streptosporangiaceae; genus Nonomuraea; species Nonomuraea sp. 3N208. The sequence goes on along the minus strand of NZ_JBQQBR010000021.1, from coordinate 200,492 downwards.
TTTCCATCGCCGCCATCACGCGAGCATGCGTCTGCGCGGAAAAGTAGGCCTTGCGGCCGTTCAGCACGTTGGAAACCGTCTGCCGCGACACGCCGGCGAGCTTGGCGACATCCTCGATGCTGGGGCGGCGGCCTGAGCGGCGATCGTTCGCGCCGGCCATCTTCCCCCGATCGACTGCGTCTGACATTCGCATCACTCATCGTGCTGCCGGCGCCCTGCCCAACGATCCCGGACTGTAGCACGCACCGCAGGCCCTCGAAGAGGCCGCGGCGACCGATGGAACCGCGGACGACACCTTGACGTAATCCCGGCGACATGTCAGTCTCAGGCCGACATTGAACGATCCATGTGACCAGTCTCACTCCACTCTTTCCCATTGGGACCTTGCAGCCGGGGCGGCGGACGCGCTCGGCGGATGACGCACGGCATCATTCGGACGAGAAGGACGTAAGTGTGGCAATCACGGAGACCGTCGCCGACGCGGGCGACCCTCACACCGGCGGAAACGACGGCATCGCGGCGCGGCCGGACGGGCGCGGGATCGACGGCTTCGTCCACCTCCAGGCGTCCGGAGCCGGCCTGGTGCTCGACTGCCGCGGCACCCGGCTGCCGAGCGTGCTGCACTGGGGACGCGCGCTGCCGCATGCGACCGACGCGGACCTGGCGGCCCTGGCACTGGCCTCGCTGCCTGCGACAGTGCCCAACTCGCTCGACACGCCTGCTCAGGTGGCGATGATGCCGGAGCTCGCGTCGGGATGGTTCGGCCTGCCCGGTCTCGTGGGGAACCGCGAAGGACGGGACTGGTCACCGCTGTTCGAGACCGAGCACGTCGCTCTCCGCGACCGCGGCGGCGAGGGCGGCGAGGTCGTGGTCCTGGCCTCGGACACCGGTTGCGGGCTGTCGCTGGAGCTCCGCCTCGACCTGACGGCCGGCGGCGTACTGCGCATGCGTGCCGCATTACGCAACACCGCTGCCGGGTGGTACACACTCGACGGCCTGGTGCTCACCCTGCCAGTACCGGCGGAGGCGACCGAATTGCTGGACTTCACCGGCCGCTGGAGCCGGGAGCGATCCCCGCAGCGACGCGCGTTCTCCGCCAGCGCTCATGTACGCGACGGGCGACGCGGGCGCACCGGTTCGGACGCGTCGTTCGTCCTCGTGGCCGGCGAGAAGGGGTTCGGGTTCAGGTCCGGCCAGGTGTGGGGCGTCCACGTCGGATGGAGCGGCAACCACCGGACGTATGCCGAGCGGCTGCCCACCGGCGAGTCGGTCATCGGAGGCGGCGAGCTGCTGCGCAGCGGCGAGGTCCGGCTCGCGCCCGGCGCGTCGTACGAGACGCCATGGGTCTACGCGGTGCACGGCGACGGCCTCGACGAGCTGGCCGGCCGCTTCCATCACCACGTACGCCGGAGCCGGCCGCAGGGACGCGGCGGACCGCGTCCGGTGGTCGTCAACACCTGGGAGGCCGTCTACTTCGACCACGACCTGGGCCGACTCAAGGCGCTGGTCGACGCGGCCGCCGACGTCGGAGCCGAGCGCTTCGTACTCGACGACGGATGGTTCCGGGGGCGGCGCGACGACCGGGCCGGGCTGGGCGACTGGTTCGTCGACGAGGAGCGCTGGCCGGAGGGGCTGCACCCGCTCGCCGAGCACGTACGGGCGCGCGGCATGGACTTCGGCCTGTGGGTCGAGCCCGAGATGGTCAATCCGGACTCGGACCTGGCCCGCGCGCATCCCGACTGGATCATGGCGACCGCGGGCCGACGGCCTCCGCCGGTCCGTCACCAGCAGGCTCTCGACCTGCGCCGGAAGGATGCCTACGGGTACATCCTGGAGCGGCTGGACGCGCTCGTGGGCGAGTACCGGATCGCGTTCCTGAAATGGGACCACAACCGCGACCTCATCGACGCGGACGCCCACGAGCAGACCAAGGCCGTCTACCGTCTCATGGACGAGCTGCGGGCGCGCCATCCAGGTCTGGAGATCGAGTCGTGCTCGTCGGGCGGCGCCCGGGTGGACCTCGGCATTCTCGAGCGCATCGACCGTGTCTGGGCCAGCGACTGCATCGACGGCATAGAACGGCAGGCCATCCAGCGCTGGACGGCGTTGCTCCTGCCGCCGGAGCTGATCGGCTCGCATGTGGGGTCGGCGGGCTCACACACCACGGGCCGGACGCAGAGCCTGGCGCTGCGGGCCGGCACGGCGCTGTTCGGCCACTTCGGCATCGAGTGGGACCTGACCGCGGCCACCGAAGGCGAACGCGCGGAGTTGCGGCGGTGGGTGGGGCTCTACAAGCGGATGCGCGGCTGGTTGCACCGTGGTGCCGTGGTGCGGGCCGATCATCCCGATCCGGCGTTGTGGCTGCACGGCATCGTGTCCGAGGACCGGGATCAGGCGCTGTTCGCGGTGGTGGCGATGGCCACCGGCGCGCGTACCCAGCCCGGACGGGTCCGCATTCCCGGGCTCGATCCGCACCGGCGTTACCACGTCCGTCCGCTGGCGCCGGGCGACAAGCCGGGTACGACGGCGCTGACCCCGAACCCCTGGCTGGCCGCGGGCGTCGTGGTCACCGGCCAGGTGCTGGCGGAAGTCGGGCTGTCCGCCCCGCCGCTGCATCCCGAACAACTTCTCCTGCTGCACGTCACGAAGGCAGCACCGTCATGAGTGCCATCATCGAACGGCGGCGCGCCGTCTCGTCCCCGCAGCGCGGCACGCCGGCGCGGCGGCGGCGCTCGGGCGACCTGCGCGTCGCCATGATCTTCCTTCTTCCCGCGACCGTCGGATTCGTCGGGTTCTACCTCTGGCCGACGCTGCGGACCATGTACCTCAGCTTCACCGAGTACAGCCTGCTCGCCCCGCCGGAGTGGGCCGGTCTCGACAATTACCGGCGCCTGCTGCAGGACCGTCAGTTCTGGAACTCGCTGCGGGTAACGGTCGAGTACGTCGTCATCAACATCGGGGTGCAGACGATCGTCGCTCTCGGCCTGGCCGTGCTGATGCACCGGCTGACCCGCTCCGGGCTGATCCGGGGGGTGCTGCTGCTGCCGTACCTGGTCGCCAACGTGGTGGTCGCGCTGATCTGGTACACGATGCTCGACGCCCAGCTCGGCATCGTGAACCAGGCGCTGGAGTGGGTCGGCCTCGATCCGGTCGCCTTCTTCGGCGAGCAGTCCACGGCGATCCCGGCCATCGCGCTGATCAACGTCTGGCGGCACATGGGCTACACCGCGCTGTTGCTCTTCGCCGGCCTCCAGGCCATCCCGAAGACCGTGTACGAGGCGGCGGCGACCGACGGCGCCTCGGAGCCGAGGATCTTCCGGAGCATCACCCTGCCGCTGCTGCGCCCGGCCCTGGCGCTGGTGCTGGTCCTGACCGTGATCGGATCATTCCAGATCTTCGACACGGTCGCCGTCACGACCAAGGGCGGACCGGTCAACGCCACCCGGGTGATCTACTACTACATCTACGAGCTGGCGTTCCAGCGCTTCACCTTCGGTTACGCGGCCGCCATCTGCGTCGCCCTCTTCGCGATTCTCGCGAGCCTCGCGCTGATGCAGCTCAAGCTGCTGAGGGCCGACCAGACGGATCTGGATTGAGAGGCGAGCGATGAGCCACGCACTGAGACGGCGCGCAGCCTCCTCGCCGGCGGGACGGCGGCGAGTGAGCGGTCAGCGGATGGCGGCCTGGGCGATCCTCGTGGTGTTCGTCCTGATCACGCTGCTGCCGTTCTACTGGATGCTGCGCATCTCGCTGTCCGACAACCGGACGCTGGCCGCGAACGCCGCTTCGCTGGTGCCGGCGGACTTCACGCTCGGCGCGTTCAAGCGGGTCCTGGGCATCGCGACGCTGGCGGAGGCCAGGGCCGAGGGCGGCTCCGGCGCGTCGATCAACTTCTGGCGGTATCTGGGCAACTCGGTGCTCACCTCTACCGTCATCACGGTCTGCCAGGTGTTCTTCAGCGCCATGGCCGCGTACGCGTTCGCCCGGCTGCGGTGGCCCGGACGGGAGAAGGTCTTCTTCGTCTTCCTCACCGCGCTGATGGTCCCGCCGATCTTCACCGCGTTGCCCAACTTCGTGACCGTCAAGCAGCTCGGGCTGCTCAACACGTATGCGGGGATCGTGCTGCCGTACCTGTTCATGACGCCGTTCGCGGTGTTCTTCCTGCGGCAGTTCTTCCTCACGATCAGCAGGGAGGTGGAGGAGGCGGCGATCGTGGACGGGGCGGGCCACGCGCGCATCTTCTTCCGGTTGATCGTGCCGATGAGCTGGGCGCCGATCGCCACCATCTCCCTGCTCGTCTATATCGGAGCCTGGAACGAGTACTTCTGGCCCCTGCTCGTGGGACAGGAGGACGACGTGCGGGTGCTCACCGTGGCACTGGGCATCTTCCGTTCGCAGACTCCGCAGGCCGGACCGGATTGGGCCGGGCTCATGGCCGCGACCCTCCTCGCCGCGTTGCCGGTCATCGCGCTCTTCACCGTTTTCGGACGATGGATAGTCAATTCCATCCAGTTCTCCGGAATCAAATGACCGACCCCTGATCCACCACAACCCCCACCGTAACGAGGAGATCTGGTATGAGACGGATGACGCGTCTCACCGCCGTCGCCATGATGGTGCCGCTGGCCCTGGCTGGGTGCGGCAGCGACGGCGACGGTACCGGCGGCGACAACGCCGGCACCGGGAAGACCGAAATCAGCTATTGGCTGTGGGACTCCAACCAGTTACCGGCCTACCAGGCCTGCGCCGACGCGTTCCACGCCGCCAACCCTGACCTCACCGTGAAGATCTCACAGGTGGGCTGGGCCGACTACTGGACGAGCCTCACGACAAACCTCGTGTCGGGCACCGCGCCGGACGTCTTCACCAACCACCTGAACTACTACCCCGAGTTCGCCGCCAAACAGCAGATCCTGCCGCTGGACGACTTCATCGCGGCCGACGGCACGAAGACCGACGCCTACACCCCCGGCCTCGGTGACCTGTGGGTGTCGAAGGAGGGCAAGCGGTACGGCCTGCCGAAGGACTTCGACACGGTCGCGATCTTCTACAACAAGAAGATGCTCGCCGACGCCGGCATCACCGAGAACCAGATGAAGAAGCTCACCTGGAACCCCACCGACGGCGGCGACTACGAGAAGATCATCGCCAGGCTCACCGTTGACAAGAACGGCAAGCGCGGCGACGAGCCGGGCTTCGACAAGTCCAAGGTCGAGGTCTACGGCCTGGGCCTCGACGAGAACAACGGCGCCGGTGTCGGCCAGCAGATGTGGAGCATGTACGCGTTGTCCACGGGCTGGCAGTTCACGGACAAGAACCCGTGGGGCACCCGGTTCCAGTACGACGACCCGCGCTTCCAGCAGGCGATCGCCTGGTTCCGCGGCCTGATCGACAAGGGCTACATGCCGAGCCTGGCCATCGCCAGGTCCGGCACCAGCGTCAACGACGGCTTCGGCGCCGGCAAGTACGCGCTGTCCACCAACGGCTCCTGGATGATCAACACGTACTACGGCTATGACAAGGTCCAGGTGGGCACCGCGCCGACGCCTGCCGGCCCCTCCGGAAAACGCGCGAGCGTCTTCAACGGCCTGGCGGACTCCATCTACGCCGGCACCAAGCACAAGGATCAGGCGTGGAAATGGGTCAAGTACCTGGCCTCCGCCGACTGCCAGAAGAAGGTCGGAGAGCAGGCGGTCGTCTTCCCCGCGATCCCTGAGGCGCTCACCGTCGCCGAGCAGAAGTTCAAGGACAAAGGCATCGACATCAGCGCCTTCACCGTGCAGATCCACGAGAAGACGACGTCGCTGTTCCCGATCACCGACCACGCCAGCGAGATCACCGCGATCATGGGCCCCGCGATAGACGCGGTGCTTAGCTTCGAGGCGGAGCCGTCCTCGCTCACCAAGGCGAACGACGAGGTCAACGCCCTGTTCCAGTAATCGGCGTTCCAGTAATCGGCCGGCAACCCCGCACCACCGATTCCCTCCCCCCACATCGGCCAGCAGTCGGAGAGCTGGAGGAGCAGCATGCCCACATTAGGATCTTGGCGAGCACGACGAGCGTCGGCCGCCATGACCACCGCGCTCACCGCCGCCATCGCCGCGGTCTTGGCGCCCATTCCCGCCCGTGCCGAAGACCCCGCGGCCCAGCGACTCGTCGTCGACCTCGGCGAGCGAACCGGCGCGTTCCGCGGCGCCGCCAGCGGAGCCTTGTACGGGCTGAGTGACGAAGGCGTGCCCAGCGACAACACGCTGGAACCGCTGCGACTGACCACCGTCAACCAGAAGCCGCCCGCCGGCGCCCAGCATCCCAACGGTGACGCGCTGGTGGTGGCGGCCCCGTTCTTCCGCAACGGCGGCCAGTACATCCAGATCAACGTCCAGGACATGTACGCCCAATGGACGTACGAGAACGTCGGCGGAGTGATCCCCTGCAACCAGGTCTGCTTCGACAACTACATGCAGAAATTGGCCTGGGTCGTCGACCAGGTCTCGAAGAGCCCGTACGCCGACCGCATCGTCTACGTGCCGTTCAACGAGCCGGACGGCATCTGGTACAACACGGGGACCGGCAACGCCGCCCAGTACCAGACGCGCATGAACGCGCTCATGAACCACTGGAAGGCCGCCGTCGAGTACATCCGCGAGCACCACAAGGGCGCGCGGGTCATGGGCACGAACGACGCCGTGTTCCGGGCCCGCAACTACGGCGACTTCCTCACCTTCGCCCGCGACAACGACGTGCTGCCCGACTTCGTGTCGTGGCACCAGCTCGACTCCAGCGGGCTGAACCCCCAGCACGCCAACTACTTCCGCACCAACTACCAGACCTACCGCGCCCTCGAGCGGGAGCGGGGCATCGACCCCATCCCCATCAACATCAACGAGTACGGCGGCAACCGCGACCTGACCGTGCCCGGACAGCTCGTGCAGTACGTCTCGATGTTCGAGGAAGCCAAGGTCGACGCGGGCGGCAAGGCGTACTGGACCGCGGCCGGGCTGCTCGGCGGGGACGTGGTCGAAACCAACAAGCCCGGCGGCGGCTGGTGGTTCTACAAGATGTACGCCGACATGGCCGGCGGTGACACCGTCAAGGTCACTCCCCCTGCCGCGACCACCATCGACAAGCTCGAGGCCATCGCCTCCATCGACGACCGCCGACGGCAGGCCCGCATCGTGGCCGGCGGCGGCACGGCGACCGACTTCGACGTCGTGATCAACGACATCGACGAGAAGCTGTTCGGCGAGAAGGTCAACGTGACCCTGGCGGCGACCATGTGGAGCGGCCAGAACTCCGACGCCCCGCCGCCGGTCGTGCTGCTCGACAAGGACTTCACCCCGGAGAACGGCTCGCTGGTGATCCCGGTCCGGGGGCTCGGCGTGAACGGCAGCGGCGGCCCGAACATCGACCTGATGTCGGCGTACGAGATCGTGCTGTCGCCCGGCGGCGCCGGCACCCGTGAGCCCGTGCGGCTGCCCTGGCGCGGCTCGTACGAGGCGGAGCTCGCCACGATCACGGCGGGAACGATCAGCACGTTCGGGACGCCGTCGAACTGGAACGCGGCCGCCACCTCCGGCACACGCCACGTCGGCGCTCTCACGCAGAACGACAGCGCGGTGACGTTCGGCGTCGACGTGCCGAAGGCCGGCGCGTACAAGCTGAGCATCCTGTACGGCAACCAGACCGGTCAGCCGGCCCAACAGGTGCTCACGGTCAACGGCGGCGCAGCGCGGTTCGTCGACTACCAGGCCACGCTCAACTTCCAGTGGCGGACCCGCAAGGACGTCGTGGTCCAGCTCGAAGCGGGCGCGAACCAGATCCGCCTGGCCAAGTCCCACCCCGAGCTGGGCACCGCCGCCGGCCAGGCGACGCTGGACCGCATCGACCTGGAACCGGCCCTCACCGGCCCGGCCACCCGCCACTACGAGGCCGAGCGGTCGCAGACCAAGGGCGAGGTGGCCTACGAGTACGACCAGCCGAAGCAGTCGCAGGCGGGCTTCCTCACCCTCAAGCGCGGCGGCGAGGCCATGTTCACCGTGTACGCAGAGGAGGATGGGTACTACGACCTCGAATTCCGGCACAACAGCCCCGGCAGGCCCGGGTCGGTCACCGCGGACATCGGGCTCGACCGGCGTGCGGTCAAGGGCGCGGTGCTCCGCGCCGCCCCGGGCGGCGGCGCCTACTGGACGACCGACCGGCATCGGATGTTCCTGTCGGCAGGCGTCAACCGGGTGACGGTGGAGCCCACCGGGCCTGCGCCGGTACGCCTCGACCGGGTGAGCGTGACCCAGGCGACTTCCGGGCCGCGGCCGGTGCAGTCGATCGAGGCCGAGTCCGCCACCCGGTCCGGTTCGGCCGCGGTGGGGAACCATGGCCACGCCTCCGGCGGCAAGTACGTCGAGCAGATCGGGCAGGGGCCGCAGAACCGGCTGGCCCTGCAGGTCGACGTGGACAAGGCGGGTGATTACCTGCTCGTCGTGCACTACGCCAACGACGAGCGGAAGACCGGCCACGTCTACAACGCCGACATCATCTCGCGGCCCATCGACATCTCCGTCAACGACGGCGACTCGACCCGGTACTGGTTCAAGAACACCTGGTCGTGGGGCAACTGGTGGGCTCGCGGCGTGCCTGTGTCCCTGAAGGCCGGCACGAACACGATCATCCTGTACAACGATCCCGCCAAGGGCGCGAAGGCACCGGGATGCCCTGCGCCCTGCATCTCCGAGCTCGACAGCCAGTGGGCGCCCAGCCTCGACAAGTTCGACATCGCGCCCGTCAGGGTCGGCTGACGGGAGCTGCGCCCGCTCCCGTTCCTCGGGAGCGGGCGCTGCCGATCACACGACGGTGCAGGCTGCGGGGACCAGGTCCCCGCTCCCCCGGCACGAGCCGTTGCTTTCGTTTTCGACCAGGGATGCGGTCGCGATGACCGCCGACGAGCCGCGATGAAACGTTCACCGAGCCTTGACATGAGCCAGATGCGGCCTTAAATCGTGGTGTTACCGGTAACATCCTCCGCTGGATCGGCTCTGACCAGTTCCGCCCCCGATGCCGCCTGACGCGGAGAACGCGCTCATCCGCGCCGGTGTCTCCCACCCCCAGGAGAAGGAACATGCAGCAGACACCCGCCCTCTTACCCGGCCCCGCCCGCCGTCCGTGGCGCTCGACGGCGACCGCGGCCACGCGTGTCGCGATGGTGTTCGCCATCGTGCTGGCCACCCTGACGACCGCCGTCCTGACCTCGGCCACACCGGCGTCAGCAGCGGCGGCACCGCTGGTCAGCGCCGCGTCAGGACGCTGCCTGGACGTCAAGGGCAACACCGACGTCCTCGGCACCGCCCTCGACATCTGGGACTGCAACGGCCAGCCCAACCAGGCCTTCGAATTCACCGCCGCCGGCGAACTGCGCACCATGAACGGCACCCGGTGCGTCGACGCCTACAACAACCAGACTTCGCCCGGCACACCTGCGATCATCTGGACCTGCAACGGCCAGAACAACCAGAAGTGGCGCCACAACGCCGACGGATCCATCACCGGCGCCCAATCCGGCCTCTGCCTCGACGTCAACGCGGCAGGCAGCGCCAACGGCACCGCCGTCATCCTGTGGACCTGCAACGGCCAGAGCAACCAGAGATGGAGCACCACTCCCGGCGGTGGTGGCAGCACTCTTGTCGTCGACGCGGCCACCGCCATACGGCCGGTCACCCGGGTGGGATCGGGAACGCTGTACGGGCTGACCGACGAGACCACGCCATCCGTGTCGATCATGCAGCCGCTGAAGCTGCACCAGGTGCGGCAACCGCCGCCGCTGCACGAACACCGGCCCAACGGCTCCCCCGTCCCGGTCGGCGACACGCTGGACATCGCCGCCAACGCCAAGGCCGTCGGCGCCGTCATCACCGTTGACATGGCCGACAGTTTCGACTGCTTCCCGTACTGCTGGACCAACTGGAACGACTGGTACAGCCGCATCGACAAGATGATCGCCGCGGTCAAGGCGCGTCCGGAGATCACCAACATCGACGCCTGGGAGCCGTGGAACGAGCCGGACTGGACCTGGCCCTCGGCGGCGGGTGTCTCGTTCAACGAGGGGTGGGTCCGCACGTACCGGCGGATCCGGCAGAGCGAGCCGAACACGGCCATCATGGGGCCGAGCTACTCCCACTGGGACGTCAACTGGATGCGGTCCTTCCTGAACAACGCCAAGGCGACCAACACAGTGCCTCAGGTGGTGTCGTGGCATGAGCTGAGCGGGTGGCAGCAGGTCGCCGGCAACATCCGGGCCTATCGAGCGCTTGAGCGCGAGCTCGGCATCGGGCCGCTCCCCATCTCGATCAACGAGTACGCCCAGCCTGCCGAGATCGACGTGCCCAGCAGCGCGAACCACTACGTGGCGCAATTCGAGCGCGAGGGAGTCCGCGACGCGGAGCGGGCGTTCTGGTACGAGTGGGGAACGCTCAACGGCCTGCTCCACAACGGCGGGCCGACCGCGTCGTACTGGATGTACAAGTGGTACGCCGACCAGACCGGGAACATCGTGAAGGTGACTCCGACCACCTCCAACGACGGCGTGGCCGCCTACGACACGGGCAGCAGGACGTTCAGCGTGGTCTTCGGAGGCCAGTCGGGCAACAACTCGATCCGCGTGGACGGGATCGGCGGGCTGGGGTCATCGGTCACCGCCACGCTCGAGTCCGTGCCCGGCACCGGTCGCACCACCAACGTGTCCGGCCCGACGAGGGTGTGGTCGAACGCCTACCCGGTCACCAACGGGAGCGTCACCGTCCCCATCGCGAACCAGAACGCGAGCGGCGCCTACCGCCTGCTCCTCACACCAGGCTGAGCGGCACGCGCCTGCCGTCGGCAGCCCGCTGAGGGCTGATCAGGCAGGCGCGGGACCGCTGCTCTCCCGCAGGATGAGCTCAGGCTCGCGCCACGTGGGAACAGCCGGGGCCGTCTTCGGCTCCAGCCTGCGGTACAGCTGGCCGAAGCAGGCGCGGCCCAATCCCTCGAAGTCGAGCCGGATGGTGGTGAGCGACGGGTTGAGGTAGGCCGCGGGCGGGGAGTCGTCGAAGCCCACCACGCTGAGGTCGCCGGGGATGTCCCGCCCGGCCTCGCGTGCGGCGCGCATGACCCCCAGCGCGAGGTCGTCGTTGCCGCACAGGACGGCGGTCACCGACCGGTCCGCCAGCACGGAGCGTACCGCGAGGTAGCCGGAGCGGGGGGTCCAGCCGCCCTGAAGCGGCTCGGGGAGGGGACGGCCGGCGGCCCGCAGCGCGTCCTGCCACCCCTTGGTCCGCTGAGGAACCGGACTGGTGGAGGAGGGAATGGCCACATAGTGGACGGTCCGGTGCCCCATACTCAGCAGGTGACGGGTCGCGTGCGCGGCCGCGACCCGATCGTCCAGCCACACCTGCCACGAATCGGTGTCCGCACCGCCGCCCACGCCGTCGTCCGAGCGGCGTTCGACGGCGGCGGCCACCGGCACGTCCGGCGGCAGCGAGCGGAGCGCGCACACGCCCGCCTCGTCGAAGGCGATCACCATGACCGGCTCACCGGGCCGGTTGAGCCGCAGCGCGATGTCCATATGGAGGGAGTCCCTCTTGAGCACGCTGATGCCCACCGAGAAGCCGGCCGTCCTGGCCGCCTCCTCCATGCCGCGCAGCGTGGCGGCCGCGCCGTACAGGGTGGTGTCGGAGGTCAGCACGGTGACGGAGCGGACCGGGCCACCGGCGAGCGCCTGGGCGAGCCGGTTCGGACGGTAGCCGAGCTCGGCGATGACCCGCAGGACCTTGGCCCGGGTCGACTCGCTGACCCGGGCCTTGCCGTTGATGACACGGGAGACGGTCTGCTGGGAGACCCCGGCCACCCGTGCGACGTCCCAGATGCTGGCGGACCGGTCGGGAGGGACGTCCTGCGGAGGTGTGTGACCGGTAACTTCCATGGTTCAGAGCGTACTTGACGGCCTCATGGTCGATCTTCTTCGCCGTCGGTCAGCGCCATCGGGCGGCTCACGGACGTCGTCCCGTCAGGGGCCCGCTGCGGTGTTCCGCCGGCTCTTCCGGGGTGCGGATGACAGACGTGGTCATCCCGTCCAGGGTGAGCTTGAGCGTCGGCGCGAGGGTGCCGCCGAAGTTGGCCCGGGCCCGCGCGGCCGTCGCCTGCCGGACCTCGACGCCCTGCTCTGACCGGTAGTTGGCGAAGCTCACCACGTGCAGGTCGGGCAGGACCAGCCAGGCGTAGGCCTGATCCGGTTCGGCGCGGGGGTTCTGGATCACGAGCCCGGACCCGTTGAGCGGCTCGTACGGTCCCGTCAGGCTGGGTGCGGCGAAGCCGTAGAGCCCGGTGGGCGCGCGCTCGGCCGGATGGAAGGTGTGGCGCTGGGTGGAGAAGAAGAGGTAGTACCACGATCGATGAACGACGATGTGCGGCCGTTCGAGCTCGTGGTTGATGCCCTCGGCCACGATGAGGGGCGGCAGCAGGGACCAGGCGCCGGCCCGCGGCTCGGCCAGGGCGACCGCACCGGTGAAGCGGTCGTCCCAGGCGGTGGACGCGGCGACGAGCAGGTACTCGCGCCCGTCCGCCGGGTCGCGGAACCAGCCGGGGTCGCGGAATGCCCTGATGTTTCCCGGTGACCCGTTGGCCTCCTCGGCCGGCAGGTACCTCCGGCCGTCCGAGCGGAGGACCTCCCGGTGTTCGGCGTCCCTGCGCAGCAGGATCCGGCCGCCGTCGGCGATCAGGGCGGGGCGGGTCTCGACGACGCGCTGCCGGAACGTCGGGCGGGCTTCGCCCCGCCGTCCGGCGGCCGTGTAGAACACCGACACGGTGCCGTCGGGCCGGCGGACCGCCGATCCCGACCACTCGCGGCTGCCCGGGGACGCTCCGTCGGCGAAGGCGTGCCCCAGGTCCCTCCACCACCCGTCGCCGTCTCTGCCGAGCAGGCGGATGCGGGCCAGGTCGTGGCGCTCCTCGGGGTGGCCGACAGCGGGAGCCGACAGCGCCATCCACAGTTCGTGGCCGTCGATCAAGGTTGTCGAGCCGTCCTCCTCCTGGATCGGCCACAGGTCCCAGAGATCGTGCTCCGGCAGGATCCGCGGTACGGCCGTGGGGTCGATGACGGGCGCCGTGGTCGCGCTGCTTTCGACGAGCAGATCAAGGTGCCGGCGGCTCCAGCGCGCCGGTCGGCCACCGCTCACGCGGCGCCCTGCCCGCGGGGGCGACCGCCCGCGAGCCTCTGGAGCATGCCGGATCTCGTCGCCGATCTCCGCGCAGCGCCTACTCGTCCTCCTGGAGCCATGAACGACCTCTGCTTTCACTCGTGGGTGTGAGGTGCGACATCCTGTGGTGTCGTCAGCCCTTCAAGGAGCCCTGGAGCAGGGCCTTGACGAAGTGGCGCTGGAAGAGGAGGAATATCGCGAGCGTGGGGGCAAGGATCAGCAGCGATCCGGCGCACAGCAGCGGGATGTCGGTCCCCCACTGGCCCTGGAAGGCGCCCAGGGCGCCGGACATCGTGCGTTTGGTGGGGTCGTCGACCAGGACGATCGCCAGCAGGAACTGGTTCCAGGTCCACAGGAACAGCAGGATGCCCAGGGACGAGATCGCCGGCATGGCCAGGGGGACGTGGATGCGCCGGAACAACTGCCACACGTTGGCGCCGTCCATCCGCGCGCTCTCGGACAGCTCCCCGGGCATGTTGACGAAGTGAGCGCGCATCCAGAAGACGGAGAACGGCATGAACAGGCCGATGAGCGGCAGGATGATCGCCCAGCGGGTGTTCAACAATCCCATGTCGCGGACCTGGTAGTACAGCGGCGTGATGATGCCCTCGAACGGGAGGGTCAGGCCGAGCACGAACAGCAGGAAGATCACGCGGCCGCCGATCACGCGCAAGTGGCCGACGGCGAAGCCGGCCATCGTGCCCAGCAGGATCGAGATCGGCACCACGCCCAGGACGATGAGGACGCTCGACTTCAGCAGCTCGCCCATGTTCGCGGCCTGGAAGGCTTGGAGGAAGTTGCCCCACTGCGGATCGCTCGGCCAGGCCAGCCCCGGCGGGTAGGTGCCCGAGGGATGCAGGGCGGTGACGAACAGGCTGAGGAACGGCAGGATCGTGACCGCCATCATGAGGATGAGCAGCAGCCTGCCGGTCCAGGCTTCACGCCGGCCGGTGATCATCGGTTGCCGTCCTTTGCGAACCACTGGATGGGAAGGGCGCAGGCGATCACGAGCACCATGAGCACCACGGCCAGGGCCGAGGCCGTGCCCACCTCGCGTTCGGAGAAGGCCAGGTAGTAGATCTGCAGGCCGGGCACCATGGTCGTGTTGCCGGGACCGCCCTGGGTGGAGATGTAGATGATGTCGAAGCTGGCCAGGGCCGCGATCACGGTCACGGTTACGCAGACCGCGATCTCCTGCCGCAGGCTGGGGACCGTGATGGAGACGAACTCCCGCCACGCTCCGGCACCGTCGAGCCGGGCGGCCTCGTACAGCGCCGGATCGATCTTGCTCATGCCCGCGAGGAGCAGCAGCGTGCACAGGCCGAGGAGCACCCAGGCGCCGATCATGCCGACCGCCGGCAGGGCGGTGGAGAAGTCGCCCAGCCAGGCCCGGGTCACCCCGCCGAGGCCGACCAGTGCGAGCAGCTGGTTGATCACTCCAGTGGACGCCAGCAGCCAACTCCACGCGATGCCGGCGGCCACCAGCGGGATGACCTGCGGCAGGAACAGCACGGTCCGTGCCACGAGGGCGAGCCGGCTCTGGGCGATGCGCCTGATCGTGGCGGCGATCGCCAGGCCCAGCACGACCGGGATCGCGCTGAAGAACACGATCAGCTGGAAGGCGTTGACCAGCGAGTCGAAAAGGTCGGGGTCGGTGAAGACCTTGCCGTAGTTGGCCGGCCCCACCCAGGTGGACGGGCCGATGCCGTCCCATTCGTACAGCGAGTACTGGAACGTCAGGACGATCGGGCGCAGGACGAAGACCGCGTAGAAGGCGAGCGCCGGGGCGACGAACAGCCAGCCGACCAAGCCGCGCGTACTGCGCAGCTTGGTCGCGGCCGGCCGCCGGTGCGCCGACCGGGTGCCAACAGGCCGGGCCATCAACTCGCTCAGTTCCCTTCGAGCTGGCCTGCGTAGTCGGCCTGGACCGTCTTCAGCAGCTCTTGCGGCGTCTGCTGCCCGGCCACCAGCTTCTGCAGGTTCGGGGTCCAGCTCTTGGCGTAGATGGCGCCGGTGGCGTTGGCGATGAAGTCCATCGCACCGTTGTCCTTGGCGATGTCCGCCCCGGCAGCCAGCGTGCTCGCGGTGACCTTGTCCGATGCCACGGCCGGCATGTAGGCGTCGGCCGGTCCCATCGGACGTGATCCGCCGACCTCGACGCCGATCTCGCGGGCTCGCTTGTCGGTGGCCACCCAGTTGAGGAAGAAGGCGGCGCAGTCGGCATTCTTGGCGTTCGCGGCGATCCCGAAGGTGAGGGGCGCCGACATGGCGGCCAGCTTGCCGCCCTGCTGAGCGGGCGGCATCAGATAGAAGCCGACGTTGCCCGCCATCTGCTTGTCGAGGTTGCCCGACTCCCAGTCGCCGTTGAACATGAACAGGCCCTTGCCGTCGATGAAGCGGCTCATCATGGTCGCGTAGTCGACCGCGTTGACGTCCTTCTGGAAATGGCCGGCCTTGATCCACTTCTCCAGGTGCTGGGCGGCCTGCAGGTTCGACGGGGTGTCGATGGTGGCGCCGGGCTTCTGGAAGATCCAGTCGTTGATGGGCCCGGCAGGCCCATAGGAGGCCATGAGGTTCTGCAGCGGGAACGCCAGGCCGCCGGTGGCGCCGCCGTTGAACTGCAGGATGGGCGTGATGCCCGCGTTCTTGGCCTTGTCCAGCACTTGGTCGAGCTCCGCCAGCGTGGTGGGCGGCGCGGACATCCCGATCTGGGCGGCGAGCTTCTTGTTGTAGAAGACGCCGGTCATGCTGGAGTTGAGGCCCAGGGCGTACAGGGATCCCTCGCCGCGCGGGCGTCCGCCCGGGCCCAGGCGCAGCTGCTCGAGTTGCGAGGCCGGCCATTTGTCCCAGCCGAAGGCCTGCGCGTAGCCGTCGAGGTTCTTCAGCAGATTGTCCTTGACCAGCTCGGAGACCTGCGGCAGGCGCATCAGGTCGGGCGGGTTGTCCGCCAGTGTGCGCGGGGCGTTCTGCGTGATGACCGCGAACTGGTCCTCGCGGATGTTCCACGTGACGTTCGGATGTTGCTTGGTGAACTCGGTGGTCAGCGCCTTGGGCAGCGGGAAGCCGGTCTCGAAGTAGCCGTTCATGGTGATCGGCGCCGTGCCGCAGGTGGGCGCCGCGGACTGCGATGATGCGCTGGTGGCCGCGGGCTGCGGGCTGTTGCTGCCGGGAGCCGCGCAGGCGGCGGCCAGCGTCCCCATGGCGATCACAAGCGCGGCCCCGGACCTGCCGGGGCGGACTCGACGAGCCATGTGCATCTCCTCTGCTGCTTGGGACAATCGGCACCGGGCTGATGTCCCGCCTCCGTTGCTAAATCGGGTTAGCGCCCGATAGTCTCACCACGCGCGTCGTACGATGTCAACCCCCCGTAACACACATTTCGCGATCGGAGGTTCTGGGTGAGCCCACGACGGGTCACGCTGGCCGACGTAGCCAAGGCTGCCGGTGTCTCTCGCACGACCGCCTCGCTGGTGTTGTCCGGCCGCGGCCGTGAGCTGCGCATCTCTCAGGACGTCGAGCAGCGGGTGCTGCGAGCCGCCGACGAGTTGCAGTACCGACCCAACATCGTCTCCGTGGGCCTGCGCACGGGCACCAGCCGGACGATCGGCTTCGTCTCCGACACCGTCGCCACCTCACGGCTGGCCGGTGACATGATCAAGGGAGCCCTCGAGGCCGCCCGTGACCGCGGATTCATGCTGTTCATCGGCGAGACCGAGGGCGACGCCGAACTCGAACGTCTCCTGCTCCAGGCCATGCACGACCGGCAGGTGGACGGGCTCATCCTGGCCTCGATGTTCACCAGGACCATCAAGGTCCCCAAGGCCATCACAGCCGCGCCCGCCGTGCTGCTCAACGCGCTCCCCAAGCAGCCCACCCCCCTGCCCGCCATCCTCCCCGACGAGGTCGAGGCCGGCCGCCGTGCGGCCCGCGTCCTCCTCGACGCCGGCCACCGCGACGACATCTACCTGATCGGCGCCGGTCCGGGCCTGCGCAACGTGCCCTCGGAGAGCCTCGCGGCGGTGGAACGGCTCGTCGGCATCCGTGAGGCGCTCGGCGAGGCGGGAGTCAAGGTGGCGGGCGCTCGCACCTGCCCCGACTGGCAGCCGGAGTACGGCCTCGACGCGACACGCGACCTCCTGGGGACCGCCCGGCCACGTGCGCTGATCTGTTTCAACGACCGGATCGCCATGGGCGCCTACCAGGCACTCGACGAGGCCGGGCTCAAGGTCCCCGGCGACGTGTCCGTCGTCTCCTTCGACGACCACCCCATCGCCTCATGGATCCGGCCCAAGCTGACCACCGTGGCACTCCCCCATTACGAACTCGGCCGCAAGGCCGTCGACGTGCTGTTCACCGAGATCGGCCGCGACCACGCAGACCCGGATCGGCTGGGCGAGGTGCACCGGGTGCCGATGCCTCTGCGCAGCCGCGACTCCATCGCGCCGCCACCCGCCGCGGAATCCGCCGGCTGAACGCCACCGGGGGCCCCCGCCGGGGAGAAGTCCACCGTTCCTAAGGACTGAGCATGAGTTGCAGGTGCTCAGCCGAACGCCCCGAACGGTGTTGAGCGTTCTGGTCGCCCGCGTTCTCGCCGTATCCGGGCAGCGCGGATCGTGTCCGTGGTCCGGGCATACGGGGGCGGGGTCCCTCACACCCACGGGAGCCCGCTCGGGCCTGGGCGGTCCGATGCCCCTGCTCATCGCTCCGGTGAGCAGGGGGCGGTGCCGTCCGTCGCCGGATCGGGTGCCCGAGAGCGCGTCTACCGATCGCCACGGCGGCCGCGTCGTGACGAGTGGTCGCACGGGTCTTGCTGGTCAGTGGGGCCTGCCAGTGCTGGGCGCCCCACTGGGAGGTGTAGGCCGGGTCGGCGGCGATGATAGCGATACCGGTGGCCTCTGCCATCGCGGTCAGCCGGGCGCGCAGCCTGCCGGTGGGCATGCCCGCGATCAGCTTGCGGAAGCGTTTGCGGCGGCCGTGCTTCTCCCGGGTCTTCTCCGCCTGAAAGTCCAGGTCTTCGATGGCGATCGCTTGCACGCCGCAGGTCCGCGCCCAGTGCAGCAGCCGGGTCAGCGCGTGGCGGACCTGGGCGTCACGGTGCTCGGCATTCCCCCCGAGGTCGTAGGCGAAGCGGCGGGGATTGCCGACAGGGTTGCCGTGGACGTCGAGGCGCCAGGCGGCCAGGTGGTCGGCGTTGGTGTCCACGCCGATCACGCCGTGGGCGAGCGCGGCCGACATCGGCACAGTAGGGGCCGGTGGCGTCTGCCAGGAGGCAGTGATGTACCAGCGGCCGCGATCGGGGTCAAGGTGGATGCGGTAGGCCACGGCCCGGTTGGCCTCGATCCGATCGGCCCATTCGGTGCCCCGGTGCGCGAAGGCCACCCTGGAGGCGAGGACGTAGCGGCCGTGGGAGGCGTTGGCCAGGTGCGTCAGCGGGGCGGGCAGCCGGATCGACACCTGGCCGTCGGGGGTAATGCGGATGGTCTCGTTGCCGTAGCGCTTGCCGGACTCGCCGTCCGCGGCCAGGAACCAGCGTGCGGCCTGCCATTTCTGCCGCCATTCGGTCTCGGTCAGGCCGGCGGCGTCCAGGTGGTGCCGGGTGCGGGCCAGGCGTTTGCCGCCCCGCACGACGTGCACGATCCCGGCCTGCTGGTCGGCCTTCTCCCGCCGCAGCCGGTCGGTCAGCACGCGCAGGCGGCGGGACTTGGCGTGCCACTCCTGCCGCGAGCGGTACCCACCCGGCGCCTTCCGGGTCCCCTTCTCACCCACCGGAAGCGACAGCCGATGCCGGATGGCGGCGATCGCGGCTTCCAGGTCGGCGACGTGCGCGGCCTGGCAACGCCGGGCCAGCGCCCACTGATCGTGGCTGGCCTTGGTGATCGCCCCGGCCCACCGCGACGACGACAACCCGGTCAGCTCGCGTTTGCGCACCGCCCACCTCTGGTGGTCGTGCGCCAGCCCATCAGCGCACCGCGTCTTCACATCACCGCAGGCCAGCGCGCCCAGATGCGCGCCCACCAGGCGCAGCACCTGCTCGTCCTCGGCAGTGAGGTTCTTGAACCGGTCACGGACGGCCACCCCCGACGGACCGCCAGCGACGAACGGCGCCTCGATCGCGCGCAATTCACTCATGCGCGGCACCCTCCCGCTCGACGCCGGCACGGTCGATGGGCGGCGGGCCAAGCAAGCCTTCTTGCCGGCACAGCGTGATCAGCTCATTCTGGCACCGTTCGCAGCCGCCGATCCAGGCGGAGTGGCGATGGTTCGCGATGCTGTCGTCGGGTCGCTGGCTTACGAGGTAGATCGGGTCGTCGCCGATGTGGACGAGGCGAAATCCCTCTTCCTCGACCGGGGCGTCGGCGTACCGGAAGATGAGTGCGACATCGATCTCGCCCTGTCGCAGCATCTGTAACGCTTCGACCGGGTGACGCTCGATCAGGATCAGCTCGAGTCCCGGATACGCCTGGTCCAAGGCGGCGGCCGCCTTCGGCACGATCGTGCTCAGCATCGACGCGTTGGCGGCCAGGCGAACCCGCCCCGTCCGCAGACCGACCTGCGCGGCCAGCTCGTTGGTCGCCGCGTCAACCCGACCCACGATCTCGGTGGCCCGGTTGGCCAGCAGTCGCCCTTCCGGGGTCAATCGGATCCCACGGCCCACCCGCTGGACGAGCTTGACACCGGTGGCCGCTTCCAAGCGAGACAGGTGATGACTCACCGATGGCTGCGTGTAGTGCAGCTCCCTCGCTGCTTCGGTCACGGACCCATGTCGCGCCACCGCGGCCAGAACCTTGAGATGGACCAGGCTCAGCATAGAAAAAAGATATCAATGTGACCTTCGAAGGTTTGGCATTAGACGTCATCTATAGACCCGGCCATGCTCTCTGGTGAGGGCGCCGGACGGCGGCGCCGAACCGACTGAGGAGGCACGATGAGCAAGCTCAGGTGTCACATCTCGATCTCGCTGGACGGTTTCGTCGCCGGCCCGAACCAGAGCGAGGAGAACCCGCTCGGCGAGGGTGGCGAGCGGCTCCACGACTGGGTGGCTGCGCTGGCCGCCTTTCGCCGAGCCCACGGCGAGCAGGGCGGCGAGGTGAACGCGAGCACACCGGTATTCGAGGAGTCGATCGAGAACATCGGCGCCGGGGTGATGGGCAGGAACATGTTCGGCCCCATCGGCGGTGGTGCCTGGGGCGATGAGCAGTGGACGGGCTGGTGGGGTGACAACCCGCCCTACCACTACCCCGTGTTCATCCTCACCCATCACTCGCGTGATCCGGTGGAGATGGAGGGAGGGACCACGTACCACTTCGTCACCGACGGAATCGAATCCGCGCTCGAGCAGGCAAAGAAGGCCGCCGGCGGCAAGGACGTCATGCTGTGGGGCGGCGGCCACGTAGCTCAGCAGTACCTGGCAGCGGGACTTCTGGACGAGCTCGAGCTGCACGTCGTTCCGGTGTTGCTCGGTGGCGGTTCTCGCCTCCTCGACAACCTCGGGGACGCGGATGTGCGACTCGAGCAGGTCCGGGCCGTCGAGGCGCCCGGCGTCACCCACCTCAAGTACCGGATCTTGCCTCGTTCGACGCCTACGAGTTCGTGACACCCGGTACAACCAGTCGGCATCCGGCCCGCTGACGAACGCGATCGACTTTCTCTACGCGGAGTGGACCAACAAGGCGGTCGGGTTCGTAACATGACCACGTGACCGTCTCCGCCGCCTCCTCCCGTCCCCCGGCCGCCGAACGCCAGCGGGATGCCGAGCGCACCAAGGCGGAGATCCTCGAGGTCGCCCAGCAGGAATTCGCCCGCCACGGCTACGCGGGGGCGCGGGTGGACGAGATCGCTGCCCGCATTCGCACCACCAAGCGCATGATCTACTACTACTTCGGCGGCAAGGAGCGGCTCTACATCGCGGTCCTGGAGAAGGCCTACGCCGAGGTGCGCGCGATGGAGCGGACGATCGAGGTGGCGCATCTGGCCCCGGTTGAGGCCATCCGCACGCTGGCCGAGCTCACCTTCGACCACCACGACCTGCACCGCGACTTCATCAAGCTGGTCGCGATCGAGAACATCCACCACGCCGAGCACATCCGCAAGTCCGAGGCCCTGGCCAACCTCGGCACGCCCGTGCTCGACGTCATCTCACGCATCCTGGACGCCGGGCAGCATTCGGGTGACTTCGTCACCGAGGCCGACGCCATCGACGTGCACATGCTGATCAGCTCGTTTTGTTTCTTCCGGGTGGCCAACCAGCACACGTTCGGGGCGTTGTTCGGGCGTGACATGACCGCGCCGGAGCATCGCGACCGGTTGCGCCGGATGGTGGGGGACGCGGTCGTGGCCTACCTGCGCGGCGCGGGCACCGACACCTGATCCTTCCCGTCCGCTTGCCCGCCACCGGCACGCTCCTGGCGCTGGCCACCTGCGGCGTCGGCTACTTGGCCAGGCGATCGCACAGCATGCCCGGCATGTACTGCGCCTTCGACCGGTCAAGGGAGCTGGCCGGCGGCCCCCGGTTTGTGGTCGCCGGCCGCGACGCGCGGGTCCTG
The DNA here is from genome assembly GCF_052245935.1 of Nonomuraea sp. 3N208. Taxonomy (NCBI): domain Bacteria; kingdom Bacillati; phylum Actinomycetota; class Actinomycetes; order Streptosporangiales; family Streptosporangiaceae; genus Nonomuraea; species Nonomuraea sp. 3N208. The sequence continues at coordinate 178,729 of NZ_JBQQBR010000021.1, read as the reverse complement.
GAACGGTTCCCGCTGGTGGAGCCCGACATCGCCGTGATCAGCGAGTGACTTCGATCTTGCCGGTGGGCCGTGGGCTGTGGCTGTCGTTGAAGAAGTACTCCCCTGGCTTGGTGAAGGTGTACTGGAATGACTCCCCCGGCTTGAGCCGCACGTCGAAGAGACCCTCGAAGAACTGGGTGGCCCCGTGGACGTGGACGTTGTCAGCGGGGTTGACGAACGTGACCGTAGTGCCGACCGGCACCCGCAGATGGGTCGGGGCCATGGCGTTCACCGCCGTGGACTCGACCGTGCCGACCTGTCCATTCTCGTAGGTGCGGGCGAGCACGACGGTGTTGCTGACGGCGCTGCCGTCCACCGGGCCGCCGGAGACCGGGCGGCGGACCACGGGAGGGGGTGGGGTCGCGGCCGGAGGCACGGTTCCCTCCAGCTTGAAGGCCCACAGGTGGTCCCCGCGCGGGGCCGAGTTGCCGTACGGGATGCCGGTGCCGCCCGCATAGACGGCGATGTACTGCTCGCCGTCGATCTCGTACGAGATGGGGGAACTGCTGACGGCGGCACCCGTCTGCCAGCGCCACAGTTCCCGCCCGTCGCGGGCGTCCAGGCAGAGCAGATTGCCGTCCGGCTGGCCGATGAACAGCAGGTCGGTGGCGGTGGTGAGGATGCCGTTGCCGTGGGCCAGCGAGTAGGGCATGTTCTTCTTCCACCGCACCCGGTTCGTGCCCGGGTCCACCGCCACGACGCCGCCCGTCATGTACTCGCCGGGCGGCCGCAGCCCGTTGGACGCCTCGGTCAGGGAGTGGGCGGCGGCCACGTAGCCGAAGCCGGTGTACACCAGGCGGGTGCTGTGGCTGTAGGACTGGTGGTTCCAATCGGCACCGCCGCCGTGCCCGGGGATGGTGAGGATCGGTTCGTCCCAGTGCGGCGTGTAGAGCGAGCCGATCTTGTAATTGGGGACGGCCCGGTGCGGGAGGCCGGGGATCTCGGTGCCGAGCGGCTGCCACACCGGCGTGAGCTCGGTCCAGCCGCCCTGGCGCGGGAACGGCTGGGTGGGCCAGGTCTTCTGCCGGGGCTCCTGCGGCACGGGCAGTTCGTCGATGCCCAGCGGGGCCGAGCCGTCGGCGCGGTCGAGGATGTAGTACATGCCGGTCTTGCTGCCGTACACGACGAGTTTGCGCATCCGGCCGTGCACGCTGGCGTCGACCAGGACCGGCGCCATGACGTTGTCCATGTCCCAGATGTCGTGGTGGATGGACTGGAAGTGCCAACGGTAGGCGCCGGTCTTCAGGTCCATGGCCACGATCGAGTTGGCGAACAGGTTCTGGCCGCCGCGCTGCGAGCCGTCCTGGGACGAGCGGCTGCCCCGGGCGTTGCCGAACGTCCAGTAGACCAGGCCCAGCTCGGGGTCGATGGCGCAGTGCATCCACGGCGTGGCCCCGCCGGTCTGCCAGGAGTCGCCCTCCCAGGTGTCGCCGCCGACCTGGCCGGGGCTCGCCGTGCCCCAGAAGTGCCAGACCAGGTCGCCGTTGTCGGCGTTGAAGGCGAGCGCGGCGCCGCGCGGGCCATCGTTGGTGCCGCAGTAGAGCATGCCTTCGTGGTAGATGACGGCGACCTTCTCCAGGTTGCCGTAGCCGTTGTGCTGCCGCTCCCAGACCACCTGGCCGGTCTTCTGGTCGAGGGCGATCAGCCAGTTGTCGTTGCCGCACGTGAAGACCTTGCCGGCGCCGACCGCCACGCCGCGTCTGGTGAGCGGGCCGCGGGTCTGCTCGTACTTCCACTTGACGGCGCCGGTGCGGCCGTCCACGGCGACGACGTTGCCCAGCGCCGACTCGACGTAGAGGACGCCGTCCACCGCCACGGCCGTGCTCTGGCTGTTGCCCGCCATGAGCCCACCCTCGATGTGGTTGACCCACGCGCCCCGCATCCGCTTGATGTTGCCGCGGTGCAGCCTGCGCAGCTCGCTGTAGTTCTGGTTCGCGAGGTTCCCGCCGACCTTGGGGAAGTTCTTGTGAGAGCGGCCGGTGGCGGCGGCCTCTCCGGCGCCGGTGCCCGCGAGCGTGACGGCGGCGACGGCGCCCATGAGCAATTCTCTGCGACGGACCATGACGACTCCTTGCTGGTCCACTGAGTGGACCAATCGATCCGATTTGCCGGAAAAGAACGGCAGGCCGAAGGCCGCCCAGGCGGCGGACCCGGGCGGCCGGTTACAGGCCGAGGTAGATGCGCCGGACTTGGGGATCGTCGCGGAGCTCGGCCGAGGTGCCGGTGGCGGCGATCTCGCCGTTCTCCATCACCAGGCAGGTGGTGGTGACGTCGAACGTCAGCTTGGCGTTCTGCTCGACGAGCAGGATCGCGAGCCCGTCGGCGTTGAGCCGTTTGAGCACTGCGGCGATTTCGGCGACGAGGATCGGCGACAGCCCCATCGACGGCTCGTCCAGCAGCATCACCTTGGGGCGGCACATCAGCGCCCGGCCGACCGCCAGCATCTGCTGCTGGCCGCCGGACAGTGCCCCGGCCAGGCGATGGCGCATCTCGCGCAGCACCGGGAAGATGTCGTACACCTCGTCGATGGGCGTGCGTTTCCAGCTGCCGGCATAGGCGCCGAGCAGGAGGTTCTTCTCGACGCTGAGGCCGGGGAAGACGTGCCGTCCTTCCGGCACGTACCCGATGCCGTGCCTTACCAGGGTGTGCGCGGGCGCGCGGGCGAGGTCGTGTTCGCCGAAGCGGATGGCGGTGGCCTGCCGCGGCGCCAGGCCCATGACGGCCTTGAGGGTGGAGGTCTTACCGGCTCCGTTGGCGCCGATGATCCCGAGCGACTGGCCCGGCTCGACGGTGAAGGAGACGCCGTGGGCGGCGCGGACGCCGCCGTAGTGGACCGAGAGGTTCTCGACGGTGAGCGTGCTCATCGGGTGGCCTCCTCGGCGGTGGCTTCGGTGGGGGCGGCCATCGAGTCGCCGAGGTAGGCGGTGACCACGTCCGGGTGCACGGCGACCTCGGCAGGCGGGCCATCGGCGATGACTCCCCCGCCGGACAGGACGGTGACTTGTTCGCACAGCGACATGACCAGGCTCATGTTGTGCTCGATGATCACGACGGTGACGCCGGAGTCCCTGATGGAGCGGACGATCTCGCCGAGCCGGCGCACCTCCTCACCGTTCATTCCGGCGGCGGGCTCGTCCAGCAGGAGCAGGTTCGGGGACATGGCCATGGCGCGGGCCAGCTCGATGCGGCGCTGAATCCCGTACGGCAGCGAGCGCGGTTCGGCGTCGGCGACCTCGGTGAGCCCGAACCGCTCGATGAGCTCCTCGGCCCGCGCGCGTAGTGCCCGCTCGTAGCCCAGCACCTTCCACGGCAGGCTCGGGTAGCGCCAGATCCAGGTGGTCGGCGTGCGGTCCAGGCCGAGCAGGATGTTCTCGCGCACGCTGAGATCTTCAAAAAGGCGCAGGTTCTGGAAGGTCCGCGCGACGCCCTGCTGCGACAGCCGGTACGGCGCGATCCCGGTCACGTCACGCCCGCGCAGGAGGATCGAACCCTGGGTGGGGGTGTAGAAGCCGCTGATGACGTTGAACAGTGTGGTCTTGCCGGAGCCGTTGGGGCCGACGATGCCGCGGATCTGCCCGGTGGGCACGGTGAGGGACACCTCGTCGAGCGCGACCAGGCCCTTGAAGCGCTTGGTCACGTCCCGGACGTCCAGCATGTCACCCGGTGCGGCAGGAGGTGCGGGCTCGTACGGCCGGAAAGGGCCAAGCTGGGCGCGCGAGCCGTTGCCGCGCCGGCGCAGCAGCTGCCGGGGCAGGCCCGCGAGCCCCTTGGGCGCGAACACCACCACGAGCACGACCACGAGGCCGTAGCCGAGCTGAGCGTAGGCCGAGGCGTCCAGCAGCGCCTCCCTGACCAGCGCGAGCGCGACGGCGCCTACGACGCAGCCCAGGATGCTGCTGCGTCCGCCGATGATCACCATGGCCAGGAGCAGGAACATGTTGGCGATGTTGAACGACTCGGGCGCGACGAAGCGGATGAGCCCCGCGTACAGCACACCGGCGACGCCGCCGTACAGGCCGGACAGGATGAAGGCGGTCATGCGCAGCAGCGGGATCTCCGCGCCGAGCGCGCCGGCCGCCAGGTCGTCGTCACGCATCGCCCGCAGCCGGCGCCCCAGCGGAGAGTGGGTGACCAGCAGGGCGAAGGCCAGGGCGAGGGCGAAGACGATCAGCTCGACGTAGTAGAAGAGGTAGCCGCTGGACAGGTCGATGCCGAACATCGGCGGGACGGGGATGTCGCTGATGCCTTCCGCCCGGCCGGCGACGTGGGCGTTGGTGACCCAGTTGGTGAAGGCCAGCGCCAAGCCCAGCGTGACGATCCCCAAATAGTGGGACTGCATGCGCAGTGCGGGGATCCCCACGAGCGCGCCGAACACCAGGGCGGCGACCAGCGCCAGCACGGCCGCGGTCCAGAAGCCGAAACCCGCCTGCGTGGTGAGGATGGCCACCGTGTAGGCGCCGACGCCGAAGAAGGCGACCTGAGCCAGGTTGATCTGCCCGGCCACGCCCATGGTCAGGCCGAGGCCGATGGCCAGGATCGCGAAGATGATGGCGACGTCGGCGACGTGCATCGAGTAGCCGCCTAGACCGTAGGGCAGCAGCCAGGCGGCGACCGCCGCGGGGATGAGCCAGGCCAGTCGTCTCATGCGCGGTTCACCGTCGCCTCTCCGAAAATGCCGGTCGGCCGGATCATGACCACGACGGCGAAGACCAGGAACGTGACCAGCTCGGAGTACTCCTGGAAGTTGCCGGCGGCGAAGGCGTCGAGCAGCCCGAAGGCCAGGCCGCCGACGATCGCGCCGGGCATGCTGCCGAAGCCGCCCAGCATGGCGGCGGCGAAGCCCTTGATACCGAGCGTGCCGCCCATGGTCGGGTTGACGTACAGCATGGGTCCCACGAGGCTGCCCGCCAGTGCCGCCAGCCCGGCTCCGATGGCGAAGGCCAGCGCGTTGCTGCGGCCGACGTGGATGCCGACCGCGGTGGCGGCCTGGTGGTCCATGGCGACCGCCTGCATGGCCGCGCCGCGCTTGGTGCGCTGCAGGAACAGCGCCAGCAGTCCGGTGGCCGCCGCGGCGACGGCGATGACGAGCAGGTTGTACGTGGGGATGCGGATGCCCCCGAGGTCGATCGGCTCGGTCGCGACCGGCGAGGGGACGGCGTGGCCGGTCGCTCCCCAGATGAGCACCGCGCCCGCTTCCAGGACCGCGCCGAAGCCGATCGTGCCGATCAGCATCAGCGTGAAGTCCTTGTTCTCCAGCGGGCGTAGGAAGCGCTCGATCACCAGGCCGATCAGGCCGGTGACCGCGATGGCCACGACGGTCGCGACGGCGAACGGCAGCTGGGTGGCCAGGTAGAACGTGGACGCGGCGTACGCGCCGATCATCACCACGCTGCCGTGGGCGAAGTTGACCAGGCCCATGGTGCGGTAGACGATCGAGAATCCCATGGCCACCAGCGCGTACACCGCTCCGAAGGTGATCCCGCCGATCAGGGTCTGGAGGAATACCTGCACGTTCAGCTCGCGGCCTCGGGAACGACCTTGCCGTCCTTGACCAGGCCGATCTTGGTTTCGTGGATGCCGACGCCGTTGGCGTCGAAGTTGTAGGTGCCGAGGAGCCCGGCGCGCTTGACGCCGCGGATGGCGTCGGCCAGCTTCTGGCCGCCTTCGCCGTTGGTCTGCTTGAGCGCCTCGATGAGGATGGACGCGCCGTCGTAGGCCTTGGCGACGTGCATGCGGGCGTCCTCGTTGTAGGCGGCCTTGTACTTGGCCGCGAACTGCTTGATCTGGTCGCTGGCGTCGTTGCTGAGGTAGGGCGAGCTGACGATGGAGCCCTCGGCGTTCTTCAGACCGGCCGTGGTGGCGTACACGTCGGTGCCCATCGGGGCGCCGCCGGCGAAGGCCGCCTTGATGCCGAGCTCGCGTGCCTGCTTGGCGATCAGCCCGGACTGAACCTCCTCGGCGCCGATGAACAGCACCTCCGGGTCCTGCTCGCGGATCTTGGCGAGGTTGGAGTTGAAGTCCTTCTGGTCCGGGGTCACGACCTCGTCGGCGAGCGGTGTGACGTTCCTGGTCTTGAGCGCGGCCAGGAACGCGTCGTGCTCGCCGCTGCCGTAGGCGCCGTTGTTGCTGATCACCGCGATCTTCTTGCGGCCCTTGTCGTCGACGAGGTATTTGGCGAGCGTCTCGTCGAAGGTGACGCTCGTGGGCGCGTTGAGGAACAGGAACGGGCTCTTCAGCTCGGCCAGCTTGGGCGACTGACCCGAGGTGATGTTCGGGATCTTGGCATCCTTCAGGATGGGGGCCATGGCCAGGGTGACCGCGCTCTCCGCGGTGCCGAGCATCGCGACGTAGCCCTCGCTGACGATCTTCCTGGCCACATTGGTGCCGACGGTCGGGTCGCCCTGGCTGTCGAACAGGTCGAGCTGAATCTGCCTCCCGTTGATCCCGCCAGCCTTGTTCACCTCATCGATGGCCAGTTTGACGCCTTTGTGCTCCCACTGGCCGAGCGAGCTGAGCTGGCCGCTTTGGGCGTTGGCGTTCGCGATCTTGATGGGGCCGGTTGCGCCGGCTCCGGACTGGGATGACTGGCCGGGCGGGGCGCAGGCGGCGAGTGCTATCAGCGCCGCCGCGGCGATGGAGAATCTCGCGAAGGACACGGTTCACCTCGGGGGATGCGTGAGTGTTAATTCACGGACTAGTACGTTCGTTATAGGCCGACAGGACACGGTTTGGGAATATCGAACGTGCAACGGTTTCAGCTGCCGAAAAAACCTTGGTAGATGTCCTTGATGTTCCAGTGGCCGGGGGTGGGCACCGGTTCGTTCACCATCGGAACGTCGATCACGGCGGGACGCCGGTTCGCGACAGCCGCGCGGAGAGCCGCGCCGAACTCGGCCGGTGTGGAAACGGTGTGGCCGTCGGCGCCGCACGCCACGGCGAGCGCGGCGAAGTCGGGGCTGTAGGGCCGTCCGGCGGCGTCGGTGAAGTCGCAGCCGTGGCTGCGGCCGAAGTAGGCCGACTGCAGGTCGGAGATCGTCCCGTGCGACCGGTTGTTCATCACGACGAAGACGACCGGCGCACCCTGCTCCACCGCGAGAGGCACCGCCGGCAACTGCGCGCTCATGCCGCCGTCGCCGATGAGCGCCACCACCGTCCTGTCCGGCTGCGCAAGCTGCACCCCCACAGCCGCGGCCGGGCCGAATCCCATCGTGGAGGCGCCGCCAGGAGTGATGAAACGCCCTTCGGGCGGCAGCTCGTAGCACTGGGCCACGCCGTTCTTGTTCCAGCCGACGTCGGTGACCAGGACCGCGTCGGCCGGGATCGAGGAGCGCAGGTCGGCCAGGATGCGCTCGGGCCGCAGCGGGAAGTCCTCGCTGAGGCCGCGCTCCCTGCTCGCGGCGAACAACCCGGACCTGGCTTCGTGGATCTGCTTGCGCAGCTCCGGCCGGCTGCGGGCCGCGTGCGATTTGGCGGCGTCGGCCAGCGCCTTGACCGCGAGTCCCACGTCGGCCACCGCGCCGATCTCGGCGGGGTAGTTGCGGCCGATCTCGGCGGGATCGATGTCGATCTGGATGAGTCTCCCGCTCTCGCCGAGTCGCCACGTGTAGCGAGGGTCCCACGAGCTCGCGTCGGTCTCGGCGAAACGGGTGGCCAGGGCGAGCACCACGTCGGCCTCCCGGGCGTAGGCGTTCGTCAGCTCCAGTCCCCAGAAGCCGGGCATGCCCAGCACCAGTGGGTGAGCATCTGGGACGGCGCCCTTGGCCATGAGTGAGTGGGCGATCGGGATGTCCAGGTGCTCGGCGAGCGCGAGCAGCGCCGCAGTGCTTGACTTCGCCGGGCCCGCGACAGTGCTTGATGTCGCCGGGTCCACGACAGGGCCCAATGTCGCCGGGTCTGCGATGGCGTCCTCGCGGAGCCCGCCGCCGAGGTAGATGAGGGGCCGGTCGGCGGTGGCCAGCGTCGCGGCGATCAGCTCTGCGGTGGCCTCCGGCAGGTCGGGAGGCGCCGCGTGGCTGATCGGCGGGTACGGCGCCGCGGGCCGGGAGAAGACGTCCATCGGCACGTTGACGAGCACGGCTCCGGGGCGTCCCGACCTCGCCGTCCAGAAGGCCCGCTCGACGGCCCTGCCCAGGTCCTCGGCCCGGTGCACATTCCAGGCCCGCTTGACGAACGGGCGGAAGATCGACGCCTGGTCGGCGTCGGCGTGCAGGTTGATCTCCTGGTGCGGGTGGCGGCCGTGGTAGTAGGAGGGCACGTCCCCGGAGATCACCACCAGGGGCACCGAGTCGAGCGCTGCGGTCATGACGCCGGTGGTGGCGTTGGTCAGGCCGGGTCCGACGTGCACCAGCAGCACGCCCGGCTTGCCGCGGGCGCGGGCGTAGCCGTCGGCGGCGTGCGCGGCGGCCTGCTCGTGGCGGGCGATGACGAAGCGGATCGAGCTGTCGGCCAGCGCGTCGAGCACGGCGATGTTGGTGTGGCCGCAGGTGCCGAAGACGTACTCGACGCCGAGGTCCTCGAGCTGGGCGACCAGGGCGTGGGCGGCGGTGTTGCGGCCTCCTTCGCCGGCCTCAACACCAAGGTGACTGTACATATTGGTGCCCTCACTACGTTCGGTCACTGATCTCCCCAGATGGTGAGGCCTCTGAGCATGAGGGTCTTGGTGACGGTGAAGTCCTCGATCATCCAGCGAGGCGATTCGCGGCCGATGCCCGAATCCTTCACGCCGCCGAACGGGACGTGGTCGAGGCGGAAGTTGGAGGAGCCGTTGACCACCAGGCCGCCGACCTCCAGCTCGCGCCAGGCGGTGACGATGCGGCGCACGTCGTGGGTGAACAGCCCGGCCTGCAGCCCGTACGTGCTGCGGTTGCACTCCTCGAGCACATCGTCGAAGCCGTCATAGGGCAGCACGGCGACCAGCGCGCCGAACACCTCCTCCCGGACGACCTTGGCATCACGGGGCGGCGCGACCACGACGGTGGGCGCCATCACCGCTCCGGCACGGGTGCCGCCCGCGGTGACCGTCGCCCCCGCCCTGGCCGCTTCGGCCGTCCACTGCACGACGCGTTCGGCGGCGTTGTCGTCCACCATCGAACCGACGTCGGTCGCCGGGTCGAGAGGGTCGCCCACGGCCAGCGCCTTGACCTCGGCGGTCAGCGCGTCGGCGAACTCGTCGAACCGGCTGCGCTGAACGTAGACACGCTGGACCGAGATGCAGCTCTGCCCGGAGTTGCTGTAGCCGGTGCGGGCGCAGATCCGCGCCGCCTCCCCGATGTCGGCGTCCTCGCAGACGATGGTCGCGGCGTTGCCGCCGAGCTCCAGGAGGACCCGCTTCGGCCCGGCGGCGCGCGCGACGGCGCGCCCGGCCGTGACGCCGCCGGTGAAGCTCACCACGGCGATCTCCGGCGCCGCGCACAACCGCGCGCCCACGTCGCCGCCGCCGTGCAGGACCTGCACGGCCTCAACCGGCATCCCCGCCTCCAGCAGCAGCTCCACCAGCGCCGTGGAGACGGCCGGGGCCTGCGGCGGCGGCTTGACGATGGTGGTGTTGCCCGCGGCGAAGGACGCGGCGAGCTTGTGCGCCAGCAGGTTCGCGGGCGCGTTGAACGGCGTGATCGCCAGTACGGGCCCCGCGGGGGCACGCTGGGTGAACGCAGTGTTGCCGACCCCGCGACCCCAGCCCGCAACCGGCAGAACCTCGCCGCCGATCGTCCTGGCCTCGGCGGCGGCGACGGACAGGGTGTCGGCCACCCGGACGATCTCGCCACGCCCGTCCTTGAGCGGCTTGCCCAGTTCGAGCGCCAGCAGCCGGGCTAACTCCTCCGCGTGGGCGGTGATCGCGGCGGCGGCGCCTTCCAAGATGCCGGCCCGCGTGGCGGGGGCCAGCCGCGCGACATGCTTGGCCGCCTGCTTGGCGTAGGCGAGAGCTGCCGCGATGTCATGATCCTGAGCGGTTCGAGCGCGGCTGACGGTCTGCCGGAGGTAGGGGCCGAGGCGGTCGGCATGCGGACCATCGGTCAGCCATTCGCCGGCGACCAGGCAGCCGGTCTCGGGGATTGTCTTCATCACGGCTCCGCTGTGTGGTTCGTGTGAACCGCAGTGTGGAACGCCGTATGGCATTCTGGCAAGAGGAGAATCCACACAGTGGAGCATATGGACCGCTAAATGGACTCGGTGTTAGCGTGCGGACCACGTGAGAAGGTGAGCACCGAGTGCACCTTCGACTTCCTAGTGAGGACCCGTGCCTTCGAACATTCCCGCAGCGTCAGGCGAGAGCGGCGGCGTGCGCAGCGTCCAACGGGCATTCGACATCCTGTCGTTGCTCACCGAGGATCGGCGGACGCTGACCATTCGCGAGGTCGTCGATGAGACTGGGCTGGCCAAGACGACGGCGCTGCGCCTGCTGCAGACCCTGGAGCACATGGGACTGCTGTGGAACACGCCGAAGGGCTACGCGGCCGGCCCCACCCTGTGGCGCTGGGCGCACCTGGCCCGCTCGGCGTGGGAGTTGCCGCCGGAGACCGTGCAGCTCATGCGTGAGCTGGGCGCGCGCCAGCGGGAGACCGTCAACCTCTACGTGCTGCGCGACATCCACCGCGTGTGCATCGCCCAGCAGGAGAGCCCGCAGTCGCTGCGTCACGTGGTGCGGGTCGGCGACGAGCTGCCGCTGTGGGCGGGCGCCTCGTCGAAGGTCCTGCTCAAGGACGCTTCCCCGCGGCTGCTCGCCCGTGTCGCGCGTTCCTCTCCGCATGGTGAGGTCCACGTGGCGACGCTGCGGGAGTGGATCGAACAGGCGGCGCGTGACGGGTACGCGGTCAGTCACGGCGAGCGTGAGCCCGGCCTGTCCGCGGTGGCGGTGCCCGTGACGAGCGGCTCGGGGGCGACCGTGGCGGCGCTGACGCTGAGCGGGCCGACGGTGCGCTTCGGCGAGGACCGCGTCCAGGCGTTCGTCGCGGACCTGCGGGAAGCGGCCAAGCGCATGTCGGAGCGCGGGTTCGACCATCCCCTGACCTCTTGAGGAGAGTGAATGCGGCAGTTGCCACTGGAGGGCGTCAAGGTCGTCGACCTGACCAACGTGCTGGCCGGGCCGTACTGCAGTTACCAGCTGATGCTGTTCGGCGCGCAGGTGGTCAAGGTCGAGATACCCGGTAACGGGGATCTGGCCCGCCGCCTCGGCCCCGACCCCGAGCTCAACCAGGAGCAGATGGGTGCCTCCTTTCTGGCGCAGAACGCCGGGAAGAAGTCGGTCGAGCTCGATCTGAAGAGCCCGGAGGGCCGGGCCGCCTTCGAGTCGATGGTCGCCGGCGCCGACGTCCTGCTGGAGAACTTCCGGGCCGGAGTGCTGGCCAGGCTCGGCTACGACTGGGACCGGCTGCGGGCACTCAACCCCGGCCTGATCTACTGCGCGATCTCCGGGTTCGGTCAGAGCGGGCCGATGAGCGGGGCCCCCGCCTACGACCAGATCATCCAAGGACTGTCCGGCATGATGAGCGTCACCGGCACCCCCGAGACGGTCCCGCTGCGCGTCGGATTCCCCATCTGCGACACGATCGGCGGGCTGATGGCCGCCCTGGCGGTCTCCGCCGCGCTGGCCGGCCGGCACCGCAGCGGACACGGCTGCTTCCTGGACCTGTCCATGCTGGAGGCGTCCATCTCCGCCATGGGCTGGACGGTCTCCAATTACTTGGTCAGCGGCGTCGAGCCGGAGCCGATGGGCGACCAGAACGCCACCGCTGCTCCCTCGGGCACGTTCGAGACCGCCGACGGACCGCTCAACATCGCCGCCAACCAGCAGGCCCAGTTCGAGACGCTGTGCCGGCTCATCGGGCGACCGGATCTGCCCGCCGATCCCCGGTTCGCCGACAGGGAGTCCCGCAAGCAGCACAGGCAGACGCTCAACCACGAGCTCAACCAGGCACTGCGCGGCAAGACAGCACGGGAGTGGGAGGGGATCCTGGCCCGTGAAGGCGTACCCGCCGCCCGCATCCTCACCGTCCCGCAGGCCCTGGCCCTGGACCAGGTGCGGCGGCGTGGCTTCCTGACGGACGTGCCGTTCGCCGGCGCCGGCGAGCGTCACGTCACCGTCACGGGCAACGGTGTCGTCATCGACGGCGTGCCGCTACGCCCGCACGGGCCGCCGCCCCTGCTCGGCCAGCACAACGAGGAGTTCGGAGTGACGTCATGAGCTTCGGAGGCGAGGTGGCCGACTGGTGGGCGACGGCGGTGTCGCGCATCGAGCCCGACCTCATCGAGCTGCGGGGCGAGCCGGTCCAGGACCTCATCGGGCGGATCGGCTTCGCCGAGATGATCTGGCTCATGCTCCGCGGCGAGCGGCCTGACCCGCGCCGGGCGGCGCTGCTCGAGGCGGCGCTGGTCTCGTCGGTCGACCATGGTCCGCATGCGCCGTCCATCGCCGCCGCGCGGATGGCGATCACCTGCGGGGTGGGGCTCAACAACGCCGTCGCCACCGGCGTCAACCTGCTCGGCGACGTGCACGGCGGCGCGGGAGAGCAGTGCGTGGAACTGCTCGAGGAGGTCGTCCGGGACGGCGACGCGGCCGCCGTGGTGGCCCGGCGGCGGGCCCGTGACAGATACCTGCCCGGCTTCGGGCACCGCTTCCACACCCGCGACCCGCGCCGCGACCCTCTGCTCCGCCTGGTGACCGACGCGACCGCGGAGGGCGTGGTGGCGGGCACGCACCTGCGTGCCGCGCTAGAGGTGGAGGAGCTGATCGCGCCGGTGCCGATGAACATCGACGGCGCGACCGCCGTGGTCTACGCGGAGCTGGGCTTTCCGCCTCCGCTGGCGCGCGGGCTCTTCGTGCTCAGCAGGAGCGTAGGCATCCTGGCCCATGCCTGGGAGGAGGCCGGTCAGGGGCGGCGGAACAAGGGCCCGATCCCGCCGTCCATCCTGCCGACCTGGTTGTAAGGCGAGGGAGCCCTGATGCTGCCACGGCGGCGGCCTTGACGTCGTCGTGCTTTCTGCCGCTGCCTGTGCGATGGGCCATGGGATCCACAAGACGGACCCACTATGAGCCGGAAGCCACCGCGAAGACAAGGGCTTGTCGGGGTTCGCCGCACTGGTTACGCTCAAAACCTCTCAGTGGACCATACGGTCCACCTAGCGGACCACCACAGCGCCTGAGGTGCCCATGCGCAGCAAACTGTCGATCGCCGCCCTGACCGGTGCGGCGACACTCCTGCTCACCGCCACGTCCCCCAGCTCCGCCGCCTCACCGGAGGGCGCACGGAACCTCGGCGACCCGGACTACGGCGTCTGCCGGGGTACAGACCCCCGTTGCTACCACGACTGGGGCAACTTCGATCCGGCCAAGGGCTACCGGCTGCTCGTCTACAGCCGCACCGCGGGACCACGCCACGCCCACCTGGGCACCCCGCTCGGGCCCGGCATGAACCCGCCGCTCAACGACGACAACGTCGCGGTGAAGGCCGTGGTCAAGCTGGGCCAGGACAACGGGTTCGCCGTCGACTACACCGAGGACGTCACCCAGCTGTCGGCGGCGAGCCGCTTACTTCGGTACAACGCCGTGATGTTCCTCAGCACCACCCGCGACACGCTCGACGACGCCGCGCAGACCGCGCTGCGGCAGTACATCCGCGCCGGCGGCGGCTTCGCCGGCGTGCACAACGCCTTCGGCACCGAGTACAACTGGCCCTGGTACGAGGGCCTGCTCGGCAACGCCAACTTCTACGACCACAGCGCCAACCAGCCCGGCACCGTCGTCACCGTCAACGGCCGCGACGCCTCCACCCAGGGCCTGCCGCAGCGCTGGGCCTTCACCGACGAGTGGTACAACCTCATCCCCTACCCCACCCGCGTCCGCGTGCTGGCCGAGGTGGACGAGAGCACCCTGACCCGAGGCGTGCGCGGCGGTCTGGGCCACCCCGGGCATGGTGAACACCACCCGGTGAGCTGGTGCCAGTACTACGACGGCGGCAAGGCCTGGCTGACCACCCTCGGCCACGACGTCAAGGCGTGGACCGACGAGCCCATGGAAGGCGACCAGTACTTCATCCAGCACCTGCTCGGCGGGGTGAAGTCCGTGCTGGGCATGGCCCCCTTCTGCCGCTGAGTTCCACACCTCGCCAAGCGCCTCCATGATGAACTATCTAGTTCGTACTACCGGGATGGAGTCCCTATGCTCCGCCTCCTCCTGACCTGCGCGTTGTCCCTCGCGCTGATCACCACACCTCCCCTCCCCGCGAACGCCCACCTCGACGAGCCGGCCGCCGCCCCCACCGTGACCGGCCCGATCCCGTCAACCGGCCAGCCCCGCGACCACCCCTTCTTCGCCACCGACCAGGACCTCGGCAAAGCGGGATACATCGAGGAGGAGTACTTCGTCGACGGCACGGCCAGCCGCTACACCACACCCGACCAGGCCACCGGCACGGTGATCGACAGCGGCCACCCCTACAGGACCCGCATCGTGGTCCGCCGGCCGATCTCGCCGAAGAAGTTCAACGGCACGGCCATCGTCGAGTGGTACAACGTGACCAACAACTTCGACTACGAGGTCATGTGGTCCCGCTCCTTCCGCCACATCCTGGACGAGGGATACGCGTGGGTCGGCGTGAGCGCCCAACGCAACGGCGTCCACTCCCCCACGGGGCTGAAGGCGTGGAACCCTGCCCGCTACGGCGGCCTCGACCTGACCGCAGGCGGCGCCGTCACGGACGACGGCCTCGCCTACGACGTCTTCACCCAGGCCGCCAAGGCTCTGACCGAGCCACGGGGCGCGCGCCCCCTCGGCAACCTGAAGGCCAGGACGCTGATCGCGACGGGCCAGTCCCAGTCGGCCTCACGGCTGGCGGTCTACGCCAACTCGGTGCACCCGCTCGCGCCCACCTACGATGTGATCACCGTCGTGGACGGCGGCACACGGATCCGCGCCGACCTGACCACGAAGGTCTTCAAAACGGCCAGCGAGTACGACGTGCTCGCCAACCAGGCCGCCCGCCGCCAGCCCGACAGCGACCGCTTCACGTACTGGGAGATCGCCGGCGCCTCGCACTCCGACCGGCACGCCTACCTTGTCAACAACCCGATCCGGCTCCGGGACGCAGGCGTGTCCGGGCTGCTGGCAGGGCCCACCGCACCGTGCGTGTCCCCGGCGCGCAGCAACGTCCCGTACGAGTACGTGCTGAGCGCGATGTTCGACCACTCCGTACGCTGGGCGCGGGAGGACCGGCGGCCGCCCGCGGCCCCCATGTTGGAGATCACCGACGTCACCACCAGCCCGGCAGCCGTGACCAGGGACGCCTACCAGATCGCCCGCGGCGGCATCAGGCTCGCGGCGGTCGACGCCCCGACCGAGCGCAACACCGGCTGGAACCTCGGCCTGACCGACGCCACCGCCAGCGCCTGCCGTCAGGGCGGAACCTGGATCCCCTTCGACGAGACCACCCTCGACGAGCTGTATCCAAGCCACCGCGACTACGTGGCCAAGGTACGCCAGGTCACCGAGCGGAACCTCCGCGACGGCTTCATCACCAGGCGAGACGCCGACCGCACTATCCGCGACGCCGAACGCTCCCTCGTGGGGCGGTGACCCGACGCCGCGCTACATGCAAGTGCTCTCCGATGACCTGTGCACCCGACCGGCCGGCTCGGACATAGGGGACACGGTCCCGCTAGGGCCTGTGCTGCGGATCAGGACTGGGACGCCGCAGTGAGCTTCGCGATATCGGGGGCGTAGACGGTCATCCAGTGCGCATGCAGCCGGTAGTAGACCACGTCGTTGTCCCAGTCGAAGAAGTCGTCGCCGTAGAAGTCCTTGAAGTAGGCGCGCAGGTCCGGCCAGTCTGCAGCCGGCTCGGCGTCCTGGGGGTTGAGGATCTCCACCGTGCCGTGCGTGAACACGCCCAGGTCCTCACCGCACATGTGCGCGGCGCTGACGGCGGGGCGAGCGGCAAGATGGCGGGCCTTGGCCGCGCCGCGCGCCGTGCCGAAGTACCACTTGCCGTGCAGGAAATGCCCGTCCACACCGCTGATCCGCGGCTCGCCCTTCGCCGTCACGGTGGACAGGGCGAGGGTGCACATGCCGGTGAGGACCTGGGTGAGCTGCTCCGCGGTCAGCGTGCGCTCGCTGTTGATGATCGAGCGGAGGTGCGAGGTGGAGCGGGAGAGGGAGGCGTCGAGGAGGGCCTGGAGCTCTTTGAGCTCTTCTGGCGTTTCGCGCATTGAGGTCCTTATCTATCCGTAGGGCCCGGTCCACGTCCGCCATCGACGCCGACCGGTGAAACCATGCTCGAATCAAAACCCGACACGTTGTGTCGTATTTCCTCATCCGTCTTGCGGACCGCACGTGCGAGCCACGGGTGTCGCGTCACTCAGTACAGTGTCTGGGTGGCAGGTGAGCAGGTGAGCGCCCGGGTGGACAGCTGGATCTGGTCGGTGCGGCTGACCAGAACTCGTTCGATCGCGTCCGACGCCTGCCGGGGCGGGCACGTCCGGGTCAACGGGGTGCGGGTCAAGCCCGCGCACGCCGTCCGGGTCGGTGACGAGATTCGGCTCCGGCACGAGGGGCGCGAACGCATCGTGGTCGTCTCCCGGATCATCACCAAGCGCGTCGGCGCCGCCGTGGCGGCCGAGTGCTACGTCGACAAGAGCCCTCCGCCTCCTCCGCGCGAGGAGGCCGTGACGGTGGCCGTTCGCGCTCGTGGCGCGGGTCGTCCCACCAAACGGGAGCGCCGCAGCATCGAGAAGCTGCTCGGGCGCCCAGAGGCGGAGGGTCGGGCTCGCCGGGCGCGCCCGGAGTGATCGGGCCGTCAGTGGCCCGGGCGTACTCCCTCGCCGGAGCGGACGTGATGCCTGCCGACGACGATCGGCTCCGAACCCGACCACCCGAACAGCATTTGCCATATCGGGACACAATCCCGCACCATGTCTGATGGGCTCGACGCCGTACCGAGACGGACGGGCCCGAGGGGACCGGGGCTCCAGTGCCGAGAGGAAGGGAGCGGACCGCTACCCGGTAGCGCGCCTCGAGGAGACAGCGATGTCGCATCACCCCGAGTCCCGAGAAGCCGGTGTCGGTTCGGACTCTCCGAACCTCGACTTCGCGGGCACGACCCCGTACGAGGACTACGTTCATGCGGACGTCCTCACCCACCTCCAGCACCCACTCTCCGACGACCCGGGAGAGATGGCGTTCCTGGTCACCACCCAGGTCATGGAGCTGTGGTTCACCGTGATCGTCCATGAGTGGGAGACCGCCGGTCGCGCACTGCGCGAGGACCGGCTGCCCGTCGCGATGGACGCGCTCAAACGCAGCGTGCGCGAGCTCGAGGCGCTGAACGCCTCCTGGCGGCCGCTGTCGCAGCTCACGCCCACTGAGTTCAACGCCTACCGAGCCGCACTCGGCGAGGGCTCCGGCTTCCAGTCGGCGATGTACCGGCGGATGGAGTTCCTGCTCGGCGAGAAGTCGTCGTCCATGCTGGTGCCGCACCGGGGCGCGCCGCGCGTCCACGCGGAGCTGGAGAAGGCGCTGCACCAGCCGAGCCTGTACGACGAGGTGCTGCACCTGCTCGCCCGGCGCGGGCACGCCGTACCGCAGGCCGTACTGGAAAGGGATCTGTCGCAACGGTACGAGCCCTCCGCCGAGGTCGAGGCGGTGTGGGCGGAGATCTACTCCGGCGATCGGGACGCCGACCTGGCACGGCTCGGCGAGGCGCTGACGGACGTCGGCGAGCTGGTGTGGCGCTGGCGCAATGACCATCTCGTGGCGACCCGGCGCGCGATGGGTGCCAAGACCGGAACCGGAGGCTCGGCGGGCGTGGCCTGGCTGGAGAAGCGGGCTGTGAAGAACGTGTTCCCCGAGCTGTGGACGGCGCGCAGCCGTGTCTGATCCCACCCACGCCGCGAACCGTTAACGTCAAGAAACTGCGAATCTCCAGAAGGGTGTCATCTTGACCGGCGCCGACCGCGACAACGGCACCCGCGGTCCGCGTCAACGGCGTCGTGGACGTGCGCGACGACCCGCTGTGGGATGAGAACGATCTTTGACAGGTCCGGCCCGAGCAAGTGCCGGGCGAGCCGGATCTCACCGGGCCCGCGCTGTCTCAGGGCCCGAATGACCGGCGACCCCCGGCATCTGCCCATAAGACCGATCCGAGATGGGATTGACGGGCAGTAACACCCGAAGAGGCGGGAGCTGTGGAGCCCACCGTGCTCGGTCGGGGCAACTCCCGAGTGCGGATGCCGTCCAGGGGGATGCGATGCGCGTCAAGGTTCGGGATGTGATGACCCGTGAGGTGGTGTCGGTGAACGGTGGCGCCTCATTCAGGGACGTGGCCGAGGTGTTGATCGCTCATGGCGTCAGCGCTGTTCCTGTCGTCGACGGCGAAGGTCATGTCGTCGGCGTCATCTCGGAGGCGGATCTGCTGCGCAAGGAGGAGTTCAAGGAGCAGTACTACGGGGAGGGCTACCAGCCGCCGTTGCGTGCCCGATTGCGTCGCTCCCTGAGCAAGGAGGGCCCGAAGGTCAGGAGCCGACACCGCTGCCGATCTGATGACCACCCCCGGCGGTGACGATCGGGTCCGAGGTCGATCGTGCCCGATGGCCTCACACGTCCAGGGTCACCGCGCAGGTCCACTGGCCTGCATCGTGTTCGAAGGTCAGCTGGTGCAGGGTGACGGCTTTAGGTGCCGCTCCGGTCTGGGGTACGGTCGTCAGGTCGGCCATCGTCAGGTGGAGGCTCAGACGGTTCTGTTCCTGTTGGGCCGCCACTTTGATCGGGATCTGTCCAGTGGTGTCCATCAGGTAGATGACCTCGTCCAGGACGGCCACCAATTGGTCTTGAGGCTCGCCGGGCTCGACACGCAAGTCGTACTCACCGCTGGCGGCGGCGCCGCGCAGGTCGAGGAAGCTCTCCACCATGCCGAGCACTGCCTGGGCGATGCATTCCCCGGTGGTCGGTGCCCAGGCCTGGATACGGGTGTCGGCGGTGTGGGGAAGAGCGCGGTGTCCGGCATCGGCCCTCATCGGCGTCTCCCTTCTGCTCCTTCAGCCTTTGACGACGCCGAGGGGGACCAGACGGGCGACCTTGCGGCATAGTCCTGCTCCCTCACTGGCTGTGACCACGGCGTCGACGTCCTTGTAGGCTGTGGGCGCCTCCTCGGCCAGCCCTCGCCAGGTCGCACCGCGTACGACGATGCCCTGCGCCTCGAGGCGGTCGCGTAGTTCCCGGCCGCCGGTGGAACGCGCCGCCTGGTGGCGGCTTTGGGTACGGCCCGCGCCATGGCAGGTGGAGTGGAATGCCTCGCCGCCCGGAACGCCGGTGAGCACATAAGAGGCGGTGCCCATGGTGCCCGGGATCAGCACAGGCTGACCCGCCGGGGCCAGGTCGGCCGGTAGATCGGGATGATACGGCGGCAGCGCCCGGGTGGCCCCTTTACGGTGGACGCACACTTGCACGCCGTCGTGTGTTTCGATCTTGGCCAGGTTGTGCGAGACGTCGTACACCAGATCCAGGCCGCTGTCGGCGATGTCGGCGAAGGCTCGCCGCGTGGCCTCGCCGAGCAGTTGCCGGTTGGCCCGCCCGTAGTTGGCTGCGGCGGCCATGGCGCCGAGGTATGCGCGGCCTTCGCGAGAATCGACCGGGGCGCAGGCGAGTTGCCGGTCGGGCACCGTTATGCCGTAGTGCGGCATTGCCTTCTCCATCGCGCGTACATGGTCGGTGCAGATCTGGTGGCCGAGCCCGCGCGAGCCACAGTGGATCATCACGCACACCTGGCCACGGTTCAGGCCGAACGCGGCCGCCACCGCCTCGTCGTAGATCTCCTGCACCGCCTGGATCTCCAGGAAGTGATTGCCGGAGCCGAGGCTGCCCACCTGGTTCAGCCCTCGCTCCATGGCCCGGGAACCAACCTGGGAGACATCTGAGTCGGCGACCCCGCCGAAGTCCTCGCAGCGCTCCAGATCCCGCGCCACACCGTGGCCCTGCTCGACGGCGTACCGGGCTCCGTCGGACAGTACCCTTTCCAGCTGCGCCCGCCCGGCCAGGTGCCAGACGGCGCCGCGCGCGGCACCTCGCGGGATGACGTGATCGAGGCGATCCAGGAGCCGGTTTATTCGAGGTGCCAGCCGGTCGCGATCGATGTCGGCCGCGAGCAGCCGTACTCCACAGGAGATGTCGAAGCCGACCCCGCCCGGAGAGATGACGCCCCCGGCCGCGATGTCGGTGGCGGCCACGCCGCCGATCGGGAATCCGTAGCCCCAG
The DNA here is from genome assembly GCF_052245935.1 of Nonomuraea sp. 3N208. Classification (NCBI taxonomy): domain Bacteria; kingdom Bacillati; phylum Actinomycetota; class Actinomycetes; order Streptosporangiales; family Streptosporangiaceae; genus Nonomuraea; species Nonomuraea sp. 3N208. The sequence continues at coordinate 158,451 of NZ_JBQQBR010000021.1, read as the reverse complement.
TGCAGGTCAGGCATGGCGTAGGAGGCTCGGACGATGCCCGGCAGGGCGGCCACGTTGACGACCTGCTGCAGCGCCTGGTCCTCAGGAAGCAGCGCGCGCGAGGCCAGGACGACGCCGGGCACTCGCATCGGTCCATGCCGCTCAATGCGGAAGCGGTAGGGCGTCTCCTCGACAAGCTGGATTGTGTCTCCCATTTCTGCCCCCATGGTGCAGATGGCGATGAGGCGGCCCAGGTCAGAGTCCGAGGGCCCCCTCTGGCATTACCCCATGCCGGGTCCTGCACCGCCGAAGGGTGTGAACTGCTCGTCATATTCGCTATGGAAACCTCAGCGTCAGCGCTGATCTCGTGGTGGCGCTGTCCGGGATGGCGGCGCCCAGGGCAGGATCATCCTGTCAGGCTCTACCCGCCAGGGCGGTCTGCGACCGCCTTGACCTCGTCCCGGATCCGTGGGGCGGAATGCGCCGCCACCGCTACGGACTCACTGCCCTGCGGCACCGTGCTTGATCGCGTTCTCGATTCCTTGGCCTGCCGGTGCGAGGAGGGCCTACTGCGGCGCGCACGAACGCGTCCTTGGCCTCGAGCACTCGGCGCAGACCGGTGAGGAGTTCGGGGCTGTCAGGCAAGGCGTCGATCACTGCGGCGGCGAGATCGTGGCACGGCTTGCTGATCACCTACACAGACCTGACGTGCGCAAACGCCGTATGATTGGTGCTTGCGTTGCGATGATCAGCTTGGGGGCGCGAGGCGCACAGGGGTGCCGCACCGTGGGTGGCGTGCCGATGGTCGCCCGTCATCCCCGGACGGAACACGTTCTGGGGCCACGTCCCCAGGCGTGTAGCGCGGTCGTCCGGCATTGGTCATAGACCGTCAGGACCTGGCGGGTCCGCTCGTACGTATCACCGAAGAACTGCGGGGTAATCGGTGGGGAGCCGGAAGGAGTGGTGCTCATGCCACGTACCGGTAGCCACGCATACGACGTGAAACGTGCTCGGCGCCGCAAGAAACCGGAGAACCGCGGGCTCGTTCACCGTACCCTGCCGGACGAGGACCATCCCACCGGAGGTGCCGTCCCTCATCCCGTCTTCCGGGTGCCGATGGAGCTGGTTCAGCTGTTCCGGCCGCGCTCAGCCGACGATGATCGCCGGCGCTCTGTGGGGACCGGTGGGTCGCCTTGGTGAACGTCGCGGCGGTGCGGTGGGGCAGCCGGCTGCTCGCCCTGATGACCGGCGCTGGCCTGGCGCTGGCCTTCCCTGCAGCTAACGCGTGGTGGTGGGCGTGGATCGGACTGGTACCCGTCCTGGTCCTGCTCAGCGCCGCGGGATCGGCTTGCGAGGCGGCCTTGCGAAGCTGGTTGGCGGCAGTGGGCTTCCTCGCGACGCTGCACCATTGGATGCTGCCGTCCTTGGGCGCATTCTCGGTGCTCGTGGTGGCGGTCGCCGGCCTGGTCTGGATACCGTTCGGCCTCGTCGCGTACGGGTTGCTGCGCCGGGTCACGCCGGCCGGGCTGCTGGCGGCGGTGCTGGTGCTGCCCTCGATGTGGCTGGTCGCCGAGGCGCTGCGATCATGGAAGCACTTGGGCGGGGCGTGGGGGTTGCTCGGCCTGAGCCAGTGGCAGGTACGGCCGGCACTGGCGGTCGCCGCCGTCGGCGGGGTATGGCTGCTGAGCTTCCTCCTGGTCGCCGTCAACGTCGCCCTGACCGCCGCCGTGCTGCCCCGCGTCCGGCTCCGTACGCGGCTGACCGGCGTGGGCGTGGCCGCCGCCCTCGTCGTGGCCACCGTCGGATTCGGGCTGCTACGGCCTGAACCGCAGGTGACGGGCACGATGCGGGTCGCGGGCGTGCAATCAGGGGACGTCCCCGGCCCGAAGCAGCGGCTGGCCGCCCACTTGCGGTTGACCCGCGAGCTCGCCGGCCATGACCACGACGTCGTCGTGTGGGGGCAGAGCAGCGTCGCCTTCCATCCCCCACAGCACCCCGACGTGGACCTCCAGCTACGTCGGGCCGCCGCCGAGACCGGGAGCGACCTCCTGGTCAACGTGGACGCCGCGGATCCCTCCGGGCAGATCACCAAGTCGACCTACCAGTACTCCCCCGGCGGGCTCACCGGCACGTACGTCAAGCAGCGCTTGGTGCCCTTCGGCGAGTACATCCCCCTCCGCCCGCTGCTGGGATGGGTCGCCGACATCACCGAGGCGGCCGAGAAAGACCGGTCCACCGGCGATACGCCGACGACGCTGGCGGTATCCGGGTATACGGTCGGCCCGCTCATCTCTTACGAGTCCACCTTTCCCGACATGCGGCGCCACCTTGCCCGCATGGGCGCGGACGTCACCATCGTGCAGGGCTCCCTCACCACCTTCCACAGCAGTTGGGCACACGCGCAGCAGGCGAGCTTCGAGGCTGTCCGCGCGGTCGAGTCCGGGCGCTCGGCGGTGCTCGTGGAGCTCGACGGCACCTCCGCGGCCTTCGACGCACGCGGACGGCCGCTGGCCTGGGTCTCGCCCGACTACCGCGGCACCTTCATCATCGACGTGCCGCTGTCCCACGAGACGACCCCGTACGTGCGGCTGGGCGACTGGGTACCCGCCCTGGCCGCCGTCATCGTCATCGCGGCCGGCGTCGTAGCCGGCCTCCGGAGAAGCGGACTTGCCTGGGTCGACCGGCCCGTCCCCGGTCGATCGAGGCCGGGCCGGCAGTAAGCACCACCTGATCACCGACGCCACCAGCATCCCCCTGGCCGTGATCGTGACCGGCGCCAACCGCAACGACGTGACCCAGTTGCCGCCGCTGCTGCGGGCCATCCCGAAGGTGCGTGGCAAGCGCGGCCGTCCCCGCCAGCGCCCGGACGCCGAGCCGGCCGACCGTGGCTACGACCACGACGAGTACTGCCCGCGCATCCGGTGGGAGATCCGTGCCGACATCCATGAGGCATTCCTCAAGCTCGGCCGGTTGGGCGTCGATTCTGCGGGCCTCGCAGTCTCCGGGCCTATCTCGAGGGCGGCGGAGAGCGCCGCAGGCCGCCGAACCGCTACGGCGTGATCGCGTGGGCGGCCGGGGTCGCTGACTTCAGCAGGCGCCATCCCAAGGGCGCCAAGGCCAGCCACATGCACAGGACCGCGAACGGCATGAGGGCCTGGCGGCCGGGTCCGTCCAGCACTTCGTAGCCGATGAACAGGAGCAGGGTGGCCATGACCAGCGTCAGGGTCGTCGTGCTGATTCGCCTCAGGATGGCCAACTGAATGATCAGGACCAGGAACCCAAGGTAGACCAGCTGGGTGCCGAATCCATACAGGATCGGTTCGGCTGCCGGGATGCTTCGGATCTGCTCGAAAAGGACCTCCTCCTGCGCGCGATTGCCGGTGGCGAATCCGACATACAGGTCGATGACCATCTCGGCGATCGAGGCGGTGACGCTGATCAGCGCCACCGCGAGACTCGCCCTGGCGAGGATCTGCCCGGCACCGCGGCTTCGGACCCGGCGAAACAGTTCGACGCAGGCGAGGGCCAGCAGCACGAAACCGATGAGCCACACCGAATGCGCGATCGTCGACCATGGCTCGACTCCTTCGTTGCCGCCGAACCTCATGAAGGTCCAGCCGCCGAGCTGCCCCACCGGCGCCAGGATGAGTGACCACCCGGCGAGGGTTGGCCAGGTCATCGTCATCGCCCGGGTCAGGTCGGATGAGCTGCGACGCAACAGTTCACGTCCTACCGGCAGGAAGGCCAGCCACAGAATCAGCGCCGATCCGGCCTGCGCCAGCCGCAACGGGATCTCCACCAGCAGCTCGGCGCCGTTGACCAGTACCGCCACGGTCACCAGGGTGGCGAAGAGTGTGGTGCCCCTGCCCAGCACCGCGAGGTGTATCGCCTGCACGATCAGCGCCAGGGACAGCAGCACCGGCCCGACGTCGTAGACGGCCAACTGCACCCCGGGCAGGTCGTGGATCTGGCCGCTCAGGACCCGCATGTCGGTGCGGTTGTCGGTGGAGAAGCCCACCACCAGATCGATCACCATCTGGATGAGCAGGCAGCCCGCGCCGATGACACCGACGATCAGCGAGCCGGTGGCCAGCAGCCGCCCTCCCGAAGTGGTGTCCTTGGCACGTCGATACAGCTCTACGCAGACGATCGCTTGCATGACGCTGTTGACGACCCAGGCGATGTGGGCCAGGGTCCAGCCGGGTTCCTGGCCACCCGTTCCGCCCAGGCGCATCAACGCCCAGCCGGCCAGTACCAACAGTGGTGCGGTGACGAAGGACAGCCCGGCGATTCGTTTCCAGTTCATGGACGCCGACCCTAGCCTTGCAGAATTTTTTCTGCAAGTTTTTCTCTGCATGAACTCTTCTGCATAATTGTCTCGGTACGGCTAAGCTGGTCCAATGGGAACCGAACCGGTCATGCACACCCCGGCGGCGATGAAGGCGCTCGCCAGCCCACTGCGGCGAGAGATCCTCCGCCACCTCGCCAACCACGGCCCGGCCACCTCCACTACGCTGGCCAAAGCCATGGGCCAGAACACCGGGACTACCAGCTACCACCTGCGGATGCTGTCCGACACCGGTTTCGTGACCGAGCTGCGCGACCGCGCCAAAGGCCGGGAACGCTGGTGGGACGTCGTCAAAGCCGACCGGCGGATGCCTGACCGCGAAGAACTGACCGACGCCGAACAAGACCTCGCCGAGCAACTGGGCGACTCCAAACTCGCCGAGGACCTCCGGCTGCTGTCAGCGTTCGCCCACAACCGGGACGAGGCCGGCGACTGGCAGCAGGGCTCCCGCGCCAGCGCCTTCATGACCAAGGCACAGCTCAAGGAATTCCACGAGGAGTACCTCAAACTGGTGCACCGCTTCGGCACCGACCGCGACAACGCACCCGCCGGCGCCCGGATGATCCTGCTGCGCTGGATCGGTTTCCCCGACCCCCGCGGCTCCTGATCCCCTCCGCCCCGACGTCTTGGTTCGCGGAAAATACCGGCTCGGCTTGCGAGAGATACCGGGCGAACACGCAGCCTCAGGCAACTCGGTGCCCGAGGCCAGCGCCATCGTGGCCGCTCTGTCGGGATCCCTTTGCGGACGATCCGCCTAGCTGATCGGGACGGTGAGGCGGCGTCTGGTGGGTGGCGGTGGCTCCCTGCGCTCGCCGAGGAGGGTCATGAGCTGGTCCATGGCCACCTCGCCGAGCTTTTCGCCGTCCACGTCGATCGAGGGGACGTCGCCGAGACCGAGACTGTCGACGATCATGCGCTCCGAGCTGACCACGACATCGCGGATCCCGCGGCTGAGCAGGGCGAACATGAGGCCAAGGCCGATCGAGGTCGCGTAGGGGACTACGGCGGTGGCGCGGGCGGCCACCACGGCCTCTGCCGTCTCCACTCCGGCGGCGAACGTCGAGGGGTGCGGACCGAGCATGGTCAGCGTTGCGCCATTTGACGCGGCCGCAGCGCGGATGGCTGCCTGGCGCTGACGATCCTGCCAGGAGCCCGCCGGGCCGCCGATGTAGACGATGCGCTCGTGGCCCTTCTCGACGAAGCGCGTGACGAGGGCGCCGAAGGCGGTGGCCGTGTCGGCGACCGCCGAGGTCATGCCCTCGATCTCACGGTCGATGAGGACGGTCGGCTTGAACGACGCGGCGGCGCGGACGATCTCGTCTGAACCTCGGGGCGCGGTAAGCAGGAAGCCGTCGACCTGGTGCGCGAGCTGCTCGACCGCGGCGAGCTGGGCCGCGTGCTCCAGAGAGTGCACCGCGATGGTCAGCTGCATGCCCGAGCCGGCCGCACGCGCCTGAGCACCGCCGATGATCGGGGTGAAGAAGGTGTTGTCCAGCGTGGGCACCACGACAGCGACCACCCCGGTCTTCCCGCGGGCCAGCTGGGTGGCTGCCCGGTTGGGGACGAATCCGAGCTGCTCAGCGGCTGCGCGGACGCGGGCCACCGTCTCCGGGGCGGCCTGATCCGGCCGGCCCAGGGCGCGGGAGGCCGTCGCCTTGGAAACCCCGGCGAGCGCGGCGACGTCCGCGAGTGTCGGCACTGATCCTCCTTGAGTCGTTACACGGAATTCACACGCGGGTTTGTGCGCGAGGCCGCTCATAATTTATGGTCAGCTTCTGGAACCGGTTCCACAACCGGTTCCAGGCAAGCGTACGCCACTGAGAAAGGACGCCGACATCTCCCCCAAATCGGCCTTTCTACTGGTGCCTGGTCTCGTCCTGCTCGTCGCGGGTTTCCTCATCCCCTCCGCCGCGATGCTCTTCGCGCCGCCGGACGTGCCGACCAGCGAGATCTTTGCGCGCCTGGGCGACATGCTCACGGATCCCTACGACCTGGAGGTGATCGGGCGCACGGTCGGGCTGGCTCTGGCTGTCACGATCATCTGCGTCGTCCTCGGCTTTCCCATCGCCTACTGGCTCGCCCGCTCGCCGTCACGCTGGAGCGGAGTCTTCCTGGCAGTGGCGATCTTCCCATTGATGCTGAGCAACGTGGTGCGGACATTCGGCTGGCTGGTGATTCTCGGCTCCAAGGGAGCCCTCGGCCAACTGCTCGTCCAGCTCGGCATCGTCGACGTGGCGCCGCAATTGCTCTACACCAAACTGGCGATCATCCTCGGCCTCACCCAGCTCTTCCTGCCGCTGGCGATCATCGCCTGCTACTCGGCCGTCGCCCAGGTCGATCCTGGCCTGGACGACGCCTCGCGCGGGCTCGGCGCGAGCAGGATCCGCACGATGTGGAACGTCGTCATCCCGCTGACCATGCCGGGCATCGTGGTGGCCGCCACCCTGGTCTTCGCGGGGTCCGTCACCGCCTACACCACGCCCTATCTGCTCGGCGGGTCCAGCCAGCGGATGCTCTCCACGCAGCTCTTCACCTACGCGAGCACCACGGTCGACTGGGCCGCCGCCTCGGCGACGGCGCTCATCATGACGGTCCTGGTCTTCCTGGTCTCCGGGCTGTCCTCGCTGATCGGGCGGAAGGGGGCCACCTCATGAAGCGGCCGATCACAGCGGCGCTCGCGGTCATCGGCTACATCATCATGATCGTGCCGATCATCTTCGTGGTCGCCACCGCCTTCACGGCGGGAAGCACCCTGAGGTTCCCGCCCGACGGGCTCTCGCTGCGCTGGTTCGAAGAGGCGCTCGGCTACGAGCCGTTCATCGAGGCCGCGATCTCCAGCCTGGAGCTCGCCGTACTCGCCACCGCGCTCGCGCTGCTGGTCGGCGTGCCCGCCACGCTCGCCATCCACCGTGGAAAGCTCCCTGGCAAGGGCCTGGTCGAGGGGTTGTTCCTGTCGCCGCTCATCGTCCCTGAGCTGGTCGTCGGCCTCGCGCTGTTCCAGCAGCTGATGATCGGCATGGACCTGGACAACTTCAGCACCCTGCTGGTCGGGCACACGGCGCTGATGCTGCCCTATGCGGTGCGTGTGACCGGCGCCTCGCTCGCGCTGGCCGACCCCGTGCTGGAGGAGGCCGCCCGGGGTCTCGGCGCCTCGCCGCTGCGCGCGTTCTTCAACGTGACGTTGCCCGTCCTGCGGCCGGGAATCTTCTCCGCCGGGCTGCTCAGCGTGGTCACATCCTTCAACAACGTGCCACTGTCGCTGCTACTGCAGGGACGCGACTTCCGGACGCTGCCGGTGACGATGCTCGACTACGTGCAGCAGTCCTATGACCCGATGGTCGCCGCCGCCTCGACCCTCATCCTGGCCGCCACCGTGGTCATCGCGGTGATCGCCGAGCGCACGGTCGGATTCGCCAAGATCTTCGGAGGGATCAATCAATGACCGCCGCCGCCGAGTTGATCGGAGTCACCCAGAGGTTCGGCTCCTTCACCGCCGTCGATGAGATCGACCTCGCCATGCCGTCAGGGAAGCTCACGACGCTGCTGGGCCCGAGCGGCTGCGGCAAGACCACCACGCTCAGGATGATCGCGGGCTACTCGGCACCGACGTCGGGGACGATCCGCATCGACGGGATCGACAGCACGCGTACGCCGCCGGAGAAGCGGAATCTGGGGATGGTCTTCCAGTCGTACGCGCTGTTCCCGCACATGACGGTGGCCGACAACGTCGGTTACGGGCTCAAGCTGCGCAAGATGTCATCCGCGGAAAGACGGTCGCGGGTCATGGAGACGCTCGAGCTCGTCGGGCTCGCGCACCTGGCCGGCCGCAAGCCGAAAAAGCTCTCCGGCGGGCAGCAGCAGCGGGTGGCACTGGCCAGGGCGATCGCGATCAGGCCCAGGCTCCTGCTCCTCGACGAGCCGCTGTCCAACCTCGACGCCCGCCTGCGCGTCCAGATGCGGGCCGAGATCAGGCGCATCCAGGCGGAGACCAAGCTGACCGTCATCCTCGTCACCCATGACCAGGACGAGGCGCTGGAGATGTCCGACGAGATGGTCATCATGAACGAAGGCAGGATCGTGCAGCAGGGCCCTCCTCAGCAGATCTTCCCCCGTCCGGCCGACCGTTTCGTCGCCGAGTTCCTCGGCTACGAGAACTTCCTCACCGCGGCCGACGGCACCCCTCTGACCATCCGGCCCGAGCATCTGCGCATCGCCGAGAAAGGTCACGGCCTTGACGCGACGGTGGTCGACGTGGCCTTCCGCGGCGTCGACCTGCTGGTCTCGCTCGACGTGGTCGACCCGTCGGGCGCGACCGTCAGGCTGCTCGCCGACGTACGCAGCGGCGCGACCCTGACACCCGGATCGAGCGTCACGGTGATCGCGCCAGACGACCATCTGGTCTCCCTACCCCGCTGAAAGAAGGAATCCCATGCCCACGCGCCGTGCCGTACTGGCCGCTGCTCTGACAGTGCTCGCCGCCGCCGGATGTTCCGGCTCCGGCTCCGGTGAGAAGCAGGCCGATCAGGACACCATCGTCGTCAGCACCTTCCCCTTCGGCGTGAAGGAGTTCGAGCAGGCCGTCGTCACTCCGTTCACCAAGCAGACGGGAATCAAGGTCGAGCTGGACACCGGGTCCAACTCCGACCGGCTGTCGAAGCTGAAGCTCGCCAAAGGTGAGCCGGAGGCGGACGTGGTGCTGATCTCCGACTACTTCGCCGCACTCGGGCAGAAGGACGGCCTCTTCCAAAAGGTCGACGTGCCCAACATCAAGGAGCTCGCACCGTTCGCTACCGAGGGCGCCTACGAGGGGCCGGCCTACACGCACCAGCTCAACGGGATCATCTACAACACCGGCAAGCTCAGCCAGAAGCAGGCCGCCGACTGGGAGCTGTTCGCGAACGCGGCGAACAAGGGAAAGGTCGCGCTCCCCGATATTTCGGTGACCGCCGGACAACTCATGATCTCGGGCGTGGGCGAGTCGTACGGCAACGGCCCGTACGACATCGACACCTCGTTGAAAACCCTGGCCGGCTGGGCGCCGAACGTCCTGCAGTTCTACACCTCCTCGACCGAGGTCACGAACCTGCTGACCCAAGGCGAGATCGTCGCCGCCGACGCGCTGAGCGGCTTCGCCACCAAGCTTGTCACCTCGGGCGAGCAGATCGCCTGGACGGCTCCCGCCAAGGGTCGCTACATGGCCACCAACCGGGCGATGATCCCCAAGGGCGCGCGCAACCAGCAGGGAGCGGCGAAGTTCATCGACTACATGCTCTCGGCCGAGGCGCAGAGCGCCATGGCGAAGGCTGTGGGAGACCTGCCCACGAACCCGAAGGCCGAGATCCCGGCCGACATCGCCAAGGTAACGGGCGAGGCGGCGAAGGACCCTGTGGCCGCCGGGTTCAAGATCCTCGACCCCGCCCAGCTCGTCGACACCCGCGCCACCTGGGTCGACCGCTTCACCCGCGAGGTGGCCGGCAAGTGAACCTCGACCTGATGCCCAAGGTCGATCTGCACTGCCACCTCATCGGCACCGTGCGCGCCTCGACCTTCGCCGAGCTGGCCAGGCGGGAGGGGCTCGACCTGCCCGACACGCCCGAGCGGATCTACGCGGATGTGAACTCGCTTCCGCCGGACCCGGCACTCTACCTGAACACCCGGATCCCGGTTCCGCAGGGCAGGAGCGCGGAAGAGCCCGAGACCTCCTACTCGCTGTTCCAGGTGTCCTCGTGGGTTGTCCAGGTCCTGCGCGACCCTGACGATCTCACCCGAATCACCTATGAGGCCTTCGAGGACGCCCACCGAACCAGCGCGACCAGGCATCTCGAGCTCTCCTTCGACGCGCTGACCGAACATCAGGAGAAGCTCGGCTACGCCACGGTGATCGAGGCGTACGCCGAGGGCATCAGGATGGCAGAACGCGACTTCGGCATGACAGGCAGACTCATCGCGGCCATCGACCGGAGCAAGTCGGGCGAGGAGGCGCTCTCGTGGATACGCACGATTGTGGACAACCCGCACGACTACGTGGCGGGGATCGGGCTGGACAACCTGGAGACCGCCGGGCCGCCCGAGCGGTTCGAGGCCGCCTTCCGGCTCGCCGGTGAGGCCGGGCTCCGCCGCACTGCTCACTCCTCCGAGCACGCGCCCGTTGCCGCCAACACGATCACCTGCCTCGACATACTCGGCTGCGACCGGATCGACCACGGCTACTTCGTACTCGAGGACGACGAGGCCGTCGCCAGGGTCAGGGACGAGCAGATCCCGTTCACTGTCATCTCGACCACCTCGCGGCGCTCGTGGCGGCCGTGGCGGCGGGCGTCGATCGCGGCGATGCTCGAGGCCGGGCTCAACGTCATTCCCGCTTCCGACGACCCGGGGATGTTCCCGACGTCGCTGGCGAACGAGTATCGGATCCTCTCCGATCAGCTCGCTGTACAAGATGAGCGGTTGCGTGCGATGGCGCTGGCCGGGGTGGAGGCGTGTTGGCTGCCGAAGCCTGAGAAGGACGCGCTGCGCAAGCGCTTTGAGAGCGAACTCGCGAACATGGAGTAATCGTCATGCAGGGGTGCATTGCCCACTCCCGGAGCCCGACCGACGTCAGCACCTCCGGAGCCGGGGAACCCCGTTCAAGTAGAGGGGTGGCTTCGGATCGGAGAGCGCGGGACTGACGGATGTACACATGCACGACAGCCCAGGCGGGGTCGGGCGGACGGCAGCCTTCTGCGTAGGCGAACGGACAAGATCACTCAGGTGCCTCCTGAGCGGCCCTGATCCGCCGCCAGCCGCGCTCGGTCCCGAAATCCGGCGCCGACACGCGGACGTTGTTCAAGGCGATCGTGACGGCGACCGACAGGACGCAGCTCGCCGCGATCGCCGCGACCACGCCGTGCACGCCGATCAAGGGCGCCGCGAGCGGCAGCGCCAGGACGACGACGGCGCAGGCCGACAACAGGACGGGATGAATCACGGACTCCGCCACGACCCGCGCGTGCACTATCCACAGCAGCATGAGGAACACGCCGACGGGGATCGCGACGGCGTAGCCGACCATGAGCGGTCCGGCCGTGATGACGTGCCCGCTCTGCTCGACCGCGACTTCAAGGCCGGCGCCGAGGGCGGCCAGGGCTGCGAAGATGCCATAGTGGCCGTATCCCCACAGATATGAACGATCGCGGCGGTCGCTGAGCCCTTCGCCGGCCTTCACCAGGAAGTACAGCCACCACAGGGCGAACAGCACCACGAGGCCGGACACGGCGATCATGACGAAAGGGCTACTGATCTCGGTCGTTTCGAGCGCTGCCGCGACGCCTCTGGACGCGGCCAGCACGCTCTCGCCGAGCAGGATGATCGTGAACAGGCCGTAACGTTCGGCGATGTGGTGCGGGTGCCAGGTGGTGGGCTCTGCCCGCTCCGCCCACGGGGGCACCGCGAGCTCCAGGACCGCCAGGAGGAGGAAGAGTGGCAGCTCGGCGGTCACGGGCGCGGCCATCGAGTGGTACATCCAGCCCGCCGTGACGACGGAGATGCCGACGGCGTAGCGCAGCGCGGTGCGACGGCGCGCCGGGTCCTCCAGACCGGCCCGCAGCCATTGGACGACGAGTCCGATCCGCATGATGACGTAGCCCAGCGTGACGAAGCTGAAGTTGGCGTGCTCGGTCGCGGCCGGCACGCCGGCGGCCAGGACCAGTACGCCGGCCATCTGCACCATGGTCAGCAGCCGGTAGGCGACGTCGTCAGTGTCATATGACGACGCGAACCAGGTGAAGTTCATCCACGCCCACCAGATCGCGAAGAAGACCTGCAAGAACGGGACAATCCCAGCCAGAGCATGCCCCTCGATGATCTCGTGGGCGAGCTGGGCGGTGACGGCCGCGACCGCGACCACAAAGGTGAGGTCGAACAGCAGCTCCAGCTGGCTGGAGGCGCGGTTCGGCTCGTCGATGGGACGCGCGCTCATCCGGATCCGGATCCGGATGCTGGCTGGTGGCAAGATCTCCTCCTGTCGCTCCGTGAGACCGTCCTGCCAATAAGACAGGGCAGTGGTCCGGCCTGTGACAGGTGGGCGGCGGAATCATCCGACCATCAGCGCACGTAGTCGCCAGTGGGGATGACCTTGTTGGCGACCACGCCGCCCTTCAGACAACCCATCCGATTTATGGTTTCTTCTTCGCGGCGGCCAGGACGCGTGCGGCTTCGCGTACTGCGGCACGGTTCTTCTTGCCCTGCCGTGATCCGGCCAGCTTGGCCTTGATGTGGTCCCGGACCGTGATCGGTTCGTAGGCCAGCCCGGAGGCGTCATGGTGACTGGCCAGGGTCTCGATGACAGCGTCGGGGTTGCCGTCGTGGAAGAAGGCGGCGGAGCGACGGCGCTTGATCGTGCCGTCCACGATGGGGGGCTTGACGCGGTGCAGGGTCGACATCCATCGGTCGTTGGTGAGCCGCGCCGTGAGGTCGCCGAGGTTGACCAGCAGGGCGCCGTCGGCCGGCGCGACATCGTGCCAGTGTTCGTCCCGGCCGAGGATCTGGAGGCCGGCGACCTGGTCGGCCCACAGGACGGTGACGATCCCGAAGTCGGTGTGCTCCCCCATCCCGATGAGGTCGCCGTCGAGGGTGATCGTTCCTTCGGGCAGGGCGTAGTTGTTCATGCGCAGCACGTCGATGGAGTGGTCGGTGAGCCGGGCGAAGAACTCGGGCTCCAGGCGGAGGGCGTCGGCGAAGGCCCAGGTAAGAATGCGTGCGACCCGGCCGGCGTGGTCGAAGTAGGCCTGGACGGCCTCGGTGAAACCGCCGATCTCGGGCCACACGTTGATCCCGTAGTCCTCCTCGGACAGGTCCAGCGAGGTGAACGAGCGTGCCTCCACGCCGACGTTGAAGGCCTCGAAGAAGTCGTTCATACGGCTGGCCGACTCGACGCCGAGGCTCAGGCTCAGGGACTCGCTCTTGGGCGGGCTGTAGCCGCGGTTGGCCCCCGTGACGCAGTAGGTCCGCTTTGTCGCAAGCGGCAGGGTGAAGAAGGCGTCTATTGCCGAGGCCAGGCCGGCGATCGCCGAGTCCGGGATCGCGTGGCCCATGATCTGGATGAAGCCCACGCTGGAGCAGGCATCGTCGATTTCCTGTGCGACCCTGCGGCGTTCCGCCTCCGGTCCTCCCTGTACGTAGGGGGAGATGTCGACCGCCGGGACGGTGAAGTACTCAGGCGCTCGTGAGGACATCGGCTTCCTTTCGGTCGGCCTCGGTGGTCACTGCGAGGCGCTGGAACGTGGTTGGCATGAAGCCTGGGGACGGCCGATCACGCCCGGGCCTCCCGCACCACGGCCGTCCCCGCCCGGAGCGCGGCGACGGGATCACGCGCCTCGTCCAGCTCGATGAGCACGATGCCGGCGCCGGGTGTGCGGGACATCGCGTCGGCCCACGCTCGCCAGTCCACGATGCCCGTGCCCAGTTCGGTCATGTAGGGCTGCTGCTGAGCGAAGACCGTTTCGTCGATGGTGAGTTCGACGTCGATGGGCTTGACCGCGTCCTTCCAGTGCGCCAGTGCGATGCGCGGGCCGTGGCGGCGCGCGACGGCGACGGGGTCGCCTCCCCCGAGCGCGATGTGGCAGGAGTCGGGGCACAGCCAGACGTAGCGGGGATCGGTCAACGCCATGAACAGGTCGATGTCCCTCTCGTACCAGAGGGTGCTGTTGGACTCCGTGTGGAAGGCGAGCTTCACGCCGTGCTGAGCGACGGCCTCGCCGACCAGGTGGGCGATGTCGGCCATCCGGGTCATGTACGCGGCGTCGACGAAGAAGGGCGGGCGCGTCCCGAACGTCGTCCGCATGGGCAGTCCGGCGACGAGGAGTTCCGCGCCCACGTCGGCGAGGAAGGCGGCGTGTCGCTCGGCGTCGGCGACGATCGCGGGCAGGTTCTCGCTGTGCCGCCAGTCGGGTGATGCGCTCGCAGCCATGAAGGCGCTCACGACGGACAGGCCTCGAGCCCGGAGTTCGCGGCGGAACGACGGCGCGTCGCCGAAGGCCCGCAGGGCCGAGTCGATGTCGCCGGGCGCGAAGGTCAGCTCGATGCCGCTGACACCGGCCTCGGCCAGCGCGTCCAGCACCCGCTCCCAGAAACGGTCAGGGTTCTTGACGGCCCAGTCGCGGAAGGCGTCGGCGGAGTCGAGTCCCCAGAATTTCGGGTGGTAGAAGGTGATGATGTCGGTGGCGAAGCGCGGCTCGGTGGTGTCGTCCTGCGTCATGCGGCACCTCCGCGGGCGTTGTAGACGGTGACGCCGCCGGCGTCGACGGCCTTGCGGTAGTCGCGGAACACGGCGAGCGCCTCGTCCCGGAGCACGTCCCGGGTGACCTGGATGCCGCGTGCTTCGAACTGCTCGGCCCAGTCCGCGCCCAGCGGGCCCTCGTCGAACGTGGTGATCTGCTCCAGCTCCGGTCCCTCGCCGGCGACCACGAGGCCGCGTATCCCGGACCACATGGCCGCGCCGTAACACTGAATGCACGGACGCCAGTTCACGACCAACTCGTGTACAGGCAACCCGTCGCCGCCGAGGTCCCAGCCGCCGGTCGCCGTCTGGGCGAGTCCGAGCGCGACGACCTCGGCGTGCGCGCTGGAGACGCCGGAGGCGAGCACGACGTTCACGCCGACCGAGACGATCCGGCCGGAGTCCCGCTCGGCGACGAGTGCGGCGAACGGGCCGCCATTGCCCTCGCGCCAGTTGCGGTCGGCGAGGCGGTGCACGAGGCGCATCCGCTCGTCGCGGTCGGGGATGAGAGCGGGCACGGTGGCCAGTTCGTCGTCGATCCACGCGGGCAGCGCCACGCGGTATTCCTTGGCGATGTCGATCATGATCGTGCTTCCTCTCGGTGTGCGGCGGGCGCCGCGTGTCGTCCGGCGACGGCGCGGGCGGCCCGTACGGCGGTCACCGCGCCGGTCAGGGTGACATTGGCGGCCATCGCGGTGGGGATCACACCGTTGCCGGCGAGGTACAGGTTGTCGAAGCCCCACACCCGGCCGTCCGGGTCGCACACGCTGGTGCCGTCGTCGGCCAGGCCGGCCCGGACGGTGCCGGTCTGGTGCAGCGACGAGCCGGGCGGCAGCAGCGCACGCTCGGTCGCGGGATCGAAGGAGCCGAACTCCTCGGCGATCGACCCGACTTCGTCGAGCGCGCGGCCGATCAGCGTGCGGTCGGCGTCGGAGTAGCCGAACTCGACGGTGATCCGCGGCATTCCGGCGAGGTCGGTCTGGGCTTCCGAGAACACGAGCCGGTTCTCGGGGCGTGACTCGACGGGGGTGTACAGCGAAAGGCCCACGGAGTGCGCGAGGGGGTGGCCGTCTTCGTCCACGTACGTGCGGTTCATGATCTGGCCGTGGAACGGCTGTGCCGCTCCGTTATGGGGCAGCCAGAGCGAGTCCGTGCTGAACTCGCCGGGGCGCGGCAGGGGCAGGGCGTCGCGGCCGACGCCGAACCGGTCGAGGTCGAGAAGCACCCGAGCGGTGATGAACGCGTGCTCGTTGAGGTAACGGCCCAGTGCCGCGGGCCGGATGCCCGAGGCGAACAGCAGCTGCGGGGTGCGCAGCGCGTCGGCGCACACCACCACGGCGTCCGCCAGGAGCTCCCACTCGGCTCCGTCGGCGATGCGGCGCAGCCGGGCCCCGGCGACC
Organism: Nonomuraea sp. 3N208; assembly: GCF_052245935.1. Lineage (NCBI taxonomy): Bacteria > Bacillati > Actinomycetota > Actinomycetes > Streptosporangiales > Streptosporangiaceae > Nonomuraea > Nonomuraea sp. 3N208. The sequence goes on along the minus strand of NZ_JBQQBR010000021.1, from coordinate 142,469 downwards.
CGGCCGCCGGAGACGAGGAGCGTCGTGGCGAGCGTGCCGGTCGTCAGGGTGAATCCCGGGTCGCCGCCTGTCGCGATCGCGGGGAAGATCGTCCCTGGGGCCGTGCGCGGCATGGGACCCGATGCCGTCGCGGTGACGGCCATGGGCATCGGCTGCGGTCGCCGGTCGCCAGGTCCGACGCCGTCGAAGCGCCGGCGCAGGACGTCGAGCACCATCCGGCCGACCTCGGTCGGGCCGATCGCGGACGGCGTGACCGCGAGCAACCGGCGGGCGGTGTCCAGGTCCGCCGCCCAGCGGTCCGGGTCGCCGAAGTCGAACACCTCCTCTCCGGCGGGCCACGGCGTCGCGGCGGTCCAGTGCACGCCCATGCCGCCCGCGTTCCACGCGAGCGCGGTCGCCGGCATCGCCTCGGCGTCCTCGCCTAAGGCGAGCGCGTGGAACATGCCGGGCGTCAGGTCGGTGAGACTGTCCGCGACCTCGCGCACCACCTCGGCACCCGTGTACATGCCTTGGATGCCGGCGGCCACCTGTTCGTTGTAGCGCGACCAGAGGGCCGGGTCGTCGAGGTCGTGCAAGTGCAGGCCGGGGGCCTCGCCGATCGCGTTGCCGCCGTCGACCATCGTGATGTCCAGCGTCGGATCGGCCTCGCGCAGCAGTCGGGCCACGACAGATCCCATGATGCCGCTGCCCACGATGAGGACATCGGTGCGGGAGGTGTCGGTCACAGTGAGACTCCATGTCTTGTGCCACAGGTGTTGGGGGGTCGGTGCCCGCTCATGCGCTCGGGGTGAGTGGGCCGAACAGTTCGGTGTCCATGCGGTCGAGGGCCAGCTTGACGGCGCCGATGAGCGCGGCGTCGCGGCCCAGGCCGGTGGCACGCAACTCGACCGCGGGGGTGCGAGCATCGAGCAACGCCGCGCGCACCCGGGGCAGCAGCACGTCGGCCGCGTCTTCCAGGCCGCCGCCGAGCACGATGAGCGACGGTGCGATGGTCCACGACAAGGTGGTGAGAATCGACGCGATGTTCTCCACGAATTCGTCGACCTCCGCGAGCGCGGTCGTGTCACCGGCCCGAGCCGCGGCGAAGCGGCCGAGCGCGACGCGCCGTTCGGCCGGTTCCGGTGAGGTCAGCCAGGCCACCGGGCGGTTCTCGATCGAGCCGGTCGGTATCGACCGAGCTTCGACGATCTCACCCGCGGAGCCGTCCAGACCGCGGTGCACGGCTCCGCGGATGAGGATGCCGAGGCCCGTTCGGTTCCCGAGGATCGCCCATACGACGTTGTCGTGGTCTCCGGCCACGCCCCGCCAGCGCTCCGCGAGCGCACCGAGGTTGGTGTCGTTGTCCGCGAACCAGGGCACCCGGATCCGCCGCCTGAGTTCTCCGGGCAGGTGCACGCCTTCCCAACGCGTCGTGTGCACCAGGCGCCGTACGACCCCGTCGTCGTCGATCGCGCCACCGCTGGCGACCGCACCGGCGCGCAGCCGGTCCGTCGGCCCGCCCGCGTCGTCGAGCGCCTCCAGCACCAGCGCCGCCGCGTCGTCGAGGGTGACCTGCGGATCCTGGTAGGCGCGCAGCAACCGGTGCGCCCGGCCGAGGATGCGGCCGCGCACATCGGCGATGACCGCGGACACGTCCGAGGTCGTGATGCAAACGGCCGCCAGCAGCGCGTGTTCGGCCCGTAGTTCATAGCGGCGGGCGGGGCGCCCCGCGTAGCCGCTGGTCGGCACGCGGTCCAGCTCGGTCACCCAGCCCGCCTCCACGAGCGAGTCCATGATGAGCTCGATGGTGCGGCGGGACAGGCCGGTCTGCTCGGCGAGCGCGGCCAGCGTCATCGGCCCGGCCGACACGGCGAGTGCCCGGAGGGTGACCGAGGTGTTGACGCGTCGGACGGCGCTCTGGTTCATCCCGGTCATCAACACCCCTCCGCCGCCTGGGACACCGCCCGCACCACGGGGTCGAACACGCCCGTGGTGTCGGCCGCGAGCGCCGCTCCTGGCCGGCCGTATTCGCGCGCCGGATCGCCGAGCCCGCCGGTCGCCCGCGCCCAGGCCGGCTCCTGGCCCCGTACGAACCCGACCAGATCGGCATGCATCAGCGTGGCCAGTTCGGCGGGTGGGTTCGGTCCGAGCGCCTGGGGGACTCCAGGCGCGTCGAGCACGTCGAAGAAGAACGGGATGTCGACGCAGTGCGCGGCGCCGCCGAGCACCGGGGAGGGCCATTCGAAGGAATACAGCCAGGTGCCGGCGATGGCCTGGCGGCGGGCGGCAGCCGTGCGCGCGCAGGCGGAGCGGAACAGAGTGTCCGTCACGCGGGTGCCCGCCGCGCGGGCGGCGGCTGTGGCCTCCGGTCCGACGCCGCTGTCGAACTCATCGCCCGTCGCGCCGAGCAGCACCGGGACGCCGTGGCCATGGACGGTGAGTCCATCGGGGATGGGCACCGGCAGGATGTCGTCGCCGACGCACGGTACGAGCGCGAGCCTGTCGCCTTTGCCCCGCTCGTTCCGCAGGTCGATGACACCCTGCTGGAGCTGCTCCACGGTGCGGCTGCCGAATCCGATGCGCGTCGGCGGCACGCCGAGCCGGTGCCCGAGCCGTTCGAGGACGTCGCGTGCGGCGTCCGTGCCCACGTCGAAGATGCCGCCGGACAGGCTGACCGCGCGGTGGAAGCGACCACTGCCCGCGGGTGAGGAGAGCAGCGCGAGCACCGCGGCGCCCCCGGCCGACTGGCCGGCGACGGTGACCCGGTCAGGATCGCCGCCGAAAGCGGCGATGTTCTCCTGTACCCAGTCCAGGGCGAGCAGCAGGTCGCGCAGCCCGAGGTTCGGGAGGACATCGTCCAGCGGGGCGAATCCGTCGACGCCCAGCCGGTAGCCGACGGTGACGCAGACGACACCGTCGCGGGCGAAGGCGCGGCCGTCGTACCACGGGCTGGCCGGGCTCCCGGCCAGGAAGGCGCCGCCGTGGATCCACACCAGGACGGGGAAGGGAAGGCGGTCGTCGTCCGCGGCCGGGGCGACGATGCCGAGGTTCAGCACGTCGTCGCCCGGTATCGACGGCTCCGGCACGGTCGTCGTGGCGAACAGCGGCACGCGCTGCGGGGCGAACCGCCGGGCACCGGTGGGTGCTTCGGCGTAGGGGATGCCGAGGAAGCGCAGCACGCGGCCGGTGCGACGGCCGATGATCGTGCCTGCGGGAGCGTGAACGGTGACCGGCTCGCCGGGGGTGTCGAGTGAGTCCATTCGGTCATCCAACACCGGTCACCTCATTCCCGTTCCGGCGATGCCCTGAACGAAGTAGCGCTGCAGGAACAGGAAGAGCACCAGCACGGGCAGCATCACAACGATCGCTCCCGCGAGCAGCAGTCCGTAGTCGGTGACGTGCGACGCGGCCTGGCTGGTGGCGGCGAGACCCACTGGGAGCGTGTAACTGGACATGCTCTGAGCGACGATGAGCGGCCAGATGAAGTTGTTCCATGAGCTGAGAAACGACATGATCGTGATCGTCGCGACAGCGGGGCCGGCCAACGGCAGGAAGATCCGGAAGAAGATCCGGAACTCGCCGGCGCCGTCGATGCGGGCCGCTTCGAGCAGGTCGCCGGGGATCGACATCGCGTACTGCCGCATGATGAAGACCGACAGCGGCATCGCCACGCCGGGCAGTGCGATACCGGCGAGGGTGTCCGCCAGACCCAGGTCGACAGTGACCACGAACTGCGTGACGAACACCGCGGTGAACGGCACCATCAGCGCCGCCATGACGGCGCCGAACGCGAGCCGCTTGCCCGCGAAGTCGAGCTTGGCGAGCGCGTAGCCGGCGGCTGACGCCGCCACGATGTTGCCGGCCACCACCATGATCGCGACCACGATGCTGTTGGCCATGAACCCGCCGAAGCCCTCGGTGGCGAACAGCCGGGTGAAATTGTCGAGGGTGACGTGGTGCGGAAGCCAGGCACCGGGGTCGGAGCGGATCTCGTCGAGGCTGCGCAGCGAGCCGCTGATCACCCAGACGAACGGAAGCATGGTGAGCAGCGCGCACAGCACCAGCGCGCCGTACAGCAGGGGCGGGGTGACGGACCGGCGGCGCACGGCGACCTGGTGGTTGATCATGTCGGTGTCCCGCACCGTGGCGACAGTGGTCATGAGCGGGGCCTCAGCAGCCGGAACTGGACGATGCTCACCAGCATCACGAGCACGAGCATCACGAAGGACGCGGCCGAGGACATCCCGAACTCGCCTGACCCGAACTGGTGGTAGGTGTACAGCGCCACCGATTCCGTGGAGCCCAGCGGGCCGCCGTTCGTCAGCAGGTACGGCTCGTCGAACACCTGGAGGTAGAAGACGGTCAGCAGCACCGACACCATGAGCGTGGTGGGCAGCAGCAGCGGCAGGGTGATGTGCCTCAGCTGCCGCCACCGGCCGGCCCCGTCGATGGAGGCGGCTTCGTACACGTCTTCAGGAATCGCCTGCAGACCGGCGAGGAACAGCACCATCGCGGTGCCGAAGTTGCGCCAGACGCCGAGCAGGATGACCACCGGCATGGCCAGGTTCGGGTCGTCCAGCCAGTTCGGTCCGGCGAAGCCGACGGCGCCGAGCACCTTGTTGACGGTGCCGCTGGCGTTGAAGGCGTACTGCCAGATCAGGGCGACCGCCACGACGTTCGTGACGACCGGTGCGAAGAAGACGACGCGGAACATGCCGCGCAGGCGCCGGATGCCTGCGTTCAGCACGAGGGCCAGAGCGAAGCCGATCCCCATGGTCAGCGGCACACCGACCGCCACGAAGAGGGCGGTGTTGAGGATGTCCCGCAGGAAGATGTCGTCCTGGAACAGACGGAGATAGTTCTCCAGTCCGGTGAAGTCGACGGCGAACGGATTACGCAGATCCGTGCCCCGCAGGTCGGTGAGGCTGAACCCGAGCGCGGCGACGGTGGGGATCGCCGTGTAGAGCAGGAACACGAGGGCGAACGGTGCGAGGAACAGCCAGGCGACAGCCGTTCGACGGGAGCCCCGGGCTCGACGCGCCGTGCGCGCCGCCCTCGGGACGGCGGTGGTGGTCATCCGGAGATCACCCCGTACCCGTGCCGAGGCTCTCGGCGTACGCCTGGACGCTCGCGGCGGCCTTTTCGGCGGTCTGCTTGCCCTTGGCCACCGCTTCCATCTCCTTGCCCAGCCGGGTCGCGACCTGCTGCCAGGTGCTCACCTGCGGGAACGCCCGGGTGTTCTTCAGCTGGGTCAAGAAGGCGTCGAGGAGCGGCTGGCCCTTGATGGCCGGGTCGTCCCAGGCCGACACGACGGCCGGCAGCGAGCTGTACGCCTTGTACTGCGCGACCTGGGTGCTCGGCTGCGAGATGTACCGGATGAGCTTCCATGACGCGGTCGCGTTGCCGCTGCCGGCGAGCACACCCCAAGTGCCGCCCGCGGAGAAGGAGACGCTGCCCGACGTCCCGGCCGGCAGCGGTGCGGTCGCGACGTGAGACGCCGTCCAGCCGGTCTTCTTCGCGGCGGTGTCGAGCTGACCGACGACCCACGGGCCAGTGATCATGGAGGCGGTTTTGCCGGCGACGAAGTACGGCTGCGCGTCGAGAAACGTGGGCCCGCTGGTGTCGGCGACGCCCGAGGTGAAGAACGACGCGTTGTACTTCAGTGCGTCGACCATCGCCGGCGTGTCCAGCGTCCACTTGCCGTCGGCGGAGAGCAGTGAGCCGCCCGCCTGCCAGGCGTACATCGCGACGTCCTGGCCGTTGAAGATGTCCCAGCCGATGTCGGCCCCGAGGCCGCGCCCGGCGCCGGCGCCCTGGAGCGCCTTGAAGAACGGCACCATGCCGTCCCACGTGGTCGGCGCCTTGACACCCGCCTTCTCCGCCAGGTCGGAGCGGTAGACGAGCGCGTAGGTGTAGGCGTACCAGGGCACCGTGTAGGCGACGCCCTTGACCATGCCCGCGTCCCAGAGGCTTTTGAAGAAACCGCCAGGGTCGAGGAGGCCGTCAGGAACGGCCTGAAGGATCGACGGATTGAGGAACTGCGCCTGCGACTCGGGGAAGAACTGGGCGACATCGGGTCCATTGCCCGCCGCGATCGCCGACTGGAGCTTGGTGTAGTACTCGGCGTTCGGGATCAGCGTCAACTTCACCGTGACGTCCGGGTTCGCGGCCTTGAAGGGCGCGATGACCTTGTCGAGCACGTCGGCATCGCCCTGGGCGGCCCAGACATTGACGGTGCCGGTGGCCGGGGATTCGTCGATGGGCTTGGCGGTGCCTGTCGCGGCAGTGTCATCACTGCGCCCACAGCCCGCCAGGGTAAGGGTGCAGCTGAGAGCCAGGCCGGCGGTCAGCCGTAGGGCACCGCGTCGGGAGAGGTTGGACACTGGGGGGCTCCTGTCACATGAAGGCGCTGATCACGGTGAGGTGATTTTCGGCGAAAGTAGCTTTTTTGATCAGATGGATCCAATGGCGCCTATGCAGCCGATAGTGACGCTATGTATGGCGTGTTTCGGTGGTGCGGCGGACCCGTCACGGAACAATTTCGGAACTTGTAGCAAAATCCGTTCGTCACGCTCTGTGGCGGCCGTCGTCTACTCGCCGACCTGGTCGATCCGAGGGTGGCGGGTGATTGGGCGGTTGGTGATGAGTGCTGGAATCACACTTAGTGATCGCCGTCAGCGACAGAAAGGCCGGCGGCGGCGGCCGGGTGCGCTTGCACGCTCCGCCACCCTGATCGCGTAACGCTCCGCGATCTCGTCGCCGGGCTCTGATCCGGGCGTTACTCTCGCAGGAGCGTCCCTCGGGATCTCGCGTGTCGCCCATGCGAGCAACCAGGTCGGTTCAGGTGACGTCGGCGTACGCGGCGCGCCGCCACTTCGCGAGGAGGTTGTCCGTCCACAGTGGACGATGAGGGGGAAAGGGGAGCACCCGCTCCTTTCCACTCTCAACGTATAGCGCACCGGGGGGCTTGCGGCAAGACCCGGGTCGTGCTGCAGAATCGCTGGCCGAGGCCAGAACCTGCGGAAATGGGGGTTGCGCAGTGCGTGTGTTGTTGTCGACGTATGGGTCGCGCGGGGACGTCGAACCGCTGGTGGGACTCGCGGCGCGGTTGCGGGAACTCGGCGCGGAGGTGCGGGTGTGCGCGCCGCCGGATGAGGACTTCGCGCAGCGGCTGGCCGCTGTCGGCGTGCCGCTGGTGCCGGTCGGCCGGTCGGCGCGCGCGCTGACGACCGCGGCGCCGGCGCCGTCGTCCCTGCCCCAGCGCGCGGCCGAGCTGATCGCCAGCCAGTTCGACGCGGTCACCGCGGCGGCCGGGGGATGTGACGCGCTGGTGGCGACCGGCGTGATGCCTGCCGCGGCAGGCGCGCGGTCGGTGGCCGAGAAACTGGGCATCCGCTCCGTGTCCGTGACCTTCCAGCAGCTCACCCTGCCGTCGCCGCACCACCCGCCGCTGGCGTATCCGGGCCGGCCGTTCCCGCCGGAGGTGACCGACAACCGGGTGCTGTGGGATCTGGACGCCCAGAGCATCAACGCGCTGTTCGGTGCGGCGCTCAACACGAACCGGGCGTCGATCGGCCTGCCACCGGTGGACGACGTCCGCGACTACGTCATCGGCGACCAGCCGTGGCTGGCGACGGACCCGATCCTGGACCCGTGGCAGGAGACGCCGGACCTCGACGTCGTCCAGACCGGCGCGTGGATCCTGCCCGACGTTCACCCACTCCCGGCCGAGTTGGTGGCGTTCCTCGACGCCGGCACACCACCGGTGTACGTAGGCTTCGGCAGCATGCCCATGCACGCATCGACGGACGTCGCCCAGGTGGCCATCGAGGCGGTCCGCGCGCAGGGCCGCCGCGCGGTCGTGGCCCGCGGCTGGGCCGACCTGGCCCTGATCGACGACCGGGACGACTGCTTCGTCGTCGGCAAGGTCAACCAGCAGGCACTGTTCGGCCGGGTGGCCGCCGTCGTGCACCACGGCGGCGCGGGCACCACGACGACGGCCGCCCGGGCCGGTGCGCCTCAGGTGGTGGTACCCCAGGCGGTGGACCAGCCGTACTGGGCCGGCCGAGTGGCCGACCTGGGCATCGGCGCGGCACACGACGGTCCGGCTCCGACCGTCGAGTCCCTGTCAGCCGCGCTCAGAACGGCCCTGACCCCCGAGACCCGCGCGCGAGCGACCGCCGTGGCCGGCACGATCCGCACCGACGGGGCGACGGTGGCCGCGAAGCTGCTGCTCGACGCGATCAGCCGGGAAAGGCCGCCCGTGTCCGCGTGAACCACGCGAACGCCTTGCTGCACGTAATGGTCGCAAGCGACCTCAGATCGGAGTTAATGACGTGAACCCCCTGACTACCAGGGCGTTTGACCTTCCCGACCACCTCTCCCCCAAGGCCGACCCGGCGCTGATCGCCGGCGATGAGCAGCACTTCGCGGCCATCGCGGAGAGCCTCGAGCAAACGATCGCCGAGCTGTCCGACCGCCTCGATGCCGAGCGCAAGGCGCCCGGCGGCATAGGCCGGCAGGCGATGGACCGGGACATGGAGATCCACCGGCTGACCGCTCGCCTGCGCGCACTGCGTCGCTTCGGTCTGGACCTGTGCCTCGGACACATGGTCAGCGCGGACGACCCCGAGCCCGTGTACGTCGGACGGCTTGGCCTTACGGACAGCGCGGGTCGTCGGCTGCTGCTCGACTGGCGCTCCCCCGCGGCTGAGCCGTTCTTCGGAGCCACCCACGCCAACCCGATGGGTCTGGCGAGCCGCCGCAGGTATCGCTGGACCCGCGGCCGGATCAGCGACTACTGGGACGAGGTGTTCACCTCGGACGGGCTTGTCGGGCACGCCGCGCTCGACGACCAGTCCGCCTTCATCGCCAGCCTGGGCAGCAGCCGGTCGCCACGGATGCGAGACGTGCTCGGCACCATCCAGGCCGACCAGGACGCCATCATCCGAGCGGGATCCCGCGGCGCTCTCGTCGTCGACGGCGGGCCAGGTACGGGGAAGACCGTCGTCGCTCTGCACCGCTCCGCCTACCTCCTCTACTCCGACCCTCGCCTCGGTCACCGCCGGGGCGGCGTGCTGTTCGTCGGTCCGCACCAGCCCTACCTGGCCTACGTCGCCGACGTCCTCCCCAGCCTCGGAGAGGAGGGCGTGCAGACCTGCACTCTGCGGGACCTCGTCGCGGAGGGCGCCGCAGCAGCGATCGAGGCCGACCCGGACGTGGCCCGCCTGAAGTCGTCCGCGAACCTGGTGAAGGCGATCGAGCCGGCCGTCAGGTTCTACGAGAACCCGCCCACCAAGGGGATGACGGTCACGACCCACTGGTCCGACATCTGGCTGAGCGCCGAGGATTGGGCCGAGGCGTTCGAAGCAGCAGAACCCGGTACTCCGCACAACGAGGCGCGCGACCAGATCTGGCAGGAGCTGCTCACGATCCTGGTGGACAAGCATGACGGCGAAGCCCCGGCCGACCTGCTCCGCAAGTCGCTGATGCGGAACAGGGAGCTGCTCACGACCTTCAACCGCGCGTGGCCGCTGCTCGAAGCGGCTGACCTCGTCGGAGACCTGTGGTCGGTGCCCGCCTACCTGCGGATGTGCGCTCCCTGGCTCAGCCCCGATGAGGTTCAGCGGCTGCAGCGTACGGACGCCCAGGCCTGGACCGTGTCCGACCTGCCGCTCCTGGACACAGCACGGCAGCGGCTCGGCGACCCGGAGGCGTCGCGACGCAAGCGTCGGCATGACGCCGCCGTCGCCGCCCAACGCGAGCGCATGGCGCAGGTCGTCGACAACCTGCTCGAGACCGATGACGACGGTGAAGGTCTGGTGACGATGCTGCGCGGACAGGACATCCAGGACGCCTTGGTCGACGAGACCGCACTGCCCGGCGTCGATCCGGACCGGCTCGCCGGCCCGTTCGCGCACATCGTCGTGGACGAGGCTCAGGAACTGACCGATGCGGAGTGGCAGATGTTGCTGCTCCGGTGCCCGTCCCGGAGCTTCACCATCGTCGGGGATCGTGCCCAGGCCAGGCACGGGTTCACGGAGTCGTGGCAGGAACGGCTCGAGCGGATCGGGCTCGACCGGATCAACTTGGCCTCCCTGAGCATCAACTACCGGACGCCGGAAGAAATCATGGCGGAAGCCGAGCCGGTCATCCGGGCCGTGCTCCCGGACGCCAACGTGCCGTCCTCCATCCGCAGCAGCGGCGTCCCCGTCGTACACGGATCTGCTTCGGATCTGAGCTCGATCCTCGACACCTGGCTCGCCGCACATGCCGACGGGACCGCCTGCGTCATCGGGGATCCCACATTCCGGACGACGTCCCGGGTCCAGTCGCTGACCCCGGAGCTGTCGAAGGGGCTCGAATTCGACCTGGTCGTCCTCATCGACCCAGAGGCGTTCGGCCAGGGCATCGAAGGAGCGGTCGACCGCTATGTCGCGATGACCCGAGCGACCCGGCAACTCGTCATCCTCACGAGCTCCTGACGTCGGCCGGACGAACGCCCGTCCGGCCGAGGAGACGGACGTCCGCGCATCACACCGAGTGGATCGCGATCAGCCCGCTGGTGATGCCGGTGAGCCCGACGGCGGTCAGCACGATCAGTGCCTTGCCGATCCGAGCACCGCAGGATGGCATCGGCTCTCGACCGGATTCGAACCGGCGTTTCAGCCCCGTACTGCGGGCCACGTCTTGGGCCGCTGGACGACGAGAGCCACCCCTGGCCCAAGCCGCAGGCGGGAGTGCCCGGGCTCACGCGGGTTCGACGCCATCGTAGTCGATCAACAGGTGGCATGGCCCGCGCAGGACGGGGCTCGGCCGGTAGGGCGGCGGGTCGGCGACCAGCCGGGGATTGCGCAGCCGGCGGACGAGTTCGGCCAGCGCGATCTGGGTCTCGAGCCTGGCCAGCGGCGCGCCGAAGCAATAGTGGACGCCGCCGCCGAAGCCCAGGTGCTCGTTGCGGGCGCGGCAGGGGTCGAAGCGGTCCGGATCCACCGTGTGGGCCGGGTCGCGGCTGCCCGCGGCCAGGGCGAGGACGATGGGCGATCCGGCCGGGATGGTGGTGCCGGCAATGGTGATGTCGTCGAGGGCCACCCGCGAGGACACGAGTTGTACGGGTGGCTCGTAGCGCAGCAGTTCCTCGACGGCGGGGACGATGAGGCCGGGCTCGGCGCGGACGCGTTCCAGCTGGTCCGGATGGCGTAGCAGGGTGAGCATGCCGTTGGCGATGAGGTTGATGGTGGTCTCGTGTCCGGCGATCAGCAGCAGCACCGCGGTGCCGACGACCTCCTGCGGCGTCATGCCGCCCTCGGGGCCCTGGTAGGTGACGAACCCGGACAGCAGGTCCTCCCCCGGCTGCCGCCGGCGGTCCTCGGCAAGGCCGGCGAGGTAGCTTTCCAGCTTCTGCGCCACGGCCTGGCGTTCCCGCTCCCTCTCAGCCCGATCCTTCTCCCCCGGGCCGAACGTCTCGATGATCTGGTCGGCCCACGCGTGGAACTGCGGCTCGTCCTCCTCCGGTACGCCGAGCAGGCGGCAGATCACCGCGACCGGCAGCGGGTAGGCGACCTCGTCGACGAGGTCGGCCCGGCGCTTGCCGGCGATGGCGTCGATCAGTTCGGTGGTGATGGCGAGCATCGCCGGACGCAGCCCGTCGACGGTGCCCGGTGAGTGCGGCGGGCCGAAGTGGCGCATGGTCAGGCGGCGCAGCCGGTCGTGCTCGGGCGGGTCGAGCCCGATGAACGAGAATGCGCCGTCCGGCGCCTCGGCCGCGGAGGCGAGGTTGCGGCGGTCGGAGCTGACGCGTGGGTCGTGCAGCAGCGCGACGATCTCGCGGTACGTGCTGACGACATACGTGCCGTCCTCCTGCCGCGCCACCGGGCTGTTGCGGAACTCGCCGAAGAGCGGGTAGGGATCGGCACGGCCCGACGGGTCCAGGATCCGCTCGAAGACGCTGTGCGATGTCATGGCCTGCACTCCTGTCTGGGCTCTCCTGCTGGGCGGTCAGCTCTGCGGCGCGTGCACCAGCGACGCGCGGCGTTCCGCCGGATCGTGACCGGTCACCACGACGGTCGCCCCCGCCGTGGCGACCAGCCGTTCGGGGACCCGTGCGGGTACGGGCCCCGCGGCCTCGCGCCGGTCGACGTGGCGGAACTCAGGCGGGAACGGCGCGGCCTGCTCGATCAGCCGCTGGTAGAAGTCCAGCCAGAGCCCTTGATCGAAGGTGACCGCCGCCGTGACGCGGCCCTGGTACCCGTAGACGGCGACGAAGCGGCGCTCGGCCATCGAGCCCTGGGTGATGACCACCTCGTCGGCGAAAGTGGGCACGCCGACCGATTTGATGTTGACCCCGAATTGGCTGGACCAGAACACCGGCACCGAGAGGTGTGGCCAGCGGTGCGCCTGGTCGCTGATCATGTTGTGGGCGGCGATCTCGGCCTGGGCGACCGCGTTGCCCCAGTGCTCCAGCGTCATGAACTGGTACTGGTAGAGCGGGTGCGGGAAACGCGCGATGTCGCCGGCGACGAAGACGTCATCGGTGACCAGGCCGTTGATGTCCACGGCGCGGCAGCCCGCGTCGCAGGCCACACCCCAGACACCGGCGGCGAGCCCCGAGTCCTGCAGCCACTCGACGTTGCGGACGGAGCCGAGTGCGACGACGGCCACGTCGGCCTCCACGGTGCTGCCGTCCGACAGGCGTGCTCCGCGCAGCCGCCCGTCCCCGTCGCCCTCCAGGGCCGTGACCGTCGTGTGGCACCGCAGGTCCACGCCGTGCTCGCGGTGCATCTGCGCCGCCACGTCGCCGATCACGCCGCCCAGCGCGCTGACGAGCGGGGCGGGGCCGCGTTCGACGACTGTCACCGGCAGGTCCAGTTCGCGGCATACGGAGGCGATCTCACAGCCGGTGAACCCGGCGCCGAGGATGAGCACGCGGCGCGGGCGTGCCGCCAGCGCCTGCCGCAACCGGGCGCCGTCCCCCAGAGTGCGTAGCGTGTGGACGCCGTCCAGTGCGGCCTCGGCCTCGTTCGGCCAGGGCCGGGCGCGGGTGCCGGTGGCCAGCAGGACCCGGTCGAAGCCGATCTCGCGGCCGTCGGCCAGGCGTACCCGCTTGCCGGCCATGTCCAGCCCGGTCGCCGGGGTCCCCCACAGCCACTCGGCCTCGACCTCGCGCAGGCGGGGCAGCATGGTGTGGTCGGGCGGCACCTGCCCGGTGAGGACCTGTTTGGACAGGGGAGGCCGGTCGTACGGCTCGTAGGGCTCGTTGCCGATCACCGTCAGCGATCCGGCGAAGCCCTCCCGCCTGAGCACACCGGCGGCCCGCGCCCCGGCCAGCGAAGCCCCGACGATGACGATGCGGCCGTCGGTCTTCCCCCGGGCGGGCGGACCGGCCTGCTCAACCATGTGCCGCGTCGCCGTCCAGTCGAGATGGATGGCCTGGACCGGGCAGGCGGCGGCCGCCCGCAGCACGTGCTCGCGCCGCTCGTCGCCAGGGTCCAGGTCGTACAGCAGCGCCTCTTCTCGCATGGAGAAGACGTCCGGCGCGAGGAAGGCGCACTGCCCGTAGCCCTGGCAGCGCGTCAGATCGACGACGACCTTCACCGGCCACTCCCCCCGTCGAGCAAGCACGAGCGCCCGCTCGTCGGTGACGGGCCCTGCCCATGTGGGCCTACCCCGGCCAATCCACCCTGTAGCGCACCGATAATGATCATTTCCTTGTCTTTGCAGAGCATGCGGGCGTCGCGGGACCGGTCCGGCTTATCCCCTGTGGCTGCGCCGTCATGTGCAGAAGTCATACGATCCACCTGGGAAAGGACAGAAAGACGTGGCGCAACACCAGGGCAACAGGTGATCGAGGTGGAGAGCACGTGCGAGCGCCGGGCGCCCCGTTTCCGGGACTGACTCCTGAGCAGGCCGCCACGCTGAGCGCGGTCGTCGACACGATCGTCCCCGCCGACGAGTACCCGAGCGGCACCGAGGCCGGTGTCCTGGACTACCTGGCGGGGCGATCCGACCTGCGCGCGTCCTATGCGGCGGGGCTCGACGCCGTCGAGGCCGAGGCGCTGGAGAGGCACGGCGCGCGCTTCCCCGAGCTCCCGTGCGAGCGGCGCGAGGCGCTGCTGCGGGACGTGGAGGCAGGCACCACCCGAACACCGTGGCCGTTCGACGCGACGGTGTTCGTGAGCACGGTGGTGGGACACGTCATGGAGGGCTTCTACGGCGATCCGGACAACGGCGGCAACCACGACGCCGCCTCCTGGCGCATGATCGGGTTCGAGGTACGCGGCTGATGCGGGTGGACGCGGTCGTGATCGGATCGGGCGCCGGTGGCGGGGTCGCCGCCGCGGTCCTCGCCGAGGCGGGCAAGCAGGTGGTCGTGCTGGAACGCGGCCGCGACCTCACGTACGAGCAGATCGGACGCGACCACCTGCGCAATCACCGCATCGCCCGCTACCCCCACCGATCCGGGCCGGACTACGAGGACGGTCCTCGGGTCTTCGTCGACGCGACGGGCCGCGAGCATCAGGTGCGGGCGCACGAGCCCGGCTTCCACGGCAACGCCACGCTGGTCGGCGGCGGCACGCGGCTCTACGGGGCCCAGGCGTGGCGGTTCCTGCCCTCCGACTTCACCATGGCGAGCACGTACGGCGTCCCCGCGGGGAGCAGCCTCGCCGACTGGCCCATCGGCTACGACGACCTCGCGCCCTTTTACGAGCGTGCCGAGTGGGAGATCGGGGTCTGCGGCGACCACCAGGCGAGCAGCCGTCACTGGACCCGCGCCAAGCCGTACCCCATGCCCCCGCTTCCTGAGGGCGCGCAGGCCGGAGCCCTGCGCGGCGGCGCGGCCGCACTCGGCTGGGACGTGCTGCCGGTGCCCCTGCTGATCAACTCGGTGCCGTACGCCGGACGGGCCGCGTGCACCCGCTGTCAGCATTGTGTCGGCTTCGCCTGCCGGGCGGAGGCGAAGAACGGCTCGCACAACACGGTGCTGCGCCGCGCGCTCGCCACCGGCCGCGCCCGGCTGCTGCCGGAGGCGGTCGCCGAACGGGTCGAATGCGACTCCGCCGGCCGGGTCACCGGCGTGCGCTGGGTGGACCGGTCAGGGGCGCGCCACGTCGTCGAGGCCGAGGTGGTGGTCTGCGCGGCCGGCGCGATCGAGACCGCGCGGCTGCTGCAGAACTCATCGACCCGGCGGGAGCCGTACGGGCTGGGCAACAACCACGATCAGGTGGGGCGGCACCTCCAGGGCCACCCCTACGCATGGGCTCTCGGCGAGATGCCCGAGCCGGTGTACGACGGGCTCGGGCCCGGCGTCTCGCTGGCGACGCTCAAGTTCGCACACCACAATGACGGGCTCGTCGGCGGGGCGATGCTCGCCGACGAGTTCACCGTGCTGCCGATCGCCTTCTGGGCCCGCAATCTGCCTCCTGACCTGCCCCGCTGGGGCAGGGAGAACAAGCGGTACATGCGCGAGAACTACCGCCGCGTCATGCGGGTGGGCGGTCCGGTCCAGGAGATCCCCAGCCCGCACGCGAGGACGCGGCTCGACCGCCACGTGCGCGACCGGTGGGGCATCCCGGTCGCCCGCCTGTCCGGCACGACCCATCAGGAAACCGTGCGTACCGCCGCCTACATCGCCGGCCGGGCCCGCGAATGGCTGCTCGCCTCGGGCGCGCGGCGGACGTGGGGGGAGCCCGCTCCCCCGGCCCTGTACGCGGGACAGCACCAGTCGGGAACGTGCCGGATGGGCGACGACGAGCGCTCGTCGGTCGTGGACCGATGGGGCCGGGTCCACGGCCATGACAACCTCTACGTCATGGACGCCTCCGTGCACGTCACCAACGGCGCCGTCAATCCCGTGCTGACGATCATGGCACTGGCGTTCCGGGCGGCCGACCGGCTCTGCGCCGAGTGGTGACGTCCAGCACCACTTTCCCGGCGGCGGGTCAGGGCTGGACGTGCACGAGCTCGGCCCCGAGCAGGTCGGCCACCGCCCGCAGGTCGGCGACGCGGTGTCCGGTGCCGAGTGCCCAATGGTGGGAGATGCCGGTGGCGCTCCAGGCGTCGGTCCACTCGCCAGGGTCGCACCCGAAGTCCACCCGCGAGGTGGTGTTGCCGATCTGCAGCAGCGGGCCGGCCACCACCTCCCCCTGCGAGACGACGAAGCCGAAGGCCCCGTCGTGACGCTGCCGCAGGCCGAACGCGGTAACGGGCCCGCGTGCCACGTCGAACTCGACCGAGACGCCCCAGCCCCGCTTGCCGTGATAGACGCCGAGGCCGCGCAGGAGCGGCCGGCGCGAACTGATCGCCAGATGGGCGGGCCCGTCGTGGCCCATCTCCACGTGGCCGCGAGCGAAGTCGAGCGCCTGCAGTTCGGTGAAGGAGCCGCCGCCGCCGAGCCGGTCCATGATCAGCATGGCGAGAGAGGTGCGGAGCTCGTACTCGCCTGCCGCCGGGACCCCGCGGGCGGTGAGCAGGGACGAGCCGAGGATCATGCCGGCGCCGAGCCGCTCGTGGATCTCCCCGTCCAGCCCGCGGTGGTAGTAGGCCAGGCTGTCCAGCTCGAAGTCGGCCACGAGCCGGTCGAGCCCGACCGAGACGCGGGCCGCCCACGACAGGTCGTCCTCGTTGACGGTGTCGGCCAGATCGAAGACCTCGCGGGCCAGCTTCGTCCGCTCCTCGGTCTCGGCGTCGGTGACCTTCTCCACGCGTACCCGCAGGTCGTCGAACTCGAGCACCTCGACGTGCCCGCCGAAGTTGGCGCTCACCAGGGTGAGGTCGGTGGCCACGTCCAGCATGCCGGGATACAGGTGGCCCATGAGGCCGTGCCGGCCCCGTCGCAGCGCGGCCCTGACCCCCGCCGCGCGAACCCACCGACCGATCTTCTCCCAGGCCCGCTCGTCCTCGAGGTAGCCGGACACCGAGCGGAACGGGACACCGCAGCGCATGAAGGCGTTGGCCATCTCCGGCAGCGGGCAGGCGCCGCAGTAGGCCAGCCACTGGCCAGTGTCGAAGGTGGCGTGGTCCATGGACTCGGTCGGCTGCAGGTTGATCAGCAGCACCGGCGCGCCGCTGCGCTGGGCGATCGGCACGAGCATGGTGGCGGTCATGTACGTGGTGAGGAACCCGACGATGAGGTCGCAGCCCGCCGCGCGCAGCCGTTCGGCCGCCGCGGCGCCCTCCTGGGCGTCGGAGATGAAGCCGACGTCCACCACCTCGCAGTCCAGTGCTTTCATCCGCTCGGCGACCCGGGCGGACGAGCGCTCAAGCTGCGGCAGCAGGTCGGGGAACTGCGGCCAGTAGGCGCCGAGCCCACCTGCGACCAGGCCCACCTTGGTGCGGGGCGGCGTGCCTCGGGTGATTGTGCTCATGAGGGTCTCCCTTCGGTCAGCGAACTTCGACCTCGATGATGCGGGTGTAGTCGTTGGCGCCGTTCGAGGCCAGCGCGACGATGCGGACGGCGTCCGCCGTGACGGGCGCGAAGTCGGAGCGCACGCTGCCCGCGACGTTCCCGCGCACCTGCGCGACCGTCTGCCACTGGCCGTTCAGCCCGGTCTGGACGTCCCAGTCGCGCAGCCCGAAGGTCGCGGCCGGGTAGCGTTCGGTGTTCAGGGTGTACAGATCCACGCGGGAGACCTGCTTGGCGCCGCCGAGCGCGACGGACACGGTGTCGGGCCAGGTCCGGCCCGTGGCGTCGTTCCAGCCGTTGCCACCGGCCCAGCCGTTGGAGCTCGTGTCGCCGTCGGCGATGCTGCAGGGCGGGTAGTTGGCGTTGGTGTGCTGGGAGGAGGCCGTGACGGGGCGCCGCAGTGCCAGGTTGCCGCCGTTGTCGAGCCGGTCCAGGGTGACGACCTCGACGGGCACGGCCAGCATCCGCTCGCCGGCGCGCAGCCGCAGGCCGTATTCGCCCTCGGGAGTGGTGGGCGGGACGGCGACCAGCAGCTTCGCACCGAGCTCGTAACCGGGTGGCAGGTAGCTCGACAGCATGGAGCGGGAGGCTGAGAGCGGCTGGTCGATCTCTACGAACAGGTCGGCGTAGATGGGCTTCTTCGCGTCGCTGCGCAGGCCGATCTCGATCTTGGCCGGGCAGGCGGCGTCCACGCCGAGCGGGGCGATCAGCCGGTCGGCGCCCGCGATGGGGGTCAGCTCGCCGGTGCCCTTGGAGGTGCCTGGCTTGACGCGTACCGAAGGGACCGTCGCGGGCTGGTTAGCGGCGGGAGAGGGGTCCTGCCGCCGGGGGGCGGCGCCCGCGGCCGGCGCGGCCAGCAGGGCGGCGACGCAAGCGACGGCGAGCGCGGCGGTGAGGTGACGCATGATCGTTCCTTCCTGTCAGAGCGCGTGCAGCCCGGGAACGCCGTCGAGCGTCACGAGGCTGGCCCTGGTGGAGACCGGCGCGCCCGGTCGGTCGACGTAGGGGACGACCTTGAAGTCGGCCTGCCATTGGCTCCTGGTGACCTGGCAGGACACGTAGCCGCGCTGATAGCTGGAGAAACGCAGATGCGGGTTGACGGCGTCGCGGCCGCCGGGCGGCAGGCCGGCGGCGGCGTTGCCGTTGCCGCCACTGCTGACGGAGGTGCCGACGAACTCCACGCCGACCGTGGCCGAGGCCGGATCGTCGAAGTTCGTCTTGAGCTCGCCCGCCAGGTTGTAGTGGATGTCTCCGGTGAGCACGACGGGGTTGCTGACCCGGCGCTCGACCATGCCGGTCAGCACGCGGTCCTTGGCGGCCTTGTATCCGTCCCAGAGGTCCATGCTGAGCCGCTGAGCGGGCGAGGCGTCGTAGTCGAGCTGGATCATGGCGATCTGCTGGGCCAGCACGTTCCACTTGGCACGCGAGGCGCCGAGGCCGTCGAGCAGCCATCGCTCCTGCTCGGCGCCGAGCATCTGCCTGGCGGGGTCGAGGCGCTCGGCGCACCCGACCTGCTGCCCGTCGCCGCACACCTGGTCGTCGCGGTACTGGCGGGTGTCGAGCACGTTGAACTCGGCGAGGTCGCCATAGGTGAACCTGCGGTGGATCCGCGCGTCGGGGCCGTGCACGGCAGGCACCCGGATAGGCAGGTTCTCCCAGTAGGCCCGGAAGGCGTTGGCGCGGATGACCAGGTAGTCCTGCTCGCTCACCTCGCCGCCGGGCCCGTACGGACCCGCCCAGTTGTCGAGCACCTCGTGGTCGTCCCAGGTGACGACCCACGGCGCCCGCTGGTGCGCGGCCTGCAGGTCGGGGTCGCTCTTGTAGAGCCCGTACTGGACGCGGAAGCGGTCGAGGGTGTCGCACTGCACCCGGAACTGCTCGGGCACCGGCGTCTGCCGCAGTCCGCCGGAGGGCACGATGCCGTACTCGTAGATGTAGTCGCCCAGGTGGAAGACCACATCGGGATCCTCTTCCGCGAGATGCCGGTAGGCGGTGTAGTAGCCGTCCTGCCACAGGGCGCAGGAGGCGAAGGCCAGCTTCATGCTCTCGGGGCTGCTGCCCGGCGCCGGCGCCGTCCTGGTCCTGCCGACCGGGCTGATCTGGCCGCCGGTGCGGAAGCGGTAGAAGTACTCGCGGCCGGGACGCAGGCCCTTGGCGTCCACGTGAACCGAGTGGCCGTATTCGGGGGTGGCCCAGACGGAGCCGTGCCGGGCGCGCCGGGTGAACGCCTCGTCCTCCGCGATCTCCCAGTCGACCGCGATCTTGTTGTACGGCATGCCGCCGAGGGGTTCGAGCGGCTTGACGGCCAGGCGGGTCCACAGCATCACCCGGTCCGGCAGCGGGTCTCCGGACGCGACGCCGAGCTGGAACGGGTAGTCGCCTTTGACGGTTGCCTGCGCCGTCCAGGGATCGGCCAGGTGGGCGGTGAAGGCGAGGGCTAAGGCGGAGCCGCCGAGTCCGAGGAAGGAACGGCGGGCGACGTCGTGCATACTGCTTCCTCACGTGGGGGGCGAAAGCCCTCACTTTGTAGCAAGCAGCACAAGTTCCTAACAAGACTCAAGTTACAAATATCAAGCCGATGTGTTACATCTGTGCCACTTCGACGTGCCGGTGACGGTCACGAAGCCGCTGCAGCATCTCGGCGGGGGCGTTGGAGTCGACCACGATGACGTCGAAATCGTCGAGGGGCGCGACCCGGTGCAGGGCCACCCGCGCCAGTTTGGAGCCGTCGACGGCCAGGATGCGGCGCGTGCCCGAGCGCAGCATCGCCCGCTTGACCAGGACGATCTCCTGCTCCTGATGGAAGGCGTACTGGTCGGAGATCGCCGAGGTGGAGACCACGACCACGTCGGTGCTCACCGCCTCGGCCGCATCCACGCAGCCGAGGCCGAGGAAGGAGTCGTGGGTGGCGTGGTACTCGCCGCCGAGCGCGATGAGCCGGATGTCGGGAGTGCCGGCGAGCAGCCTGATCGCCTCCAGGAAGTTGGTCACCACGGTCAGGGGCGCCATCTCGCTCAGCCGCCTCGCGACGGCCAGCGCCGTGGTGGAGTCGTCCAGCATGACGGAGCTGCCCGGCTCGATCATGCCCGCCACCACCTGCGCGATCGCGTCCTTCGCCGCGGTGTGCGCCTGGAGGCGGTAGGCGATGTTGCTCTCCCAGATGTTGGAGGCCTGAGCGGTGGCACCGCCACGGACCTTGCGCACCATGCCCTGGCGCTCCAGCTCGTCGAGGTCGCGGTGGACGGTCATCACACTCACGGCGAAGCCCTCCGCGAGCTCCGTCACCGTCGCCGAGCCCTGTCGCACGATCAGCTCCGCCATGTCCCGCCAACGCGCGGACCTGCTTGAGGTGTGCTGCCGCGAATTCACCTGAGCTCCCACCCTCGCTTGGACGGTCGCGAATCCTACCCTTGACACTCCGCTTGGGCGACTCATACTCTCCCCCCATCCATCGATTTAACAGAACTTGTTGTTAATTTAACAATCAGTCGCCTGGCGTGCTCGGAACGCTTTCGCATGACCGTCATTAAAACGTTCGCATCGGCCTGGGCAGGTGGGAGGGCCGCCGCCGTCCGCCTGCCTGGCGGGCAGACCCGCCGGGCGCCTCGGGGGACCGCTTCTTCCGCACGACCGAGGAGTCATGACATGACCGACCTGCGCGACGCCCGCGTGAGCCGCGGCCAGTTCTTCCGCATGATGGGCGGCCTGGCGGTCGCGGCGGCCGCCACCGCGTGCTCCACCAAGCCGGAGACCACCGCCACGACCGGCGGCGGGCCCGCGGCGACGGAGCTGAAGTTCATCGGCGTGGCCGACCAGAAGGCCCCCATGGACGAGCTGCTGGCCGCCTACCAGAAGGTCAAGCCCACGGTGCGGGTCACCGCCTCCTACGCCCCCACCGACCAGGTGCAGACCTCCGTGCGCACCCAGCTCGGCGCGGGCAACGCACCCGATTTGCACGTGGTCTACCCGGGCAACGGCAGCGCGATGTCGATGTCCCAGATCGCCGAGGCCGGGCTGCTGGCGGACCTGTCCGCCCAGCCGTGGACCCAGACGATCCCCGCCGGGTTCAAACCGGCCTTCCAGCTCGACGGCAAGACCTACATCTACTCCGCCGGGTCGTCGGTGATCGGCGCGATCTACAACAAGAAGGTCTTCGAGCAGGCGGGCGTGGACGCCCCACCGACGACCTGGACCGAGTTCCTGGCGGTCTGCGACAAGCTGAAGAAGTCGGGCGTCGCGCCGATCGCGCTCGGCGCGCAGACGCCGTGGGTCACCCAGCTCATCACGTACGCGCTGGTGCCCTCGACGGTCTACGCCAAGGACCCCACGTTCGACGACAAGCAGCTGGCCGGGCAGACCACCTTCGCCCAGTCGGGCTGGCGCCAGGCCATGGAGATGTACCTGGAGTTGCAGAAGCGCGGCTTCTTCAACGACAAGCCGAACGGCACCACGTTCGAACAGCAGATCTCCATGGTGGCCACCGGCAAGGCGGGCATGGCCATCCAGGTCTCGGCGGTGCTGCCCGACTTCCGCAAGGCCGCCTCCACGCCCGATGACCTGTCGATGTTCCCGGTCCCGGGGGCCGACGACGCCGCCTCGGTATGGATCCCGGCCGGCGTCGTCGTCGGGCTCGGCGCCGCCGCCAAGGGCAAGAACGTCGAGGAGGCGAAGGCGTTCATCGACTTCCTCGGCAAGCAGGAGAACATCAACGCCTGGGCCAAGGCGATCTCCGCGATCCCGCTCACTCAGGACGCCTCGTCCACGATCGATCCGGCCGTGGAGTCGTTCCTGCCGTTCACCAAGGACAGAGCGGTGCCGTTCATGGACCAGCGCTGGCCCAACGCCGAGGTGCAGCCGGTCCACTTCGCGGTCGTCCAGGAGCTGCTCGCGGGCAAGTCCACGGTCGACGAGGCGCTGAAGAAGATGGACGAGGCCTACCAGAAGTGACCCTTGTGACCGCGACCAAGCCGGCCCGCACCCGCCCGGCCGCGGCCGGGCGGCGCTCCCGCCTCACCTCGCCGTCGTGGCTCTTCGCCGCGCCCGCTCTCGTCGTCTACGCGCTGGTGGTGCTCTACCCCTCGGCCGGCGGCGTCGTGTACGCCTTCACCGACTGGAGCGGGATCGGCGAGGACATGTCCTTCGTCGGGCTCGCCAACTTCGGCACGCTACTCGGCGACGAGCAGGCCATGGGCTCGATCGGCAACACGCTGCTGCTCACCGTGGCCATCGTGATCGTCCAGAACGGCGTGGGGCTGCTGCTGGCCCTCGGCGTGCACGCGAAGCTGAAGAGCCGGGCGCTGCTGCGGGTGATCTTCTTCGCCCCTGTGGTCGTCAGCCCCGTGATGGTGGCCTTCCTCTGGAAGTACGTCTACAACCCCGACCCGTCGGCCGGCCTCAACGGGCTGCTCGGCCTGGAGGTCGACTGGCTCGGCGACCCGTCGGTGGCGCTGTGGTCGATCGCGGGCATGGTCGTGTGGCAGTACGCCGGCTACTCCATGGTCATCTTCCTGGCCGGGCTGGAGGGCGTGCCCAAGGAGCTGCACGAGGCGGCGATGATCGACGGCGCCGGCACCTTCCAGCGCTTCCGCTACGTCACCTGGCCGCTGCTCGCCCCCGCCGTGACGATCAACCTGATGCTCTCCACGATCGGCGGGCTCAAGCTGTTCGACCAGGTCTTCGCGGCCACGAACGGCGGCCCGGGCTACGCCACCGAGACGCTGTCCACGGTGCTGTACAAGCAGGCGTTCGTGTTCGGCAAGTTCGGCTACAGCACCGCGATCGCCCTGGTGCTGGGCCTGTTCGTGGCGGCCGTCTCACTGGTGCAGGTCTACCACCTGCGGCGCCGGGAGGTGACCGTATGAGAAGGACGTTCCTGCTGGAGATCGTGATGATCGCGGCGGCGGTGGCGTTCCTCTTCCCCGTCTACAGCCTGATCTCGTTGTCACTGAAGGACGCCGCGCAGATCTCGCAGTCGCCGCTGGCCCTGCCCAGCCCGCCCACGCTGGACAATTTCGGCAAGGCCTGGACGGCGGCGGCGCTCGGCCCGTCCCTGGTGAACAGCACGGTGATCACCGTGGTCAGCCTCATCGCGCTGATCGCGCTCGGCTCGTTCGCCGCCTACTTCCTGGCCCGGGTGCAGACCCGGCTCGGCTACGGCCTGTACATCCTGTTCCTGCTCGGCATCGTGCTGCCCTTCCAGCTCGGCATGATCCCGCTCTACCAGCTGGTCACCGACCTCGGGCTGATCGGCACGCACGCCGGGATGATCCTCTTCTACACCGGCATCCAGCTCCCCTTCACCGTCTTCCTCTACACCGGCTTCATCCGCGCGCTGCCCCACGAGTACGCCAGCGCCGCCCAGATCGACGGCGCCTCGCACCTGACGGCGTTCACCCGGGTGGTCTTCCCGCTGTTGCGGCCGATCACCGGCACCGTGCTGATCCTCAACGCGGTGTTCATCTGGAACGACTTCTTCACCCCGCTGCTGTACCTCGGCGGCTCCGGTTTCGAGACGGTCCCGGTCAGCGTCTTCGCCTTCGTCGGCCAGTACGTCTCCGACCACGGCCTGGTCTTCGCCGGGCTCGTGCTGGGCGCGCTGCCCATCGTGGTGGTGTTCCTGGCGCTGCAGCGCTACGTCATCAAGGGCTTCTCGAGCGGCCTCAAGGGATGAACATCCACGACGTGCTGCGCGAGCCGCCCGCCACCCACTCGCCTGCGGCCATCTGGTGGTGGAGCGGCGAGCCGCTGCGCCGCGACCGGCTGCGATGGCAGATGGAGCGCCTGGTCGAAGGGGGCGTGCGCAATCTCGTCATCCTCAACCTCGCGCCGTCGGGGCCGCTGTTCGGCTCGGACGCCGACGACCCGCCGTTCCTGTCCGAGGCGTGGTGGGAACTGCTGGACGGGGTCTGCGGCGACGCCTTCGAGCTGGGCGCCTTCCTGTGGTTCTACGACCAGCTCGGCTTCTCCGGGGCCGGCCTGCAGGCCCGCCTCGTCCAGGAGCGTCCGGAGTTCGCCGGGCAATGGCTGGAGGCCGACGGGTCGGTCTCCAGCCGCGGCTTCGACTACCTGTCCCCCGACGCGTGCGCCGTGCTGCTCGACCGGGTGCACGGGGAGTTCGAGCGCCGCCTCGGGCACTGGTTCGGCCGGGTGATCGCGGGGTCGTTCCAGGACGAGCTGCCGACCCTGCCCACGTGGTCGGCCACGTTCGCCGAGGAGTACGCGGCCCGGCGCGGCAGGCCGTTCTCGTTCGGCGACCCCGACTGGGAGGCGTACCAGCTCACCCGGGCCGAGCTGGCCGAGGAGGCGTTCTTCCGGCCTCTGGCCGGCTGGCACCGGCGCCACGGCCTGCTCAACGGCTGCGACCAGCAGGATCCGGCCCGGGCCGGCCATCCCGTCGACGGGGTCCGGCTCTACGCCGACTATGCGCGGACCCACCGCTGGTTCAGCGCGCCCGGCTCCGACCACCACGGTGACGCGCGCCTGCACTCCTCCCTCGCCCACCTCTACGGCAGGCCGCGCACCTGGATCGAGGCGTTCCACTCCAGCGGGTGGGGCGGCACTCTTGAGGAGACCTTCGACTGGCTGCTGCCCTGGTTGCGGGCGGGCGCCACCCTCTACAACCCGCATGCCGTCTACTACACCACCAGGCGCGGCTGGTGGGAGTGGGCGCCGCCGTCCACCGACTGGCGCCAGCCGTACTGGAGGCACCACCGGGTCTTCGCCGACGCGGTCACCCGCCTGTGCGCCGCCTTGTCCCTGGGGCGGCACGCCTGCGACGTCGCCGTCCTGCTGCCCGCGACGACCGCGCGGGCGGGCACGCCCGCGGACGGGCCCGCCGAGCCGGACGGCGAGGCGGCGCGGGCACAGCGCGTCTACCGGGAGATCGTGGGCGACATGGCCTGGTTCGCGGCCGTACCCGGCGCCCTTGACCGGCTCTGTCTCGACGCCGACGTGATCGACGACGACTCGGTGCGGCGCGCGAGCGTGGCGGACGGGCGGCTGGCCGTCTCCACCGAGGCCTACCGGGCCGTCGTCCTGCCCGCCGTCACGGCCATCGACGAGGACGTCGCCGCCCGGCTCGACGAGTTCGCCGCCGGCGGCGGGCTGCTGGTCGCCGTGGCCGCGCTGCCGGACTCACCGCGGCTGCGCGCCCGCTTCGCGGCCGGCGGCGCGGTGTTCGCACCGTCGAGCGAGCACCTGGGGCAGGCGCTGGCCGGGCTCGACCGGCGGGTGGAGGCGCCGGTCCCGCCGCTGGTACGCGAGATCGGCGACACCACTGTGGTGTTCCTGCCGGCCGCGTTCCCCATGGCGAGCAGGATCGGCGTCGGCCGGCCCGAGGAACGCGGCGTCGACCTGGGCTGGCTGGACGCCGCCATCGACTTCGACCCCGGCAGGTACGCACGGGAGATGCGGATCAAGGTGCGGGGCGTCTCGGGGACGCCGCTGCTGGCGGACCTCTTCGGCGGCGGCGAGCCGAGAGCGCTGCCGTACCGGGCGGACGGCGACGCGGTGGAGGTCATCGTGCCGTTCGACGACGGACCGGCCGCACTGCTGATCTTCGACGGCACCGAGGCCGCGCCCGCGCCGCCGCCTCCCGCCTACCGGCAGGAGCTCGATCTCGGCGAGGAGTGGGACGTCTACCTCGTGCCCACCCTCGACGACACCTGGTCGGACTTCGGCATTACGAGCGCCACCGTCGAACGCTGGACGCTGCGCACACCCGGCGGCGAGCACGTGCACGCCACCTTCGGCCCGCGGGGCGAGCAGCGGATCGGGGACGGCCCGTGGACGCCCTCGGTGTGGTCGGAGTCGCGCGGGCTGCGCAAGGACCCGGTCCACCGCGACACGCTGGGGCCGAAGGGCCACGTGCCGGCCGAGTTCCTCGCCTTCGGCCGCGTGCGGGCGGGTGAGCAGGCCCGCTTCCGCAGCCTGCTCACCGTGCCCCCCGGTGGCGGGTGGCTCGCGGTGGGTGCGGGCGCTGCCAAGACCGTCTGGCTGGACGGCGCGGAGCAGCCACTCGACGACGCCGGATACGCCGCCGTCTCACGCTCGCCCCTGGCGCCCGGCGAGCATGTGCTCGAGCTGCTCCTCGTCCCGGACGAGGAACTCGACCTGCGGGCCTACGCGTGCCTTGTCGCCGATCCCGCCGACGCCGCCCGGCCGGAGTGGATCGGCGGGCCGCGGCTGGAGACGACCGTGCGCCTTGGGGCGCCGCCGTACGAGGTGCTGCAGGTGGCCTCGACGGCGCCCTGCCGCGTACTGGTCAACGGCGAGGAGGCGGGCAGGCAGGGCGGCTTCGACCCTTACGCGGACGCCGGCATCCCGCGGGTGCGCCGCTACGACGTCGCCGGCCTGCTCCGGCGGGGCGACAACACGATCCAGGTGGTGTCGGACGGCTGGGTGCTGGTGGATGGGCTGGTGGTCTCGGGTCCCCACTGGCCGTCGCGCCCGCGGGTACGGCGCCGCCAGCACGGCGACCCCGCCGCGCTGTACCTGCGTCCCCGGCCGCACCCACTGCCGGCGGCCGGCTGGCTCGACGGGCACCCTGCCGCGCTGCCTGCCACCTTCGCCGTGCCGGGCGCCCGGCCGGGAACCGAGCGCTTCCTGCTGGATCCGCCGCCCGGAGTGACCGGGATCGAGGTGGACGCGGCATCCGGCGCCGCGGTCCGGATCGCCGGCGGCACCGAGCTGGAGGTGACGAGGGCGCCCGGCGCGCAGTCGGGCGCGGCGCTCGCCGGTCCGGTGCGCTTCACCTGCGGTCCTGGCCGGATGCGGCTCGGGGACTGGGAGAAACGCGGGCTGGCCGGCTACAGCGGCGGCGTCCGCTACCGCACCACGTTCGCTGCCGCGGCCGGGCCAGGACTCCTCGATCTCGGCAGGGTCCGCGGCACGGCGGAGGTGACGGTGAACGGACGGCCGTGCGGCATCCGGGTGTGCTCGCCTTACACCTTCGACGTCGGCCTGGAAGACGGGGACAACACCATCGAGATCCTCATTCTCGGCACTCTCGGCCCATACCTGGACGAGGTCAGCCCGACGCACTTCGTCTTCCCCGGCCAGCGCGTCAGCGGCCTGTTCGGACCCGTACGCCTGCGGTGGCCAACGGGCGATCCGGCCGGACACCCGGCGCCACCGCAGACAGTCAGGCGTTCGGGTTTTCCGGCGGTGCGAGAAGGGCGCGGATGAGCGGTGTGGCCAGGCGGAGGATGTCGTCCAGGGGAGCGCCGGCCAGGTCTGGAGTGCGCAGGATGTAGCGGTGGGTGGTGATGCCGAACATGATCGCCCCGGCCAGCGCCGCCCGCAGCCGCGGGTCCGGCCCCTCCAGCCGCTGGGCGATCCGGTCGATGGCCTCGCTGGTGACGTGCCTACGTAGCAGCTCGGCGGCCTCCTCACTGGTCAAGCTCGTGCGCAGGAGCACGGCCATCGGGCTGTCGGGGTCGGCGGCCCAGCGCTGGAGCATGGCACGCAGGTAGTTTTCCGCCGAGGCGGCCGGGTCGCCCCGCACGGTGAGCGCGTCCACCTCCATGTCGAAGGCGACGGCCTCGCGGAAGAGCTGCTGCTTGGTGCCGAAGTACTGGATCACGGAGGACTTGTCCACCTGCGCCTCGGCGGCGATGGCCCGGATGGTGGCGCGGTCGTAGCCCACTCTCCCGAACACCCGCCGCGCCGCTTCCAGGATGCGGCGGCGGGTGCGCTCGCCCTTGCGCTCCCCGCCCTCGGCCTGCTCGGCGGCACTGGTCACTGATGGTCACCTCTCCCGTGCAGGCCGATGCTACCGGGCGTGCCCGGCCCCGGCCCGTCAGCGGCTGGTGTCGCCGAACGGGAACGCCGACATGTCGCCCTCGCTCATCCGCTCGAACGCCTGCCGCATCGACTCGGCGTCGTTCAGATGCGGGAACGGCTCCCCGGCCGGGACGTCCACGCCGAGGAAGGCGCACAGCGGCTCCCATCCCTCCCGCACATCGAACACCAGCAGCCGCTGCTCAGGAACGCCCTCCTTCACCGCCGCCACGTGCCGCTCGAACACCGCCACGGCCGCCTCCTCGTCCACCATGTCTCCCCCGAAGTGCCAGTCGGACCCGAAGTAGGCCTGGCCGATCTGGTCCATCGCCGGCCGCATCCGCTCCATGGACGCGAACACCTGGCGGACGAACTCGGGCAGGTCGGCCAGATCTGCGGACGGGTCCGGGCGGTTCTCGCCGGACAAGAGCATCCGCACGCTCGGGTACCACTTGTGCGGATCGCGTACGGTGAGCACGACCTTCGCCTCGGGGAAGGCATCGGCCAGTTCCCGCCAGTAGTGGCTGGCGGGCCAGTCCTGTGCCGCCTGATAGCCCGCGAGCACCCGCTCCCAGTCCTCGCGCGTCTTCACCTCGCCGGCGACCACCGACAGCCACCGGTCGACGTGGTCGGGGTGGGTCATCACCTCGGCCATGTGGTAGCAGGGGGCGAAGCCCAGCCGTTCCAGCGCGGCCTTCATCGAGGTGGTGCCGGTGCGCGGAAGGCCCGCGCCGATGACCTTGAACATGTCGACATCCCCTGTCATTTCCGCTGACATGTCGCCTTCAGGCTAGGAGGACTGGGGGCAAATCTCAACACTTGTTTATTTCTTCCCCAGAGACCGCCCGCGAACTGCGGCGCCCTGCCCCGCGATCACTTCCTACTCGCACACCCCAGGCAGGTCACACACCTTTGTCGCCATCTTCTTCGCCTGGCGGACGATCTTCTTGCCCGATGACGCCGGGCCGCCGGCGTCGAAGTAGAGGAACAGGGCGGCGCCCCGGCGGGCGACGACTCCCAGCTCGCCGAGCTCACGCTTTCCCTTGGGGTAGACGTAGTAGCCCGCGACGGACAGGGCCTCGTCTGCGATGCGCAACGGCTTGCCGACGTAGCCGAACATGGGGTCGGTCTTGCGCTTTGATATGGGCTTCTTCGGGCACTTGGCCAGGTCCGCCCGGAGCTTGCGGAAGGCAGCCTGCGCGGACGTGGTGTCCGGGTAGAGCACGAGCTGTTCGCTGCTGCCGGAGGGGGCGCTGCTCGAGTACGAGATGGTGCGCATCGCGACCCGGCCGTCGCGGGGTGTTGCCCTTCTGTTGCAGGGGTTGAGTTCAAGCTGCCGGGACAGCCTGTTGCTGATCTCCCACCACTCCTCCCCCTCCATGATCGGTCCCGCGGTCGCCGCGGCCTCGGTCAGCAGGAATCCCTTGGGGATCTCAGGGGTGTCCGCATGGGCCACGCCGGCTCCTCCCAGAACCGAGCCGGCCACCAACGTCATCGCCATTACTTGCTTGATCACATGCCATGAGACACGCAATCCTCGCGAAAAGTTCGCGGCGGCTTGGGGTTCCTCAGCCCGCAACCCGCATGCGCGGCACGTGATGCGGACGTGCATGAGGCGTCAATGCCGCGGCGCTTTCATCGGGGTGTGACCGGAAGGACCGGTCGCAAGCACATAAGAGGAGCTTGGTCCCGATGACCGACAAGAAGATCATTGCTGTCGTGGGCGCCACCGGCCGGCAGGGTGGCGGCCTGGTCCGCGCCATTCTCGACGACCAGTCGGGCGGGTTCGCGGTGCGCGCGCTGGTCCGGCGCACCGCCGGCATGCCCCACGTGCTGCGGGCGATCGGCACGCGACTCGCCTCGCGGCCCGGCTGGACCATGGCCGAGGCCAGGCGGCGGCCTCGGCGCTGCTGGGCCTGCCGCACGGGGACACGGCTGTCGCTGACCGGACGTCCAGGCCGGCCGGTGCGGCCGGCCTGGACGTCATGATCAGACGAGGTCGAACCGGTCGAGGTTCATGACCTTGTCCCACGCCGCGACGAAGTCGTTCACGAACTTCTCCTTCGCGTCATCGCTCGCGTATACCTCCGCGAGCGCGCGCAGCTCGGAGTTCGAGCCGAAGACGAGGTCGGCGCGGCTGCCGGTCCACTTGACCTCGCCCGTGTCGGCGTCGCGACCCTCGAACCTGTTCTGGTCCTCGGACGTCGCCTTCCACGTCGTGCCCAGGTCGAGCAGATTGACGAAGAAGTCGTTCGTCAGGGACCCGGGGGTCGTGGTGAAGACGCCGAGCGGCGACTGCTGGTAGTTCGCGCCCAGGACGCGCAGGCCGCCGATGAGGACCGTCAGCTCGGGGGCGCTCAGGGTCAGCAGATTGGCCCGGTCGAGCAGCAGGTATTCGGCCGGCAGCCGGTTGCCCTTCCCGAGGTAGTTGCGGAACCCGTCGGCGGTCGGCTCGAGCGGGGCGAACGACTCCACGTCGGTCTGCTCCTGCGACGCGTCCACGCGGCCCGGCGTAAAGGGCACCTGGACGTCGAAGCCGGCGTTCTTGGCGGCCTGCTCGACGCCCGCGGCACCGGCGAGCACGATCACGTCGGCGAGCGAGACCTGCTTGCCGCCGGTCTGGGCGCCGTTGAAGGCCTTCTGGATCCCCTCCAGGGTGCCGAGCACCGTCGCCAGCCGGTCGGGGTCGTTGACCTCCCACCCGCTCTGCGGCTGGAGGCGGATGCGCGCACCGTTGGCGCCGCCGCGCTTGTCGCTGCCGCGGAAGGACGAGGCCGACGCCCACGCGGTGGACACGAGCTCGGACACCGACAGGCCCGAGGCGAGGATCTGGCCCTTGAGGGAGGCGATGTCCTCAGCGTCGATGAGCTCGTGCGTCACCGCGGGCAGGGGGTCCTGCCACAGCAGCGTCTCGGCCGGGACCTCCGGGCCGAGGTAGCGCACGATCGGGCCCATGTCACGGTGGGTCAGCTTGAACCAGGCCCGGGCGAAGGCGTCCGCGAGCTCGTCGGGGTGCTCGAGCCAGCGCCGCGTGATCTGCTCGTAGACCGGGTCGAACCGGAGCGACAGGTCGGTCGTCAGCATCGTCGGGGCCTGGCGCTTCGACGGGTCGTGGGCGTCGGGGACGGTGCCCGCCCCGGCGCCGTCCTTCGGCCGCCACTGGTACGCGCCGGCAGGGCTCTTGAACAGCTCCCACTCGTAGCCGTACAGGATCTCGAGGAAGCTGTTGTCCCACGTCGTCGGGGTGTTCGTCCAGATGCCCTCGAGACCGCTGGTGATCGCGTCGGCGCCCTTGCCGGTGCCGAAGGTGTTCCTCCAGCCGAGGCCCTGCTCCTCGAGCGGCGCGGCCTCGGGGTCGGGGCCGACGTGCTCCGACGGGCCCGCACCGTGGGTCTTGCCGAAGGTGTGACCGCCCACGATCAGGGCGGCCGTCTCCTCGTCGTTCATCGCCATCCGGTGGAACGTCTCACGGATGTCGCGGGCCGCGGCGAGCGGGTCCGGGTTGCCGTTCGGGCCCTCCGGGTTGACGTAGATGAGGCCCATCTGGACCGCGCCGAGCGGCTTCTCGAGCTCCCGGTCGCCGGTGTAGCGCTCGTCGCCGAGCCAGGTCGTCTCGGGACCCCAGTAGACGTCCTCGTCGGGCTCCCAGACGTCCGCACGACCGCCGCCGAAGCCGAAGGTCTTGAAGCCCATCGACTCCAGGGCGACGTTGCCGGCGAGGATCATGAGGTCGGCCCACGAGAGCTTCTGGCCGTACTTCTTCTTGACCGGCCACAACAGGCGGCGGGCCTTGTCGAGGTTCCCGTTGTCCGGCCAGCTGTTGAGGGGCGCGAAGCGCTGCTGGCCGGCGCCGCCGCCGCCGCGACCGTCGCTGATCCGGTAGGTGCCCGCGCTGTGCCAGGCCATCCGGATGATGAACGGGCCATAGTGGCCGAAGTCCGCCGGCCACCAGTCCTGCGAGGTCGTCAGCACCTCGGCGATGTCCTGCTTCACGGCCGGGAGGTCGAGGGTCTTGAACGCCTCGGCGTAGTCGAACTCCTCACCGAGGGGGTTGGCCACCGCGGGATTCTTGGCGAGGATCTTCAGGTTGAGCCGCTCCGGCCACCACTGGCGGTTTCCGCCGCCCTGAGTCGGGTGCGGGGCGCGCGTGTGCGCGACCGGGCAGCCGCCTTCGCCCTCAGTCTTCGCGTCTGTGACGATTGCATCAGGGTTCTCAGCCATTGGGAATCCTTCCGGACTATGGGTTATCGGTGCTCAAGAGTTGCGGGCGCTGGAACAGTTGGGGCACAGGCCCCAGTAGATGACCTCGGCCTCGTCGATCACGAAGCCTTGGTCGTTGGACGCGGTCAGGCAGGGCGCCTCGCCGACCGCGCAGTCGACGTCGGCGACGACACCGCACGACCGGCACACGACGTGGTGGTGGTTGTCGCCGACGCGTCCCTCGAACCGGGCCGGGCTGCCGGACGGTTCGATGCGGCGTAGGAGTCCCGCCGCAGTGAGCGCGTGGAGAGCCTCATACACGGCTTGAAGGGAGACATGGCCTACGCGATCGCGCACCCCGGAGGCGATCGCCTCGACGTCGAGGTGGTCACCGTGCCGAACGGTGTCGAGCAGCGCGACTCGGGCGGCCGTCACCCGCAGGCCTGCCCCGCGCAGCTCCTCGGCGGCGGTCGGGGTCTGGGGTGCGGTCATGGGCCAAACCTATCTGCATAAACACGAATAGTTCAAGACAACGAACAGTACAAGTTTAGGAAACGTCAGGCGATGGTTGCCCCACGTGGCGTGACATGCCGCCCGAATGGCGGGCTTGGACGCTGTGAGCGAGCCCGCGGTCGTGGCGTTGATCCGGCGGGCTCAGCGCGGAGTTCGGTGCGCGGTGATGTGGCCGCACGGACCACATCACCGCGCCGCTCTCGTGTTCGAGTTGGGCGAGCGGCTGAACTCCTCGCCTGCGAGTTGAGCGATGGTCCGTGTGCGCTGGGTAGTTATACTTGTTACATATTCCCCCATCTTGACCCTGATGAAGACCCTGGCGACGTGGTGAAGGGCAGGGTAAGGGGATGGGCGACCAGCATGCGCCAGGTCCGCAGTCCACGGAGGCGGACCGGATTTCTGAGGAGCGGAAACGGCTGCTGTCGGTGGTCGGCGACGATCTGTGGGGGATCGAACTCCTCCGGTTCGCGATCCAGCAGGCGGTGGCCGATCTCGCCGGGCTGGGCGGCATGGTGCATCTTGGCCGTCCCGGTCTCGGTGGCGGGCTGCGCCTGGTGGTGACCAGCGGCCTGCCCCCCGCCTTCGCCCAGGAATGGGAGCGTGTCGAGGGGAACGGCCCGCTCGCCCCCGCGCGCGCATTCCGGGACGTTGCCTTCGTGTGGGCGCCTTTGGCGAACGTCGTCCCTAGTATGCGCGAACCTGACGCGACGGTGGGCAGGCCACCGGCCGGCACGGCGATGGCGGCGATCCCGCTGCTCGGCCGGG
The DNA here is from genome assembly GCF_052245935.1 of Nonomuraea sp. 3N208. Classification (NCBI taxonomy): domain Bacteria; kingdom Bacillati; phylum Actinomycetota; class Actinomycetes; order Streptosporangiales; family Streptosporangiaceae; genus Nonomuraea; species Nonomuraea sp. 3N208. The sequence goes on along the minus strand of NZ_JBQQBR010000021.1, from coordinate 108,832 downwards.
GCGGGCCGGTCGGCACGATGTCGGTCCTGACGCTCTCCTCGTACGAGCCGTCGGCCGGGCAACGAGCCTTTCTCGAGACGCTGGGCCGATGGGCCGGCGAACACCTGAGCAAGCCTTCCGGACCTCCGCCTGGTTCGATGCTCGCGGAGTGCCAGGAACAGCCCACTGCCTCCCATCTGCAGCAGGATCTGCCGGCGCTCGGCACGTGGGACTGGGACATCCGGACCGGTGACGTCATCTGGAACGACGCGACGCTCACCGTGTTCGGCCTCGATCCTGACACCTTCGATGGGCGGATCGAGACCTGGATGGGCGTCGTCCACCCTGACGATCTGCCGTGGGTGCTGTCCGACATAGACGAGGCGATCCGCCTGGGAAGGATGTACAACTGCGAGTATCGGGTGCGCCGCCCGGACGGGACGGTCGGCTGGGTACGCTCCCGCGGGCGATTGGTCGTCGACGAGAACGGTGAACCGGCACGCATGGTCGGCACCCTGTGGGACGTCACCAGGACACACGAGGCCCTGGAGACGGTGGCAGGACCGCAGACGCACGACTCCGAGCGCGCCGCCGTGGAGCGGGCCGGCCGTATCAGCCAGTTGACCAGGGCGCTGGCCGAGGCCGTCACGGTGCAGGACGTCGCGGACGCCTCCGCCGATCACATCCTGCCGTCATTCGGCGCCTCCGGGCTGATGCTCGCCTTCCGGGAGGGCGACCACCTGCGGCCGGTCGGGTTCACCGGATACTCCAAGGAGTTCATCGACCGGGTCTCCCGGATACCGGCCGGCTCGGGTCTCCCGATCGCGGAGGTTCTGCGTCACCGTAGCCCGCTGTTCATCACCTCGGTCGAGGAGTACATCGAGCGCTACCCGAAGACGGCCGACCTGGCCGCGGCGGGAGGCAAGAAGGCGTGGGCCTTCCTGCCGCTGATCGCCTCGGGACGCCCGGTGGGCAGCTGTGTCCTCTCCTTCGCCGAGCCGCGCCAGTTCACCGGCGAGGAGCGCAACCTGCTCACCGCACTCAGTGGGCTGGTCGCCCAGGCCATGGAGCGCGCCCGCCTGTACGACAGGGAGCACACGCGCGCCAAGGAGCTGCAACGCGGCCTGCTCCCGCGCGAGCTGCCGCAGCTGCCCGCGGTCACCGCCGCGGCCCGCTATCTGCCTGCCGGTAAGGAGATGGAGGTGGGCGGCGACTGGTACGACGTCATCTCGCTGTCGGCGGACCGGGTCGCCATCGTCATCGGCGACGTCATGGGGCACGGCGTGTCGGAGGCGGTCACCATGGGCCGCCTGCGCACCGCCGTCCGTACCCTCGCCGACCTGGAACTGTCTCCCGACGAGCTGCTCTCCCACCTCAACGGCCTGGTCAGCGACCTCGGCGACGACTTCTACGCCACCTGCCTGTACCTGGTCTACGACCCCACCACCCGCGCGTGCGTCCTCACCCGCGCCGGCCATCCCCCGCCCGCCATCGTGCACCCGGACGGCAGCGTGCATTTTCCCGACGCCGATCCGAACTCACCCCTCGGCGCCGCCACCCCGCCCTTCGAAACCGTGGAAATGGAACTGCCCGAAGGCAGTCTGCTGGTGCTGTACACCGACGGCCTGGTCGAATCCTCCGCCCTCGACATCGACCAGGGCATGGCCCATCTCGCCCGGGCCCTCAACAGCGCGATCCGCGAGGCTCTGCCCGGAACGTCGTGCCCGCACCAGGAGCACTCCGCCGCTCCGGATGCGACGGGGCTTCGCTGCGCCAAATGCCTCGAAGCCCTGTGCGACAGGCTCACCCGCACCCTGCTGCCCAGGGCGGAGACCGCCGACGACGCCGCCCTGCTGATCGTCCGCACCCACGCGCTGCCGGGCGACGACATGGCCTCCTGGCCGCTGCCCGAGCACCCCAAAGCCGCGGGCGAGGCCCGCAAACACGTCCGGACCCAGCTCAGCACCTGGGACCTGGACGCCCTCTCGACGACCACCGAACTGCTGGCCAGCGAACTGGTCGGCAACGTCGTCCGCCACGCCAAGGGCCCCATCCAGCTACGGCTGCTCCGTAGCAACGTGCTCACCTGCGAGGTCTCCGACGGCAGCCTCACCACACCCCGCATCCGCCGCGCCGCCGAAACCGACGAAGGAGGACGCGGACTCCAACTGGTGTCCGCCATCGCCCATCGCTGGGGCACCCGCTACACGGCCACCGGCAAATGCATCTGGACCGAACAGCCCTTGAAGGACGCTGCGCCCGCCCTGCTCACCGACCAGAGCGGCCTGGACCTGTCCGACCTGCTCGACGATTAGCGCGGCGCACCGCGGCGCACGTCGGAACTTAAGACCGTTTACGGCAATCTTAGGGGCTTTGATGCACTGTTGTCCCATCGCAGACCTATCGGGAGGACGAAACATGACCCCTGGGCCGGATGGATTCAGCACCGCGGAAACACTGGAGCACGAGCCGCCCAGGCGCCGCTTCCCCCGTTCCTTGCTGCTCGTCGGCACCACCGCGCTCGTCGTGGTCACGGGCGCAGGCGTCGCCGCCGCGGCGGCCCTCTCGCCCTCACCGTCCCCGACGCCCACGGCCACCGGCACCGCCACACCGTCGGCGAGCTCCGGCACGCCGACGGACCAGGCTCCGGGACAGAACCGGGGTTGGGGCCGCAAGATGGGCTTCGGCGGCCACTCCATTCACGGCGAGTTCGTCGTACCCGACGGCACCGGCAAGTACGTGACCGTCGCCACCCAGTACGGCGACGTCACAGCCATCGACCAGGACTCGGTCACGGTCAAGAGCGAGGACGGCTACACCAGGGAGTACGTGGTCAACGGCGACACCCGGATCAACCGCGGCGGCGACGGCATCGACGCGGTGAAGACCGGGCAGAAGGTCATGGTCAGGGCGACGGTGGAGGGCGGCACGGCCACGGCCGTCGCGATCCACGACACGACCCTGCGTGACGGGCAAGGGCGCGATGGGCAGGGCTGGCGCGGCAAGGGCGGCCGCTGGCACGGCGACCACCAGCCCGGCCAGCCGCCGACCTCCTCGCCCTCGCCGAGTTCCTCGCCCACTACGACCTCCTGATCGCTGAGCATCACCCCGTGTCCCGCGCCTGCCTGGGGCGGCGAGGGGACACGGGGTGTCGCCACGGCCCGCACCGCGAGCAGCCCTTGACCGGCCGCCCGCTCTGACGGCTGCGAGACACCTCGCTCGGGCCGTCACACCAGGAAGATCAACTCGAGCCCGATCAGCACGTCCAGCACGCCGCACCACTCGGCGTAGGAGCGGGCCACCACCTTGCCACGTCGCAGGTGCACGAAATCCCAGACGCCGTGCAGCAACCATCCGGCCGCCACCACGTAACGGCCTGCCTCCGGGTCGACGACCAGTCCGGCCAGCGCCAGCGCGCCGAACCCGATCATGCCGATCGCCTGGATCCTGAACTCGCCGGGGCGGCGCAGGTGCCCGTCGATCACGCCCCAGACCAGCACGACCAGCGCCAGGGCGAGCAAGACCGTGGACGGCGCGACCAGATCCAGCAGCCGCGCTCCGACGATGATCACCATGCCCACGCCGAGCAGCGGCCACGACAGCGCGGGCCTGCGCAGCTTGGCGACGACGAGATACAGCAGTGGCAGGGCGGGCAGAGCCTGCGCGAGGCTCTCCACCTCACCGCTCAGGTCGCTGCCGCTGCTCAACGAGAGGAACGTCAGCCCGATGGCGACGGCGCTCGGCCAGCGGTCCTTGAGCATGCCGATCCAGCGACTGGGAGTGGGTGCGGGATTCGCGGCTTGCATGGAAGGCCTCCTTATACGGGGGTGAGGTATGGATGACCTCCAGGCTCGCCGATGCGTACACCCCCTCGGTAGCGCCGAAACCGCACGTCCAGGCGTGCACGTGTCACACGCTCGCGTGACATTTGTCATCAGCGGGTCGGGGCGCGACGGCGGCGGGCCGGCGCGGTGGATTGCTGCGACAATGGCCGCGTGCGTGACCTGCCGGTCGATCCCGGGACGGGGCTGACCAACTTCCGGCGCTACACGTGGTGGAGTCTCTTCGGCGTCACCGCGTTCTTCCTGGTCTGGAGCGTCAGGAGCCGGATCACGGACCCGGCGGTGCCGGTCGTGGCCCGGCTCGCCGCCGTGGGCGCCCTGACGGTCACGGTGTCGGCCATAGCGGTGTCGATCAGCCGCCGCCTCCCGCGTGCCCCGCTCGAGTCGCGCGGCGCAGCCCCATCCGGTCGGCCGCCCGTGCGGTGGCTGGTGGCCGGGGGTGTGGGCGCGGTGGTGCTGGGCGGGATCCTGCTCGCCCTGCGGGACTACGGGCTCTGGTCGTTCGGCCCGGCGATGATGGTCTCGATCGTCGCGATGTTCTTGCCGGCTCGGCGCCGGTGGCTGCTGATCGTCGCGGCGGCGGCGGTCGCGGCGGTCCTCGGCGGAGTTACGGCCGCGGTCTCGGAGCAGGGAGTGGTGTTCGCTGCGGCGTTCCCTGCCGGGTTGGTCCTCTTCACCGGCTGGGTCACGCTCGGAATGTTGTGGGCGTGGGACGTCGCGGAGCGGCTGAACGAGGCCCGCCGGTTGTCGGCGGAGCTGGCGGTCAAGGACGAGCGGCTGCGCTTCGCCGCCGACCTGCACGATATCCAGGGCCACCACCTGCAGGTGATCGCGCTCAAGAGCGAGCTGGCGGCCCGGCTGGCGCTGGCCGACCCGGCTCGGGCGGCCGAGGAGATGACGGAGGTGCGCCGGCTGGCAACGGACGCGCTGCGGGACACCCGGGCCGTCGTCCAGGGCTACCGCCGTGTCACGCTGGAGGAGGAGATCGCGAACGCGACCAGAGTCCTCGCCGCGGCCGGCATCGACGCCCGGATGGAGCTCGACCCGGCCACCGCCTCTGACCTTCTCCCCGCCCTGAGCAGGCATCTGTTGGGCCTGGTGATGCGCGAGGCCACCACCAACGTGCTGCGCCACAGCCGCGCCCGGCACGCCGAGGTCGCCTACCGGATCGCCGGCGGCCTGGCCTGCCTCCAGATCGGCAACGACGGCGCGCCCACCCAGCGCGGCCCCAGTCCGGAAACCAGCCCCGATCCGAGTGCCGGGGCCGATCCGGGTGCCGGGGCCGATCCGGGTGCCGGGGCCGGTGCGCACGCAGGCCCTGGTCTGGGCACCGGCCTCCATACGCTCGCTGAGCGGCTGCGAGGCGCCGGGGGCGAGCTGACCTGGCGGCATGACGGCGACCACTTCGTCGTAGCGGCCGCACTGCCGGTGGAGCCGTTCGGCCGGGGATCCGAGCACGATCGGCGCGCCGCCCCGGCCCAAGACCCGAACGACCCGCTTGCCGCGACGACCCCGGACGCGGAGGCACGATGATCCGGCTGCTGATCGCCGACGACGAGGACCTCATCAGGGGCGCCCTGGCGGCGCTGCTGGAGCTGGAGGAGGACCTTACCGTGGCCGCCGAGGCGGCCACCTCCACCGACGCGGTGCGCCTGGCTCGCGAGCACAAGCCCGACATCGCCGTGCTGGACCTGGAGATGCCGCCGGCCGACGGCCTGCGTGCCGCCGAGGAGATCCGGATGGAGTCCTCTATCAAGATCATCCTGGTCACGCGGCACGCCCGGCCGGGAGTGTTGCGCCGCGCGTTGTCGGCGGGCGTGAGCGGGTTCGTGCCCAAGACCACACCCGCCGCCAGGCTGGCGGAGATCATCCGCGACGTCGCGGCCGGACGACGGTACGTCGATCCGGACATCGCCGCCTCGGCGCTGATCGAGGACGACTGCCCGCTCAGCGACCGGGAGCTGGAGGTGCTGCGGGTGTCACGGACAGGCGCCTCGATCAGGGAGATCGCCGCCCAGGTCCATCTGGCGCCGGGCACGGTACGCAACTACCTGTCGGCGGCCATGGCCAAGCTCGGCGTCAGCTCCCGCCACGCGGCCGCGCACCGGGCCTGGGAGGAAGGCTGGATCTGAGGATCATTCGGCGGTCCCCTCGGGGACGTGGGCGAGCTTGTCGGGATTGCTGACGGTGTAGACGTCGCGGACCAGGGAGCCGTCGGGGTTCAGGTCGACGACCATGACCGCGTACGGGGCGTTCTCCACGAACAGCACCGCACAGGGGTCGCCGTTGACCTGACGGTATTGGACGTCGAGGCCGTCGAGGGGCTGGGCGGCGCTGGCGATGAGCACGCGGGCGACGTTGTCGCGGCCGCGGATGGGACGCGGGCCGGCGGCGTTCGACTTGCCGCCGCCGTCGGACCACAGGGTCACGTCGGGCGCCAGGAGTTCCATCAGGTGCTGGAGGTCGCCGCCGAAGGCGGCGGCCACGAACCGCTCGGTGACCTGCTTCTGGAGGTGCGGGTCGACCTGGGTGCGGGGGCGGCGGGCCTGGACGTGTTCGCGGGCCCGGTGGGCGAGCTGGCGCACGGCGGCGGGCCTGCGATCGATCATGGCGGCGATCTCGGTGTGCGGGTAGGCGAACACCTCGTGCAGGATGAACACCGCCCGCTCCAGCGGCGTCAGCGTTTCCAGCACCACCAGGAGCGCGAGCGAGAGCGTGTCCGCCCGCACCGCGTGGTCGGCGGCGTCAGCCGCGGTGACGAGGGGTTCGGGCAGCCAGGACCCGACGTAGGTCTCGCGGCGCCGGCGCAGGGCCGACTGCTGGGCGAGAGCCTGGTTGACGGCGATGCGCACCAGGTAGGCACGTGGGTGGTCGATGCGATCCTGGTTCGCCGACGACCAGGACAGCCAGGTCTCCTGCAGCACGTCCTCGGTGTCGGCGACGCTGCCCAGCATGTTGTAGACGATGGAGAACAGCAGCTCGCGATGGTCGGCGAACACCTGGGTGGCATCGGGCATCACAGGTCCCCCTCTCTGTGTGACTGCTGCCTTGAGCCCGCAGAGGAGTCGATATGTGACATCCGCGGGAGAAAAGTGACGTGGGTCTCATCCGCGGGAAATCCCGTTGCCCGCGTCGTCGATCACGGATTAACGTCCCTGATCAATCGCCATTCATGACGGAGGAGTCGACTTATATGCCGGTCCGTGACGTGCGTCATCTCACCGACTCGATCATTCGACCAGCGCACGTTAGGACTCATTCCGTTGGACCTGCCACGTAGTCACACCATCCGGGAGCACAGCCACCGGATTCTCGACCCGTACACGCCGGAGAAGCTCGCCACCCTGGGCGCCGCGATCGGCCTGCGGCCGGGTGCCTCCGTCCTCGATCTGTGCTGCGGCAAGGGCGAGATGCTGGCCACCTGGGCCCGCGATCACGGCGTCACCGGCACCGGCGTGGACATCAGCACGGTCTTCCTCGCGGCCGCGCGCAAGCGGGCCGCCGAGCTCGGCGTCGCCGATCAGGTGACGTTCGTGCACGGCGACGCCTCCACTCACGTGGCGGCCGAGCCCGTCGACGTCGCGGCGTGCGTCGGGGCGACCTGGATCGGCCAGGGCGTCGCCGGGACCGTCGCGCTGCTCGAACGCAGCCTGCGTCCGGGCGGCATGATCCTCGTCGGCGAGCCCTTCTGGCGTGCCGAGCCGCCCAGCCGGGAAGCCATCGAGGCCTGCCATGTCCGATCGCGCGAGGATCTTGAGACGCTGCCCGGGCTGATCGAGCTGTTCGACAGCCTGGGCTACGACGTCGTCGAGATGGTTCTGGCCGATGAGGACAGCTGGGATCGGTACGTCGCCGCTCAGTGGCTGAACATCCGGACCTGGCTGGAGGCCAACCCCGATGACGAGCTCGCTCCCGAGATGCGGGCCGAGTTGTCGCGGGAGCCGCTGCTCTACACCCGGTTCCAGCGGCCGCTGCTCGGCTGGGGCGTGTTCGCCATCATGAAACGCTGACGAGTCCCCCGGGCCCGTCGCTTTCCGGCCGGGCCCGGGCGGGACCGGATCGCAGAACCTCCCAGTAGACCTGTTCGTACGCCGCCGCCATGGTCTCGGCGCTGAAGCATTGCTCCACGTGCTTCCTGCACGCGTGCGGGTCGATCCGCTCGATCGACTGGATCGCCTCGGGCAGTTCGGCGACGGTCTGCAGGACGTACCCGGTGCGGCCGTCGGCCACGACCTCCGGCACCGCGCCCCTGCCGAGCGCCACGACGGGCGTGCCGCAGGCCATCGCCTCGATGAGCACCATGCCGAAGGGCTCCTCCCATTGGATGGGGAACAACAGGCAGCGGGCGGTGGCGAGCAGTTCGCGTTTGCGGCCGGCGTCGGCCTCGCCGACGTAGGTGGCGTCGGGGCCGAGCCGGGGCCGGACGTAGGTGTCGAAGCAGGCATGTTCGGCGGGTTCGGTGAGCTTGCCGGCAAGGATGATGCGGCGGCCCGCCGCGCGGGCGGCGTCGATGGCGAGATGGGGGCCCTTGCACGGGTGGAACCTCCCGAGCCACAACACCCACTCCTCCTTGTCGGGCTGGAAGGGGTAGGTGTCGACGTCGAGCGCGTTGTGCACGGTGGCGACCCAGCCGAGGTCGGGCGCGTGCCGGCGCTGGGCGTCGGAAATGGCCACCAGGGAGATGTCGGCGCCCAGCTCCCGGTAGCAGTCTCCCAGTTCGCCGTCCGAGGGGCCGTGGCAGGTGACGACGGTCGGCAGGGCGCGGCAGGCCGCGGTCAGGGGGCCGGCCAGCGAGTGGTCGTGCACGATGTCGGCGTCCAGTCCGGCGAGGAGGCGGCGGGCGCGGGCGGCGTGCAGCAGCTCGGGCAGCGGGTCGCCGATCCGCTCGGACGGCGGCCGCGCGTACGTGGGCAGCAATGTCGCCGGCGCCGTCGTGTGACCGGCGCCGATGAGGGTGACCTCGTGTCCGCGCCGGTCCAGCCCGCTGATCAGGCTGGCCAGCATCTCCTCGATGCCGCCGTACGCTCGGGGCGGCACGTCCTGCCAGGGCGGGGCGACCATGGCGACGTGCAGCCGGCCGCCCGGCCGCAGGTTCGGCCGGCCCGTCTCCAGGTGCCGGTCGGCGGCGGTCATGGCGTCGCCAGCCCGTAGGTGCGGTCGGCCACGCCGGACCGGCAGGCGCCGCTGACGGGCGGACGGGGTTCGGTGAGCAGCTCGATGCCCTCCGGCAGGCCCGACACGACGGCCGTCCCGTCCCTCCGGACGCTGACGGTGATCCGGGCGCCTGCCACGGGCAGGTCCCTGATCTCGAGCTCGCCGAACCCGTCCGGCAGCGCCGGGACGATCCAGATCTTCCCGTACGGCACCCAGGGGTCCAGCCGCAGCAGGGTACGCAGCAGGTGGATGGGCGCGGCGGCGGCCCAGGCCTGCGGCGAGCAGGACGTCGGGTACGGGATGGGCTCGAAGAACTCCGCCCGGTCGAAGCCGCAGAACAGCTCAGGCAACCGGCCGCCGAACGCCTGCCCGACAGCCAGCAACCCCATCGCGATCCGCTGGGCCTCCTCGATGAAGCCGTACCGCATCAGCCCGGCCGCGATGAGCGCGTTGTCGTGGGGCCACACCGAGCCGTTGTGGTAGCTCATCGGGTTGTACGCCCCCATCGACGTGGCCAGGGTGCGCACCCCGTAGCCGGTGAACATCTCGTCCGACAGCAGATGCTCCGCCACGGAGGCCGCCCTGGCCTCGTCCACGATGCCGCTCCACAGGCAGTGGCCCATGTTGGAGCCGAGGCCGTCGATGGGCCTCCCCCGGCTGTCCAGGCCCATCGCGTAGTAGCCGGCGTCCGGAAGCCAGAAGCGCTCGTTGAAGACCCGCCTGATCGCCATGGCCCGCTCCACGCAGCGTCGTTCCGTCGCCTCGTCGCCCTGCTCGTGGGCGAAGTGGGCGCGCGCCAGGTAGGCGGCGTAGACGTACCCCTGCGCTTCGGCCAGGGCGATGGGCGGGCGGGCGATGGTTCCGTCGCTGAAGGTGATGCCGTCGAAGGAGTCCTTCCACCCCTGGTTGATCAGCCCGCGGTCGGTCTTGCGGCGGTACCACAGGAGCCCGTCGGGTCCGCCGTACTCCTCGATCCAGGTCAGCGCGGCGTCGGCATGGGGCAGCAGTTCCTGGACGGCCGCGGTGTGCAGGCCCCAGCGGCGCAGCTCGCCGAGCAGCATGACGAACAAGGGCGTCGCGTCGACCGAGCCGTAGTAGGCCTGGCCGCCGTACGGCGACGCGCCGTCCTGCACGCCGTGGCGCAGCTCGTGCAGGATCTTCCCCGGCTCCTCCTCGGAGAGGGGATCGACCTTGGTGCCCTGCAGCCGGGCCAGCCGCCGCAACGTGCCCAGCGCCAGCGACTGGTCGATCGGCAGCGCCATCCAGGAGGTCAGCAGCGAGTCGCGGCCGAACAAGGTCATGAACCACGGCGCCCCGGCGGCGATCGCGGGCGGCTCCTCCGGATGGCGCCGGTCGAACAGCCGCAGGCTGCCCAGGTCCTCGCGCGAGCGGCGCATGACCTGGACGAGGTCGGTGTTGGTGCTGGTCAGGACCGGGCTCTCGCGGGTCCACGAGGCCAGGCGGCGGGCCGGCTCGGCATGCTCGACGGAGTGGTCCGCGGGGAACCACGCTGAGGTCTCGACACCCTCGGTGATCGGATTGACCACGAGCTTCGTACGCCACTCCTGCCGAGGGGGGACCACCACGTGGAAGGTGAGCAGCCCCGGCGTGGCCACCACCGGCGTGCCGGGTGACTCGACCACGATCCGGGCGCCGCGTGCCCGGCTGGCCGAGAACACCTCCAGTCCCGACTGGCCCGGGTTCATCTCCACATCGTTGACCGGCTGGACCCGCTCGGCCTTCACCTCGAACAGATCGGCCACGTCCGCGCCCACCTGGACGGTCACCACGCACCCCGCCGACTCCTCCGACATGTTGCGCAACACCAGGTCCTCGCGCAGCCCGCCGCCGACGTAGCGGTCCCGTACGACCAGCAACGTGCTCTCCGCGGAGCCGGGCCGGGGCCGCGCCTTGCCCACGAACGTGGCGTGATACGGCGCGGCCGAGATCATCTGCAGCGGCTCCACGGGGTGGTCGTCCACCTTCAGCATCCACCGCGACAACAGCCGCGTGTCGGCATGGTAGACACCCTGCGCGGCGCCCGGCACGATGTCGCCGCCACGCTGGCACAGGCAGAACGAACCGCCCTCCACCAGCGTGACCGTCTCCCCCAATGCCTCCGGTTGTCCCTCGAAAGTCCACGCGTTCATGAACGTGCCCCCTCGCTGTCCCCCCACCCGGTACATGCCCGCTGCATGCCGCCTGACGCCACGACCTGGGGCTCCCAGTCCGTGAGTGCGCCCTGGTGGGCGGTGCCGGAGGCCGTCGGCACGAGCCTGATGTGCTCGCCAGGGCTGGTCGGGACGGCGAGCACCTCGGCGGAGCGGCCCTGCACAGGGCAGCCGGCTGCCGCACAGGGCACGAGTCGGGGCCCTGTCGGCAGCCGCGGACGAGATCACGCGCGACCTGGCGCCGGGATCGGTGGAGGTGCGCCTGCGCCGCGGCGATCCCGACTTCGTCCTGACGCGCGCCCCGCGGGCGATCCGCTCGGCGCAGGCGACGAGGCGCCGTCCGGCGCGCAGCCCCAGCCCGCCGGCGCCCCGACGACCTGGGAGGGCGGCACCGCCCGGATCAACTTCCGCCTGCCCGAGCAGCTCAAGGTTCAGATCGAGGAGGCAGCCCGCCAGGAGGGCCTGTCGGTCAACACCTGGCTCGTACGAGCCGTCGCGGCCACGTCGGAGCCCGGCGCGCGCCGGGTGGCGCGGCCCGATTCGCCGGGCAGGCGCCGCTACACCGGTTGGGTCGGCTGAGACCCTGACCGCCTACCCAATCCCACGAGGAGGGTGCCGGCGTCGATGTCGGATACGTGCACGGCAACCTGGTCGTCAAGGACGCGAGCCGGACCGGGCCGCCGAGGCCATGGCCGCGGCCGCTTCGGGCAGCGGCAAGGTGATGCTGCGCCTGCGCGGCTGAGCCGGCCGGCTCACCAGGACGACACCAGCTCCGCGAATCTCGCGGGCTGCTCCAGGTGCAGGAAATGCCCGGCCTCCGGCCAGACGACGGTCCTGGAGTGCGGATGGGCGGGCAGCCCGGCCTCCCACCGTGCGGCGTCAGGCACATTGTGTACGGCGAGCACCGGGCAGACCCGCCTGGCCAGATAAGGCTCGGACTCCCGGCGCACCCCGAAGGCGCCCGGCAGGGTGTACATCCCGGCGTAGCACTCGGCCAGCACCTGCCCCGGTGTCGCCAGCAGCTGCTCGGCCACCGGAGCGGGCAGCGGCCCGAGCTGCCGCAACGCCGCGTCGGCGCCGTCCGCCCGCAGCGCGGCCAGGCGGCCTGGGATGAGCCGCTCCTCGGCCTCGTCCGCCCCGTAGGCCGGCGCGACGACGACCAGCGCGCGGACCGCCGACGGGTGCTCGACCGCCAGCGCGGTGACGACCTGGCCGCCCATGGAGTGCCCGACGGCCACCACAGGCTCCTCGATCCACGGCAGCAGATCGCCGGCCAGGCCGGCAGGGGTGTAACCGGCCGCCGGGGCCGGGGACTTGCCGTGGCCGCGCAGGTCCACGGCGATCACCCGGCGCTCGCCGAAGTCGAGCGCGTCCCACACGCGGTGGTCGCCGCCCCATCCGTGCACCAGGAGCAGCGGCGGGCCGGCCGACCCGCGCGTCTGGACGTGCAATCTCATCGGCGTCAGTCCTCCAGGTACAGGACCACGGTACTGAGCGGCTCGACCTCGATCGAGCCGCCGAGCCCGACCTGCCTGCCGGTGACCAGGTCGCGGGCCGTGCCGGGACCGGTGGTGTACAGGCGGCGGGTGCGCTCGCTGCCGGTGTTCATCCCGATCAGGTAGCGGCCGTAGGAGCAGCGGTAGAACTGCGCCTTGCCCACGAAGAGCGTCTCGACGCCGGGGAAGTCCACGCCGAGCGCCGGGTCGGGCACGTCGGCGGGGTGCGGCGCGACTTTGAGCACCTCGCCGGCGAAGGCCTGGTGCAGCTCAGGGCCGGGCGGCGGGAAACCGCCGGGCGGGATGTGGGAGGCGGCCGGATCGTTGATGGCGAAATTGAAGCAGAGCCAGTCCTGTTCGGTCCAGGTCTCGCCGGTCGGGGTGACGGAGCACTGCTGCCGCAGGGTGGCGACCCGGTGGGTGTCGGGGGTGATGTGGTGCACCCGGGCCAGGTTGTTCACGGCCTGCCGGGCCCGCCAGTAGAGGGAGGCGTAGAGGATCTCCTTGCCGTTCTTGATGGCGACGACGCCGTTCTCCTCGTCGGAGAAGACGAAGGAGGGCGCGTCCCAGTCCATCGGGAACGCCTGCGGCCTGGCCGGACGCGCGGTGAAAGCCGGCCAGTCGCGCAGGAGCAGACGCAGGGCGACCACCCCGACCCGGGACCAGGAGTGGGTCTCCAGCAGCTCGAGACTGCCGAAGAACTGGTTGTCGGCGACCATGCGCTGGCCGCGGCCCACGAGGGCGGGATCGTCGAAGACCGCGGAGGCCATGAGCGGGTGTCCGTCCCAGTCCACCCGCTGGGCGTAGGTGACGACGCCCGGATAGTGGTCGTCGCGCCAACCGACGGCCGCCTCCAGGCGCAGGGTGCGGTAACCGTCGTTGTCGACCTCGGGGTAGCGGAACACCGCCCGCGCGTTGATCATCTTGACCAGTTGCGCCTCGAGCTCGGCGTCCTTGACGCCGTCGAAGCGGGTGACCGCCTCGTACAACTGCACCAGCCAGCAGGTGACCTCTCCGTAGCTGCCGACGTAGCCGAGCTCCTTGGTGAGGCCCTTGCGCGTGGCCTGGTAGAAGTGCTCGCCCAGCGGCTTGCTGGGGGTGCCGGAGGCGTCCTCCCTGCCGAGGAAGGGCTTCAGGCCGACGGCCTGGTGGATGTAGTCGCGGGCCTTCTCCTCCGTCAGCGGCGCCTTGTCCGGACTTATCAGCATCAGGCCGCGGTTGCAGCGGTAGATGCCGAGCGCGCAGATCTGCACCTGGTTGCTGTAGTGCGGCATGTGCCGGCGCCAATACGAGACGGACTCGGTCATCATCGTCGTGTACGCCTCCCGCCGGATCGGCAGGTCGCCCTGGTCCGGCTCGGTGGCCCCGTCCAGCGGCGTGACCTCGACGTCGTCGAACCAGACCGTGCCCCCACCGTGGACCCGCACGTCCAGGCGGAGCTCGGTGGCAGTGGCCGGAGTGGTCAGCTCGGTGGTGATCTGGGTCCAGTCCTGGGTGCCAGTGGGCGCGAAGACCCTCTGGTCGGCGCCGACGATCTTCCCGGCGGGGTCGTAGAAGAGCACGTTGAGGTACGCGCCCGGGGCGGCGACGTTTTCGGTCTTGACCCAGACGCTGTAGCGGTGCTTGCCCTGGCCGATCAGCGTACGGTTCTGCGAGGTGCTCCACCCGGCCACGGCGCCCGCGTCGGCGGCGACCTTGACGGAGCGGGAGCCGCTGTGCTTGACGGTGTCGTCCCAGAGCCACGTGGCGGTGCCGGTCCATCGGGCGGTGGTCCAGCCGGCCGGAGCCGTGCCGCCGCGCTCGAAGCCGGGATTCGAGGCGCCCACGGTCCTGGCCCCGATCCGACGTTCCAGGCGGTCGCCCAGCACGTCCTTCAGCAGGACCAGCACGTGGCCCACCTTGCCGAAGCCCTCCCACTGCTGGTCGGAGGCGGTCAGCACGGCCGGGTCCGTGAGCCACTTGGTGTAGCGGGCGTCGATGGCGGCTAACACCTGGTCGATGGCGTCGGCGTTCTGGTAGGCCGGGCTGTCGGGGTAGAAGTAGCCTTCGGCCAGACTCAGATAGGCCCAGGAGTCCATCGAGGCGGCGCTGCCGCCGAGCCAGGTGCGGTGCTCCTTGAGCACCCTGGCCTTGATCGTCTCCAGGACCTCGGGTCCCGCTTCTGGCCGGACGGGCGCCTCGGGCGCGGGGCCCTGGATGCCGTCTCCCGGGAAGTACGGCTCCTTGTGCGTGTAGATCCGGTAGAAGGGGCGGGTCGGCCGGTTCAGCGTGCGGTAGAACTCGGCGGCGTTCTGTCCGTAGCCCCAGACCCGGCCCATGGCCCGGATCTCCAGCGTGACCTGCTCCTTGTCCTTGGTCATCGCCTCGGGCAGCGGCAGGGTGTGGTAATGGAAGCGGCCCGGCGAGTGGGCGTCCAAGCTGAGGATGTCCAGCGGGTCGACCGCGCCCAGGTGGTAATGGCCGACCTGCTCGCCCTCGCAGAACAACTGCAGCCGGGACTGGTCGGCCTCGGTCGGGGCGCGGTCGCCGCCCCAGAGTTTGATGGTCACGTACGTGGTGCCGTCCGGCACACACTTGACGGTGCAGGCGACGGTGCCGCCCCAGGCGCTCGCGGGCGCCTGGGGGTTGAGCACGCGGGCGCTCTGGCCGAGCGCCCCGGCCACCACGTCGGACCCTGTCGGGGTGACCGCGTGGGCGGCCTCCGACGCCGCGTCGCCGAAGATCACCTCGTCGAGTGGCCGGCCGGGGCGGACGGTGGCGGCCGCCGCGGGCCCGGACAGCAGGCCCCAGCTCGCGGCGGCCGCGGCTCCGGCGCCGCTCGCGCGGAGCAGGGCACGCCGGGACAGTTCGGGCTTCATGGGGGGTGCGTTCCTTTCCCGGCGTGCCGGCTCTTACTGGCCCTTGAGGTAGGCGTCGGCCTGCTTGGCCATCTCCGCCTGGAGCTTGGCCAGGCCCGCCTTGTCGAGGGCCTTCTTCAGCTTGTCGAGGCCCTGGTCGACGTCCACGGCGCCGATGAACAGCGGGTTGGCGAACTGCGTAAGGGCGGCGGTGACCTGGGTGTTCTCCCGCTTCACCGGCTCGGGGTCGGGGACGAAGCTGGCGTACGGCTCGACGGTGAAGTTGTCGATGTTCTGGGCCCAGTCGAACCACTTGGTCTCGGACTCGGTCATGTCCTTGATCCGGCGCTCCAGCTTGGCCCGCCAGGCGAGAGCGAAGCCGGGGAAGGTGTAGGTGGACACCTTCTCGTACTTGTCGTCGCCGTCGGGGTTCCAGTCCTTGCCGGGGATGCCGTAGGTGATCAGGTCGTGGTTCTCCTTGATCGACACCCAGTCCTGCAGCTGCATGGCCTTCTCGTTGCTCTGGCCCTTGGCGTTGAGCACGACGAAGTTGTCGCTCTGGAAGGTCTGGTACGGCTTGGCGTTCTCGCCGCCCTTGAGCGGCATCACGTTCGCGAGCATCGCGCCCGGCACGTTCTTGGTCAGCTCGGGCAGGGCCGTGGAGGACAGTCCGTCGGTCATGGCCCAGCCGGTGGCGACGCGGCCGGCCTTGAACTGCGAGTCCAGCGCCTTGGAGTCCAGGGTGAGGGCGTTCTTGTTGATCAGCCCGTCCTGGTAGTACTTCCGGATCAGGCGAAGCGCGTCCACCATGCCCGGGGCCTCCCACCACGGGATCGGGTTGGACGAGCCGGTCGTCTTGCCGTCGGCGGCCAGGACGAAGTTGAACGAGTCGCCCGTGAAGGAGGCGATGCTCATGTTCGGGTTGTCCCACATGTAGGGGTTGAGCCAGCCGACCGGGTTCCACGCCACCATCAGCTTGGGCATGCGGGAGCTGACCCCGATCGGGATGATGTCCTTGTTCTTCTGCTTGACGTCGTACCAGAACTTCTCCAGCCCGGCGAAGTCCGTGATGTCGCTCATGCCGAGCTTCTCGGCCAGGTCCTGGCGGATGCTGAAGTGGTGGAATCGAGCGACCGAGTTGATCTGGGGCAGGCCGTAGAGCTTGCCGCTCCACCGGTTCAGCTCGATGATCTTCGGGTCGATCGTGGCGGTCAGGTTGGGGTACTTGCCGCTGGACAGCAGGCTGCTCAGCTCGACGATCGAGCCACTGGCCGCGAGCTGGGTCATGTTGAGCCAGCGCGCCTGCAGCGCCGTGTCGAACTTCTCCCCGGCGGTGAACTTCAGCAACGCCTGCTGACCGTAGCTGGTCCACGGGATGAACTGCGGCTTGATGGTGAAGCCCAGGTCCGCCTGAAGCTTCTTGTTGACTTCCGCCAGGACGGGGTCCCAGCCGACCGGCACGTCGCCGGGCAGCAGCAGGCTCAGCGCGAGCGCGGCGCTGCTCGCACCGCCGGTGGCCTGCGGCTGCGAGGAGCCACTGGAGCAGGCGGCGAGGAAGGCGGCGGCGGACAGACCACCGCCGGCGGCAAGCAGGCCGCGCCGCGACATCATGGGGTTGGACACGGTAACTCCAGAAGGTGGGGGGAAGTTGAGGGAACGGAATCAGCCCTTGGTGGCACCGAGGGTGATGCCCTTGACGAAGTAGCGCTGGGCGAAGGGGTAGGCGAGCAGGATGGGGCCGATGGCGACGGTGGTGAGGGCGAGCCGAAGCTGGTAGACGGGGGTGGCCGCCTCGGCCAGCTGCGGCAGCATCGCGGTGAACGAGATGTTGGAGATCAGGTTCTGCAGGACGAGCGGGAGCGGGAACTTGTGCACGTCGTCGATGAACAGCAGCGCCATGAACCAGTCGTTCCAGTAGTGCACGGCGTAGAAGAGACCGACGACGGCCAGGATCGGCTTGGACAGCGGCAGCGCGATCGTGAAGAAGATGCGCAGCTCGCCGGCCCCGTCGATCTTGGCCGACTCAAAGATCGACTCGGGCAGCTGGCGGAAGGCGCTGACCTGGACGAAGACCAGGAACGGCATGACCAGCAGCGGCAAGATGACCGAGAAGTAGCTGTTCTGCAGGTGCAGGTACTGCGTCACCAGCAGATAGAGCGGCACCAGGCCGCCGGAGAACAACATCGGCAGGTACGAGAAGATCGTCAGCGGCCGGCTGATGCCGGGCACCCGGCGGGCGATCACCCAGCTCAGCCCCGAGGTCACCGCCAGGGACAGCGCCGTACCCACGAAGGTGATGAAGATGCTGGCGAGGTAGGCGTTCAGCACCGCCGGCCCTGTGAAGATCATCTTGTAGGCGGTGAAGTCGAAGTCCGGGAAGAAGCTGTAGCCGGTCGTGGCCAGCGTCGTCTCGCTCGTGAACGACCCCGAGATGATCATCCAGAAGGGGATGGCACAGGCCAGCACGGCGAGGGAGACGCCGATGACGCTGACGATGGTGAACGGCTCCAGCTTTCTGCTGCTCATAGGATGCTCGTCTCCTTCGAGTACTTGCGCTGGATCAGCACCGCGATCACCACGAGGATGAAGCCGACCACCGACTGGAACAGGCCGATCGCCGCGGTGGTGCCGAAGTCGCCGAGCTGGCGCAGAGCGCGGAAGACGTAGGTGTCGATGACGTCGGTGTTGTCGAACAACGTGCCGTTGTCGCCGATGATCGCGTAGATGGTGCCGAAGTCGCCGTAGAAGATCCGGCCGACCCCCAGCACCAGCAGCACCGCCGCGGTGGGCTTCAGCAGCGGCAGCGTGATGCGCCAGGCCATCTGCGCCCGCGAGGCGCCGTCGATCATCCCGGCCTCGTACACCTCCTCGGGGATACCGGTGATCGCGGCGAGGAAGATGACGCTCAGGTAGCCGCCGAGCTGCCAGATCTTCACCACGGTGAGAATCCACGGCCACGGCCCCGGCTCGGTGTACCAGTCCACCGTGGGCAGCCCGAATCCGGTCATCGCGTCGTTGACCGCTCCTCCCCCGCCGGAGGCCCCGGCGAGCAGCACCTGCAGGATGATGCTGATCACGACCGGGGAGACGAAGTAGGGGAAGAAGACGACGGACTGGGAGACCCGCTTGAAGAAGGTGCTGCGGATCTCGTTCAGCATGATCGCCAGGATGATCCCAGCGGCCAGCGTCGCCCCGAGGAACAGCACGTTGAGGAAGAGGGTGTTGAACAGGATCCTCGCCGCGTCCCCGGACTCCAGGAAGTAGGTGAAGTTCTCCACCCCGTTCCACGGACTGCCGAAGATCCCCAGGTTGACGTCGAACTCCTTGAACGCCACCACCAAGCCGGCCATCGGCAGGTAGTTGAAGACCAGGAAGAAGATGACCGCCGGCAACGCGAGCAGCCCGACCACCCAGCTCTTGCGAGCCGCCGCGCCCTTGCTGCGGCGCCGGCGCCGGGGTGGCCCGGTCGGAGGTCTTGTCTGAGGCTCTTGCCTCGCCTTTAGCGTGCTGCTCATCACCGAAGTCCTGTCTGAGGCGGCAGAAGGTGCCCGCGAAGTTGGATAGAAACCGGTAGCTGCGAACGCTACGTCCGAGCGGCATTCACCACAAGGCGGCGTTACGGATACGTTACACACGAGTCTCTTCTGATCGCTCTAAGGCCGTCTTTTAGTGCGTGAACGTCAAGCGTCACGTCAACTCGAACGCACCATTGACCATCAACCGCTGTGCTTCTACGGTTAGAAACCGATCCCTACGAATGGAGACTCCTCCGTGTCCCCACGCCCGAAGGCGCTGTTCGCCATGCGCGAGGAACATCTCGCGCTGCTCTTCCCCGCGCCCTTGCTGCGGCGGCTGGACACGCTGGCCGACATCGACGTGACACTGGTCGCCGAGCACTTCGACGATCCGCGCCTGGACCTGTCCGAGACCGAGATCCTCATCACCGGCTGGGGCTGCCCGACGCTCGACGAAACGGTGCTGGCCCGCGCGCCCCGCCTGCGGGGCGTGCTGCACGCCGCCGGCTCGGTGAAATCGCTGGTCACGTCCGCCTGCTGGGAGCGCGGCCTGCTCGTCTCCTCCGCCGCCGAGGCCAACGCCGTCCCGGTGGCCGAGTACACGGTCGCCGCCGTCCTCATGGCCGGCAAGGGAATCCTCGCCCTGAACGACCGTTACCGGCGCCAGCGCACCTTTACCCTGGCCGAGATCCAGCCGACCATCGGCAACAACGGCCGGACAGTGGGCATCGTCGGCGCCTCGCGCATCGGCCGCAAGGTGATCGACCTGCTCTCCCCGTACGACCTGGACCTGTGCGTCTACGACCCCTACACCCTGGTTCCCGGCGTCCGGCAGGTGTCACTGGAGGAGCTGCTGCGCCGCAGCGACATCGTCAGCCTCCATGCCCCCGCCACCCCGGAGACCACGCACATGCTGGATGGCGAGCGGCTCGCGCTGCTGCCGGACGGCGCGATGGTGATCAACACCGCCCGGGGATCGCTGGTCGACACCGACGCCCTGATCGCCGAGCTGAAGTCGGGCCGCCTGTCGGCGATCCTGGACGTCACCGAGCCGGAGCCGCTGCCGCCGGACTCGCCGCTGTTCGACCTGCCCAACGCCTTCCTCACCCCGCACATCGCCGGCTCCCACGGCAACGAGCTCGCCCGCATGGGCACCGCCGTCGTGGACGAGCTCGAACGACTGGTCGCCGGATCGCCGCTGGCGTACCAGGTGACGCACGACGACCTGGAGCGGGTGGCCTGAAACGATCCGGGCGCCTTTACGTTGTAGATCCATAATTGGGCGTCCTAACCTGGCCGCATGGACATCGCCACAGCTGCCCGGCTCTGGGACGCCGACCCGGGCTGGCTCAACACCGCCTCCTACGGACTGCCCCCGCGCCGCGCCTTCGAGGAGCTCCAGGCCGTGCTGGCCGACTGGCGGCACGGCTCCAGCGACTGGAAACCGTGGGACGCCTACGTGGGACGTTCGCGCTCCGCGTTCGCGCGCATGATCGGCGCGCCGGCCGCGGACGTGGCCGTGAGCTCGACCGTCTCCCAGATCATGTCCGTCGTGGCCACGGCGCTGCCGCCGGGCGCCCGTGTCGTGGTCCCGGACATCGAGTTCACCAGCAATCTCTTCCCGTGGGCCGTCGCCGCCGAGGTCGAGACCGTTCCCGCGGACCGGCTGGCCGACGCGATCAGCGGCTCGACCGCCGCCGTGGCCTTCAGCCTGGTCCAGTCCGCCACCGGATCTGTCGCCCCGCTCGCCGACATCGTGGCCGCCGCCCGGGCCCATGACGCGCTCGTCATCGCCGACGGCTCCCAGGCATGCGGCTGGCTGCCCATGGACGTCGACGAAGGCCTCGACGTGCTGGCCTGCGCGGCGTACAAGTGGCTCATGGCGCCGCGCGGCGCCGCCTTCGGCTACCTGTCGCCGCGGGTGCGCGAGCGCATGCGCCCGCTGGCCGCCGGCTGGTACGCCGGCGCCGGCGAGGCGTACTACGGCCCGCCGCTGCGCCTTGCCCCCGACGCCCGGGCGTTCGACCTGTCGCCGGCCTGGTTCTCGTACGTGGGCGCCGCCCCCGCCATCGAGCTGCTCAACGAGCTGGGCGTCAAACGGGTCCACGACCACAACGTGGCCCTGGCCAACCGCTTCCGCACCGGCCTCGGCCTGGAGCCGGGCGACAGCGCCATCGTGTCCGTCGACGCGCCCGGGGAGCGGCTGGAGGCGTCCGGGATCCGCGCGGCCGTGCGGGCGGGCCGGGTGCGGGCGAGCTTCCACGTCTACACGACCGCCGACGACGTCGATCGTGCTCTGGACGTGCTGAACGGGTGATCTCGTGGGTACGAGGGCGATGACCAACGAACCGTACGGGAAGGAAGCGGATGGCAGTCAACGTCACCGTCTGGAGCGAGAACTACCACGAACGCCGCGAGGAGGAGGTGCGCCGCCGCTACCCCGACGGCATCCACGGCGCCATCGCGGCCGGGCTGACGGAGGTGCTGGGCGAGCGCGTCCACGTACGCACCGCCGTGCTGGAGGACCCCGAGCACGGCCTGACGGACGAGGCCCTGGCCCAGACCGACGTGCTGACCTGGTGGGGGCACATGGCACACGACGAGGTGGACGACAAGGTCGTGGAACGGGTGCGGCGGCGCGTGCTCGGCGGAATGGGCCTGCTGGTGCTGCACTCCGGCCACTACTCCAAGATCTTCCGCTCGCTGATGGGCACCACCTGCACCCTGAGCTGGCGTGACGCAGGCGAACGCGAGCTGGTCTGGACGGTCTCCCCCGGCCACCCCATCGCCCGCGGCGTCCCCCGCCCGCTGGTTCTCGAGCAACAGGAGACCTACGGCGAGCCGTTCGACATCCCGCAACCCGACGAGCTGGTCTTCATCAGCGCCTTCAGCGGCGGCGAGGTGTTCCGCAGCGGCTGCTGCTACCGCAGGGGTCTGGGCAAGATCTTCTACTTCGCCCCAGGCGACCAGGAGTATCCCGTCTACCATCACCCCGATGTGCGCCGCGTGCTGGCCAACGCCGTCCTCTGGGCCGCCCCGGAGCACGGCGTCACCGAGCCGCCGCAGAACGCCCACACCCCCATCCAGTGGTAGGCCAGTGGCAGGAAACGCATGGGCTTCGCGACCATCGACGCGGACCGGCCGCTGCCCGTCAGCTCCTCGCTGACCGCCGTTCTGGACGGCGAGGAGCCCGGCTTCCTCGTCAACTGCACGACTCCGCAGGCACACCACGACGTGACGGTCACCGCGCTGCGACGCGGGGTGTCGGTGCTGAGCGAGAAGCCCATGTCGGTCAGCCTGGACGAGGCGCGATCCATGGTGAGCGCCGCCGACGAGGCGCGGCGGCTGGTCGCGGTCAACCAGAACCGCCGATTCATGCCGGGACTGAACCAACTCGGCGAGTTCCTCGCCTACAAGGCGCGCCGTGCCGGTGTCGCCTTCGTGCAGGTGGATCCGGCCTACACCTCACAGATGTGCGCTCAACGTCTCCCGACGGGCCAGCGTGGTGTGGACATTCGTCAACATGCCCAACGAGCCCGCCGTGGAAAGCGGCTCAGTGCGTCCCGAGCCGGTCAGCCAGACCGGTCCGCGAGGCGCAAGCCCATGCACCGTCGAGAAGAACGTGCTGGGCGGCGGCGTGGCGGCTCCGGCCGTCTCGGGGGCCGCTCCCGTAACCGCCATTGCGGCCGCGAGGAGCAGGGCCGCCAGGCCCGCGCCCAGACGTCGTCGAAGGGTCGAATACATGACTTCTCCAGGCAGTTCGGTGGCCCCTGAGCACGCGGCAGTCAGGGGTTGCGAGGGTGGGGGTAAAGGGAGAAGAGCTGCTAGCAATCGATTTCTCAGGCAAGGTACAATCACCGGCTGACAGCGTCAAGCCCTGATTTGTCGAGATTTGAGTCGGGGTATTCGCTCAGCTGAACCCCATATTTCAAGAATTCCGGAAGCACAGGATGATGATCTTGGAGGGAAAGCGTACTGGTGAGCTCGCCGTTGGCGGCCGCAGAGCGGCGGCAGTGTAGGCCTCCGCGATGGTAGAAACTTGGTTCGATGGCCACTATCTACGATGTCGCCCGCGAGGCCGGCGTATCCGCCGCCACCGTCTCACGCGTGCTCAACGGCGCCCGCACGGTCGACCCCGCCATGGTCGCGCGCGTGCTCACCGCCGTCCGAGAGCTCGGCTACCGCCCCAACGCGGTGGCGAGAAACCTGCGGCGCAGCCGCACCACCCTCTGGGCGGTGATCATCTCGGATATCGGCAACCCGTTCTTCACCGCCACCGTGCGCGGGATCGAGGACGTCGCCCAGCAGGCCGGCTACTCGGTCGTGCTGTGCAACAGCGACGAGGACCCGGCCAAGGAGGAGACGTATGTCGCGGCGGCGCTGAGCGAGCAGATGGCCGGCGTGATCATCTCCTCATCGGGGAGCGTCAAGGCCGCCAAGACCCTGCTCGAGTCGCCCGTCCCTGTCGTCGCCATCGACCGCGAGCTACCGCGCGGCAAGGTGGACACGGTCGTGGTGGACAACGAAGCGGGCGCCCGCACGGCCACGGAGCACCTCCTCACGGCCGGCTATCGGCGGATCGCGTGCATCACGGGGCCCGAGGGCGTGAGCACCGCCGACCTGCGCCTGCGAGGCTACGCGGGGGCCCTGCCGGGCGAGCCGCTGGTGGTGCGCACGGATTTCCGCGAGCAGGGCGGCTACGACGCCATGACCTCACTGCTGTCCTCCTCCGATCGTCCGGACGCGGTGTTCGTGGCCAACAACCTCATGGCGGTGGGGGCGCTGCGATGCCTGGCCGATCGGAGTGTGGACGTGCCCGGGGAGATGGGGCTGGTCGGGTTCGACGAGATCCCGTGGGCCGATCTCGTCCGGCCGACGCTGACGACGGTGGCGCAGCCGACGTACGAGCTGGGGCGCATGGCCGCCCGCCTCCTGGTGGACCGCATCGCCACCCCGGCCGCCAAACCCGCCAAGGTCGTCCTCCCCGCCGAGCTCCGCCCCCGCCAGAGCAGCGCCCGCTGACCCGCCCCGTCCACGGTTCGGGTCCCGGTCCCACGGCACTGGGTCAGGGTCACGGTCCCACCACCCCAGGGTCCGCGTCTCGGACCCACAGCGCTGCAGGCCGCATCGGGGCAAGCGCGCCGCCGCGGGCCGCATCCGGCCGGGCGTCGCTGGCTTCGGCGCTGGTCAGGTGAGTGCATGGGTGATGCGGGACGTCGAGTGGTACAGGTCTCGGTAGAGGGCGTACAGACGGTCGTAATCCGCGGCGGCCGCAGGGTCCGGCTGCACCACGGACGCCGCCGGGTTCCACCCCTCGCACGACACCCCCACCGCCTGCGCCGCCAGCATGGCGTCGCCGAAGGCGGCGCCGACCGTGTGGGCGGGCACGACCTGCGGCTGCTGGAGGACGTCGGAGACGATCCGCGGCCACAGCCCGCCCCGCGTGCCACCGCCCACCGCCACCAGTCGCTTGGCGGACCCGCCCGCCTCCCGCATGGCCTCCAGGATGTGCCGGACGCCGAACGCCGTGGCCTCCAGCGCGGCCCGGTACAGGTGGCCGCGCCCGTGCCGCAGCGTCAGCCCGACGATCGACCCCCGGGCGTCCGGGTCGAAGAGCGGCGTGCGCTCCCCAGCGAAGTACGGCAGCATCAGCAGCCCCTCGGCCCCGCGCCCCGCTGCGGAAGCCTCCGCCGTGAGGTCCGAGAACGAGGCCCCGGTCAGGTCACGGAGCCATGCGGTGATCGCCCCCGAGGTGGCCATCCCGGCCGCCAGGTTGTACGTCCCCGGCGCCACCCCCACGGTCCCCCACAGCTGCGGCGAGGCGGCCCGCGAGGCGAGCACCTCGACGAGGAACATGGTGGTCCCGTACATGAGCATGACGTCGCCCGGCGAGGTCACCCCGATGCTCAGCGCCTCGGCCCACGCGTCGATGGTGCCCGCGACCACGGGGATCCCGGCGGGCAGCCCAGTCAGGGCGGCCGCGCCGGGGGTGACCGTGCCCACGACGTCGCCGCTCCAGGCGAGCGCGGGCCGCTCCAGTTCCGGCACGATCTCCCAGTCCGTGATCCACTCGTGGGCACGGGTGTCGTACAGCGGCGTGCACTGGCTGGCCGCATGATGATCCAGCACGTAGGCCCCGGTCAGCCGGTACGCCAGCCACGAGTGCGCCATGAACATCCGCCGCGTCCGCGCCCACACGGAAGGCTCGTGGACCCGGAGCCACTCCAGCTTGGGCCCGGCCGCCTGGGACGTGAGCGGCGACCCGCACCGGTCCAGGATCGCGGCCTCGCCGTAGCGGGTGGTCTGGGCGGCGATCTCGGCGGTGGCGCGGGTGTCCACGCCGTACAGGATGGCCGGGCGCAGCGGCGTGCCGTCCTCCGTGCAGGGCAGCACGCACGGCCCGATCCCGCTCAGCCCGACCGCCTCGATGCCGGGGCGGGCCAGCTCGCCGGCGATCGCGGCGAAGTCGGCCCACCACACCTCCTCCGCGTCGTGCTCGAACCAGCCGGGCCGGGGCGTGGCAGTCCGGTGCTCGCGTACGGCCGTGGCCACGACCGTGCCGTCCGCTGCGACGAGGACACCCTTCGAGCTCGAGGTCCCGATGTCGACGCCGAGGAACATCAGTTCTGCCCGGACAGGTCGAACTGCTTGTACAGGTCGGCCGCGTTGTCCTTGGTGACCTGCGTGGTGCCGAGCACCTGCTGCTTCTCCACCGGCTGGCCGTGCAGGATCTTGTTGACGGTGTCGGCCGCCTCCTCCGCGCCCGTCGGGTAGATGAACGTGGCCGACAGCTGGCCGAGCTGCACGGCGCGGATGCCGCCGTCCGGGATGGCCAGGCCGTCGATGCCGATGAACTTGATCTGCTCGGCCTTGCCAGCCGCCTTGGCCGCCAGGTACGCGCCCAGCGCCATCGGGTCGTTGTGCCCGTACACGAGGTCGATCTTGGGATGCTGGGCCAGCCACTGCTGCATGATCGGCGTGGCCTGCTCCCTCAGCCACTTGGCCTCGCGATCCGCGATGATTTTGATCTTGGGGTTGGCCGCGATGGCCTCGCGGAAGCCCTTGTCGCGGTCGATCTGCGGCTGGTTGGACAGGATGCCGCGCAGCTCGACGATGTTGCCGCCGTCCGGCAGCAGCTTCACCGCCTCCTCGCCCGCCTTCCTGCCGATGAGCACGTTGTCGCCGCCGATGAAGGCCGTGTAGCAGTCGGTATTGACCGTGCGGTCCAGGATGATCACCGGGATCTTGGCGTCGCACGCCTGCTGCACGGCCGCCGTCAGCGGCGCGGGCTCGGTGGGCGAGACGATGAGCGCGTCGACCTTCTGGGTGATGAAGTTCTGGACCTGGGAGACCTGCGTGGCGCTCGACTGCTTGGCATCGGCGATCGGCAGCAGCTCGATGTCCGGATATTTCTTCAGGAAGTGCTGCAACTGCAGGTTGAGCTGCGCCCGGTACGGCTCGGCGTTGTTCGACTGCGAGTAGCCGACGACGAACTTCTTCTTCCCGCCGTCCGCGGAAGCCGTCGGGGTGGGCGCCTTGGACGCGCACGCCGCGGCGAGCAGCGCGCACAGCGCGATGGCAATGGTCTTCTTCATGATCGAGACCCTCCTCGGAAGAACGTGAAGAGATCGGGACGCTGCAGGACGACCGCCACGACGACGATCAGTCCCTTGATCACGAGCTGCCAGTTGTCGCTGACCGCGTTGAGCCCGAGCACGTTGTCCAGCAGCGTCAGGATGAGTGCCCCGACGAACGTGCCAGCGATCGTGCCCTTTCCACCGGCCAGCGAGGCGCCGCCGATGACCGCGGCGGCGATGGCGTCCAGCTCGAAGGACTGCCCGGCCTGCGGGTCGGCCGAGGCGCTGTAGGCGGCGTCGATGGGCCCGGCGAACCCGGCGAGCATGCCGGACAGCGTGAACACCGCGATCGTGACCGCCGTGACGTTGACGCCGGACAGCCGGGCGGCCGTGGGGTTGCCGCCGACGGCGTACACGTGCCGGCCGAACCGGGTCTTCGTCAGGATCAGGTGGAAGACGACGCAGACCACGATGAAGGCCAGCACCGGGTAGTAGATCCGGCCGAACAGGTTGTGCCCGGGCGTACCGAACAGCTGGAACGCCTCCGCCTGCGGCGTCAGCTGCCCGTCGGAGCCGGTGATCTGGGTCCCGACGCTGACGTTGTCGCTGACCTGCCGGTCCAGGCCGCGTACGACCGACAGCATGGCCAGCGTCATGACGAACGACTGGATGCGCAGCCAGGCGGTGCCGGCGCCGTTCAGGAACCCGAAGAACGCCCCCACCGCCATGCAGATCGGCACGATCTGCCACGGCTCCAGCGAGTGTTTGGACAACATCATCGCGGCCGTCATCGACGCGATGCCCAGCAGCGACCCGACGGACAGGTCGATGCCGCCAGTCAGGATGACCAGCGTGACGCCGACGGCGAGGATGCCGCGTGAGGCGAAGGCGCCGATGGCGTTGGTGAGGTTCGTCTCGTTGAGGAACATCTCGCCCTTGGTGGCGATCCCGACGGCGAGGACCAGCACCAGGCCGATGTACGCCTGCGCGGCGCCGAGGGCGGACAGCGTGCGCCGCATCCGGTTGTCCGCGTGAAGAGTCATAGGGTCGTCACCTGCTGTCTGGCCATGGCGGCCGCAAGGATCGCCTCCTGCGTCGCCTGCCCCCTGGGGAACTCGGCGGTGATCCGGCCCTCGCACAGCACGAGGATCCGGTCGCACATGGCGAGCAGCTCGGGCAGCTCGGACGAGGCCACGAGCACGCCCTTGCCGGAGGCGGCCAGCTCGGACATCAGGGCGTGGATCTCGGTCTTGGCGCCCACGTCGATGCCGCGGGTCGGCTCGTCCATGAGGATGAGCGACGGCGCGGTCAGCAGCCATTTCGCAAGCACGACCTTCTGCTGGTTGCCGCCCGACAGGTTCCCGACCGTGAAGCCTGTGCCCGGCGCCTTGACGCGCAGCTCGCGCACCTGCCCGGCGACGGCCGCGCCCTCGCGCCGCCGGTCCACGACCCCGAAACGCAGGAACCGCTTCAGTGAGGGGAGGCTGGCGTTGAAGCCGATGGTGTTGCCGAGCACAAGGCTCTGCCCCTTGCGGTCCTCCGCCACCAGCGCGACACCGCGCGCGATCGCCTGCTTGGGACTGCGCGGGCGGTACGGCCGACCACCCAGGATCATGCGGCCCTCCGCCGCCCGGTGGACGCCGAA
This sequence comes from Nonomuraea sp. 3N208, assembly GCF_052245935.1. Lineage (NCBI taxonomy): Bacteria > Bacillati > Actinomycetota > Actinomycetes > Streptosporangiales > Streptosporangiaceae > Nonomuraea > Nonomuraea sp. 3N208. Next base: position 80,616 of record NZ_JBQQBR010000021.1, on the reverse strand, counting down.
AATCGATTCCAGCAGCTCGCTGCGGCCCGCGCCCATCAGCCCGGCGACGCCGACGATCTCGCCCGCCCGTACGGACAGGGAGACGTCGCGCAGCGCGGTGCGGCCCGAGCCGGGCTCGCCGGGCACCGACAGGCCCTCCACCCTCAGCAGCTCCACGCCGTCCGAGCCGCCGTTCGCGCGCGGGAACATCTCGCCCAGCGGGCGGCCGACCATCATCTGGATCAGCTCGTCGCGGGCGATGGACGAGCGCTCGCCGACGTAGCGGCCGTCGCGCAGCACGACCACCCGGTCGGCGATCTCCTCCAGCTCCTCGAGGCGGTGGGAGATGTAGACGACGGCCACGCCGCGCCCGGTGAGGTCGCGGATGACCTCGTACAGCCGGTGCACCTCGGCGTCGGCCAGCGCCGAGGTGGGCTCGTCCATGACCAGGACCCGGACGTTCTGCGACAGGGCCTTGGCCACCTCGATGAGCTGGCGTTCGGCGATCTTGCACTGCTTGACGAGGGTGCGCGGCGACAGGTCGAGCCCGAGGCCGCGCAGCAGCTCGGCGGTCCGCGCCTCCATGCCCTTGCGGTCGAGGATCGCGCGTTCCCTGCCGAGGAAGATGTTGTCGGCGATGGACAGCTCGGGCACCAGGTTGAGTTCCTGGTGGATCATGGCGATCCCGTGCCGCCCCGCGTCCTTGGGCGAGTGAATGTGAGCGGGTTCGCCGCCGATCTCGATCTCGCCCTCGTAGTCCTTGAACACCCCGGCCAGGATGTTCATCAGCGTCGACTTGCCCGCGCCGTTCTCCCCGAGCAGGGCCACCACCTCGCCCTCCCCGACGGTGAGCGACACGCCGTCGAGCGCCCGCACGCCGGGGAAGGACTTGCCGATGTCCCGCATCGTCAGAATCGTCGTCACCGCGGGCTCCATGCCGTGTAGGAGGCGGCCGACCAGGGGGTCTTCGGGGTGAGCTGGACGGTGATCTCGCTCTTGCCCTTCGTGACGCCCGCTCCAAGGATCGCGCTAAGCCGCATCGCCGAAACCCTCGAACGCGACGCCGAGCTGCTCGCACACCGCCCGGAGCTCGGCGACGTAGTCGCCCGGCACGGCGTGGATGTGGTTGGAGCCGAAGCGGCCGAGGAACTCGGTGGCCGGGACGTGCAGCCGGGTGAACGCGTGCGGCCACTCGAACGTCGACTGCCTGGCCATGGCCTCGTTGGTGGCGTCGTCGTACAGTTCGAAGTCGCCGCGCATGACGTGCATGCGATAGGCGCCGTCCCTGCGGGTCAGGCGGGCGAACGTGGCGGCCCCCGGCGCGGCCAGGTGGTGGACGCTGGCGCCGCCCGCCGGGAAGAAGAACACCTCGGGATAGAAGTGCGTCCTGGCGAGGTTCTCGGCCGGGTCGTCGGACCGGGCGGCGTACCAGGTGGCGTGCTGGCCGGAGTTGCACAGGTCCCACACGTCCTTGTCGGCGTGGTAGTGCCGGACGTCGGCGAACAGCACCGGGTCGCCGCTCAGCAGCTTGAGGATCTGCATGGTCAGCGCGCCGTCCATGTCGGCCTCGGTCGCGCAGACGTGCGTCTCCTTGGGGCCCTCCCAGTCGTACGGGTCGTTGAGGAACGACTCGGCGAGGTCCATCGTGCAGAAGTGGGTGGTCAGCTCGGGCTGGCCCTTGATGCCGGAGAAGTCCAGGTTCCACTCGTCGATGAGCTCGCGCATCGCGTAGTACGCGCGGATCTGCCGCTCGAACAGCTCGGGCGTGAGCTGCTTGCCGTCGTAGTGGACGTTGCCCATGCGCTCCAGCCACTGGCGGGCCTCGGTGACGCGGGCCTGGGAGGCGTTTTCACTCCGCCGGACGATCTCCCACTGGTCGATCTCCTCGACGTCCACGCCGAACGTGCGCATCCACTGGTCGGTGTTGGCGACCGCGGTGTACATGCCCATCGGCCGGCCGCCGATCCTGCCGAACGTCGACCCGCGCAGCCCCCGCACGGCCTGCGCCGCCCGTACCTCGGTCAGGACCCGGTCGCGGACGGCCGGGTCGGCGATGTCGCCCCAGGCGCGGGCGTGCACCCGCCCGATCTGGTCGAGCCCGCCGCCGCCGGCCAGCATGCCGACCATGCCCGGCTGGGCGGGGTCGATGTTGGCCATGAGCAGCAGCGGCCCGGGCGTCGACTCCGCGGCCAGCATGGTGAAATGCGGGAACGCCCAGACGGCGTAATTGAAGATCGTCAACTCGGGCCGCCGGTCGGCCAGCCAGCGGGCCTGCGACGTGGCCAGCTCGTTGGTCCACACGATCTCCGGCGCCACGATCACCTCGTGGCCCTCCTTGCGCAACGCCTCCGCCAGGGTGGTGGTGGCGGCGTCGATGTGGTCCACGAGATCGCGGGCGACGAAGTCGCGCCCGTCCGAGATGCTCAGGACTCCGATACGTGCCACGGTCGTTGACCTCCATACGTTGTGAAGTACAGAAATCGATTGCTCAGAAATCGATTTCCCCTAAGCTAGATCCCGCCCCTTGGGTCGTCAATGCTGGCTTAGATCACAGATAGGCAACGGTGAACCGATTCCTCGAAGGCTTCAGCCGTGACCCGGCCGACCGGTCTGGGCGCCGATGTGGAGGGATCTCACGGATGTGGAGGGGTGTCAGGCACGGCATGGCTCATTGGTGGTGTCTGTGCCGCCGCCTTCGCTCCTCCTCAATAGGCGGTTCCGCGACATGCGCCGGAAACCCGCCGTTGAGATCTTGAACGGCGGCGGGCAGAAGCGGGACGACCCGGAAGAACGTCCGGCGCAGGCGGTCGTGAACGCACTCCTCGCACGCTTCCAGCGCCTTCCTAGGCGGAGATGGGGCGTTGGAGTTGCCTGCGGGAGGTGATACCGAGCTTCCTGAAGACCTTGCGCAGGTGCCATTCGACGGTGTGAGGGCTGATGAAGAGCCTGGCGCCGATTTCGGGATTCGTCAGGCCCTCCCGGACGAGCCGGACGATCTGGGCTTCCTGCGCGGTGAGTTCGCTGGTGGTCTCGACGGTGCGTTTGCGTACCTGCTCGCCGGTGGCCAGCAGCTCGCGCTCGGCCCGCTGGGCGAAGGCCTCCATGCCCATCGTGGTGAACGACTCATGGGCGGTACGCAGCTGCTCGCGCGCGTCCCGCTGACGGCGCTCTCGCCGCAGCCATTCGCCGTAGAGAAGATGGGAGCGGGCCAGTTCCCCGCGGACCGCTGTGCGGCCGAGCCGCTCGATCGCCTCTCGGTAGTGGTCCTCAGCGGCCGCGCCCGTGCTGAGGAGCGCCCGGGAGCGCGCTTCTACGCCCAGCGCCCAGTCCGTGTCGCTTGGACGTGTGATCTCGGCGAGTCGCTTGAGCGCGTCGGCGGCCTGCTCTGGTGCGCCGCTCCGGGCAGCGGCCTCAACGTGCTCCACGAGAGCCCACGTCGCCGCGGCGCCCACTTCGGGCCCGCGGCGCCTGCCGGCTTCGCTCGCCGCCGCCGCCGCTTGCTCGTACTGGCCAAGGCTGTTGCAGAGCATGGCTCTCGCCCAGCCGACGAAGGTCAGTGCATTTCCCTCGCCCCTGCTCACGCCCTCCGCCGCGACAGCGTCCAGCAACCTTGTGCAGTCCGCTTCGCGGCCTTGCCAGGCGGCGAGGAAAAGGGCGGCATAAGGCGGCAGGGGAATGCCGATCGCCTGCGAGACCATACTCACCTCCTCGGCCAGCGAAGCGGCCTCGGTCAGCTCACCGGCGAACACGTGCACAGCGGTACGTGTGGTGAGGGCGAAAGGGAGCGCGGCGGCCTGGCCGGTCTCCCGGGCGAGCCGGACGAAACGGGTGGCGAGCCGACTCCAGGTCTCGTGGTCCCACAGGCCCGCGCTGATCACGTTGGCCAGCCACAGCCAGCGCAGCCCTTCCTCCTCGGGGAGATCAGGTGACAGGAACGCGCTCAGCGCAGGCTTCAATGCCGGTATCCCGGCGTCGTACCCTTCGATGATCAGCGTCGTCGTGCCGTCGAGGAGCAGGTCGGTCGCGCGTGGGCGCCGTGCCGTGGGTGGCGCCGATCGGGCGGCCTGGGCCGCTTCGAGCTGTCCGACGCCGTTGGCCAGGCGGCCGGCGAACATCGCCGCGTTGATCGCCTCCAGATACGTTTCGCGGGCGAGCGGCACGTCATGCGGCTCCAGTTGCCGGGCGGCCTTGAGCAGCAAAGGGGCGGCGTCGCTGCCGCGTTCCAGGGCGAAGGCGATCTGGGCGCGCAGCAGGTCCACCCGGCCACGCCGGCGCTCGTCGAGTGGGCCCGCCGCCGCGATGGACAGCAGCCTCAGTGCGGCGTCCGGCGTACCCGCGTGGTGGCTCGCCTGCGCGGCAGCCAGCGCGCGCTCCTGGCGGCGGGCCGGATCGGGGGTCAGCTCGACCGCCCGTGTCAGGAACGCCGCGGCCGCCGCCCGCCCGCCGCGGGCCTGTGCGCGCCCGGCCGAGCGTTCGAGCTCTGCCGCGACGTGCTCGTCCGTGCCTTGCGTTCCTTGTGCCGCGTGCCAGGCACGGCGGTCGGGGTCGGCCTGCGGGTCGGTGACATCTGCCAGCACGCGATGCGCACGGCGCCGCTCCTCGGGCGGGGGCGCCCAGTAGACGGCCGAGCGCACCAGCGGATGGTGGAACCGTACCCGCTCGTCGATCCGGACCAATCCGGCGGACACGGCGGGCGTGGCCGCCTCGATGCCGATGCCGAGCCGGTCGGCCGCCCGCCACAACAAGGCCGACTCGCCACCGGGCTCCGCGGCCGCGATCAACAGCAACCGCCGCGTCTCCGGCGGGAGCCGGAGCACCCGCCGCTGGTAGAGCTCCTGGATCCGGCCGGTCAGGACCCGCGCGCTGGGCAGGCCGAAACCACCCGCGAGCTCTGCCGGGGTCGACTCCTTCGGCAGCTCCAGCAGCGCCAGGGGGTTGCCCCGCGTCTCAGCGACGATCCGATCGAGCACCTGTTCGTCCCACAGCCCGGGGAGTGCGGAACGCAGCAGAGTCCGCGCATCCTCATCGGGCAGGCCGGTGACCACCATCTCCGGCAGACCGGCCAACTCCGGCAGACCGGCCGACTCCGACGCTTCGTCCGGGACCCGGACCGCGAACACGACCGCCACCGATTCGGCCAGCAAGCGACGGGCGGCGAACGCCAAGGCCTGCAGGGACGCCCGATCGAGCCACTGGGCGTCGTCCACCAGGCACAGCAGCGGCCGATCCCGGGCGACCTCGGCCAGCAAGCCGAGCGTGGCCAGCCCGACGAGAAAACCATCCGGCACCTGCCCGGAGCTCAGCCCGAAGACCGTGCGCAGCACATCGCGCTGCGGAACCGGAAGCTGCTCGAACCGATCCGCCATCGGGCCGCACAGCTGGTGCAGCGCGGCGAAGGCCAGCTCCATCTCTGACTGAACACCCGTGATGCGGCAGATGCGAAACTCCTGCTCCCGCCCGGCCACGTAGTCCAGCAGCGCCGTCTTGCCCACTCCCGGCTCGCCGCGGATCACCAGCGCCCGGCTCTCACCGCCTCGGACGGCTTCGAGCAGGCCATTGAGCTGTGCGCACTCGGCGCGGCGGTCCCGCAACACTGGCCCCCCCCGATCTGCCCCCAACGCAGCTGTAACCGGGGATCCCTGCTCGCCACAAGCACCCGCCCCCTGCCGACCGCACACCCGTTGTCCGGCGGAGGCGGGAGGCAACCGGCGACACGTCATATGTCGGCGGGTAGCCTACCCTTCTGATGAGGATCAAGGCAAAAGTCGCCGGGAGGAGGCTGGTATGCCTTGCCGCTCGACGCGCTGGACCCGCGAGCCCTCACCGCCACTCACAACTAGCGACAGTTGAGCAGGAGAGCCCACCAGTAGCACCCCGCCTGGATGTCCCGCCCGACGCGGCGCCGGGGGGTGGCAGGTCCGCGGTGCCTGGGCCGCGGTGTCACGGGTGGCGGGGGCGGGAGCTCTCGTGGAGATGCAGTTCCGTCTGCAACACCATCCGGGCCGTGGGACGAGCCGGATTGTCGATCCGATCGGCCAGCAGCTGCGCCGCCACCCGCCCCAGCTCGTACGTGGGCTGCCGCACCGTGCTCAACCCCGGCCGGAACAGCCGGGCCCACGGAATGTCGTCGAACCCGATCACCCCGACCCGCCCCGGGATCGGCACCTCCCGCTCGGTCAGGCACTCCACGGCCCCCACCGTCATCAGGTTGTTGGCCGCGAAGACGGCGTCCATCTCCACCCCTTCATCCAGCAGGGACGCCATGGCCGAGTACCCGCCCTCCTCGCGGAAGTCGGCGTGCCGGATCAGCGCCCGGTCCTGCGGCAACCCGAAGGCCCGCAGCGCGCGCTGGTACCCGCGCAACCGCTGCATGGCCGTCGACATCCGGCGCGGCCCGGTGATGCAGGCGATGCGCCGGTAGCCGGACGCCAGCAGGTGGGCCGCGGCCATCTCGGCGCCCTTCTCGTTGTCGACCAGCACGGCGTCGACCTCGGTCTCGGCCAGTTCCCTGTCGATGGTCACCACGGCGGTCCCCGCGGCGACGAGGGCGCTGATGTCGGTGCTGTCGTCGGCCGGGGAGATGATCACGCCGGCCATGTTGTCGGCCAGCGCGACCGCGATGTACTCGGCCTCCCTGGCCCGGTTCTCATCGGTGTTGCACAGCACGACCGAGTAGCCGAACCGCCGGCCGCCGTCCTCCACCCCGCGCACGAGCGAGGTGAAGAACGGGTTGCCGACGTCGGAGACCAGCACCGCCCACAACGTGGTCTGCCTGCGCCGGAGATTGCGCGCCACGCCGTTGGGCCGGTACCCGAGCTCACGGACCGCCGCGTGCACCCGCGCCGCCAGCTCGGGGTTGACCGTGGAGCGGCCGTTGAGCACGCGCGAGACCGTCGCCGCGGAGACCCCGGCATGTCGCGCGACATCTTGGATTTTGAGCAACCTCGTCCCATCCCATGGCAGGCAGGTCCAGCAGATGATCTTCTGGCCAGTCTAGCCGGAAATCGATTACTAGTACGTTGCGGGAAAGGGCAGGCGCTCCTCGACGGGCGCGATCCCGAACGGCCGGTGGGGCAGCGTCTGGTACCAGTACGCGACCGACGAGAAGTCGTCCGAGCGCTTGTTGGCATGGCCGTGCTCGATCGTCACCCGGATGGACTCGGTGAAGGTGATCGGATCCTCGACATGGAAGCGGTAGAGGGAGATCTCCCCGCTCCAGTTGTCCCCGCCGGGCATGGTGATGCCGTGGTAAGGGGCGTGGTAGGTCTGCGTCGGGCACCACGCGGTGTTGAAGTAGTCCTCGGTGCCCGTGCCGTGCAGCGAGGGCGGGAAGGGCTCCCCGTCGATGAAGATCATGTCGTCGCCTTCGCCGTACCAGTTCCAGTCGCTGGTCTCGCGCAGGTTCCTGATGTTGAGCACGCAGCCCACATAGTGGCCACGCCCCTCGGCCTCCAGGATGACGTAGTTGCCGTCGCCGGTGTCGTTGATGCCCTCGACCTGGTATTCGCGGTTGCTCTGCGTCCCTTGCTCGACGCCGTCGGTGGGCCGCTCCCGGCGCCACTGCGCGTGGAAGTAGCCGAGGTCCTCTGCGGCGGAGTCGAACAGCTCGTAGTCGATGTAGTAGTAGAAGAACACCGGCTCGGCCGACAGCTCGCTGATCAGCTCCACCTTCGCCCGGCCGGCGAAGGGCATGTGGAACCACGAATTGAAGCTCTTGCCGTCCTGCGGGCTCATCTGCAGCGGCGCGGAGACGAAGTTCGCGGTCTTGGCGTGGCCCATGCCGAAGAAGTCCCCGAGCGGCACCAGCACGCTGGGGTGCTCCTGGTCGTCCCAGGTGATCTTCAGCACGAGCCTGCGCAGGTAGTCGACGTCCACCGCGTCCGGCACGTCCTTCAGCGGCAGCGCCACGGTGCACCAGATGTGGTTGATCGAACCGGGTCCCTCGATGTCGGCCAGGGTCACGGTGGTGCCCGCCTGGACGGTCAGCCGGTCCTCGTTGCCGCCCGTACGGTCGTAGCTGGAGATCCGCTTGCGCCTGGACGTGCGCAGGCGGGGCAGGTCGCGCAGGCTGCTGCCGTACTCGCCATAGGTCATTCTGTGTCTCCGTTCCTTACTTCAAGCCTGAGGTTTTGATCGCCTCGACCAGGCGGCGCTGGCCGAGCACGAACGCGATCAGAGTGGGCACGGCCGCGACCACCGTCGCGGCCAGGACGTAGTTCCAGGCCGAGCCGTACTGGCCTTGGAGGGTGGCGATCCCGACCTGCACCATGCGCAGGTCCGGGTCGCGGGTGGCGGTCAGCGGCCAGAGGAAGGCGTTCCAGTTGGCCAGGAAGAACAGCACGGCGAGGGAGGCGAGGATGGGCCGGCTGAGCGGCACGACCACCTGCCACCAGCGCCGGAAATATCCGCATCCGTCGAGGTCGGCGGCCTCTTCCAGCTCGCGCGGGATCGACAGGTAGTACTGCCGGAGCAGGAAGATCCCGAACGCGTGGAAAATCGCCGGCAGGATCAGCCCCGCGTACGTGTCCAGCAGTCCGAGCTGCCGGGCGACCAGGAACAGCGGCACCAGGATCACCGGCAGCGACACCAGCAGCGTGGAGACGATCACCGAGAAGATGACCTGCCGGCCCGGGAACCGCAGCCGGGCCAGCGCGTACGCCGCCATCGAGTGCAGCACGAGCGCGACCACCGTGACCGCCACGGACACGACGGCGCTGTTGAGCATGTAGCGGCCGATGGGCACCTCGGTCAGCACGTAGAGCAGGTTGTCCAGGGTGAGCCTGCTGGGCACCGACACCTGGAACAGCTCGTCCGCCGGCTTGAGCACCGACACCAGCAGCCAGACCAGCGGCGCCACGGTGATGGCCGCCAGCACGTACCCGGCCAGCGCGCGCAACCTAACCGACATCGAACCTGCCTCCCTTCGTCGCGCCGAACATCAGCCCCGTGGCCACGACCAGGAAGGCGACCACGGCAGTGGTCAGCGCGGCCGCGTAGCCGTAGTTGTTGAAGGTGAAGGCCTGCTGGTAGATGTAGAAGACCACGGTCGAGGTGCTGCCCGCCGGGCCGCCCTTGGTCAGCACGTAGACCAGGTCGAAGGCCTGCAGCCCGGTCACCGCGCCGACGGTGGAGTTGACGAGCACGAAGAAGCTGGTCGGGCGGAGCAGCGGCCAGATGACGTGGCGGAAGCGCTGCCAGGCGGTGGCCCCGTCGACGCGCGCCGCCTCCTCGTACTCCTTGGGGATGTCCTTCAGCCCGCCCAGCAGGATCAGCATCTGGTAGCCCATGAGGAACCAGATGCTGATCATCACCAGCGACCCGAGCGCCAGGGCGGGGTTGCCCAGGAACGACACCTCGCCCAGCCCGAAGGGCCGCAGCAGGGCCGGCACCGCGCCCTGCTTGTCGACCAGCAGGAACTGCCACACCACGCCGACCACGACGAGGCTGATGACGTGCGGCAGGAAGAACATGGTCCGCACCAGGCCGACGCCGGGGAAGTGGTCGCGGACCAGCAGGGCGAGCCCGAGGCTGACTACGAAGCCGATCGGCACGAACATCACCACGTACGTGAGCGTGACCTTGACGCTCTGCCAGAGCTGGGTGTCCTCGGCCATTCGCCGGAAGTTGTCCAGTCCGACGAAGGTGTAGCCGCCGAACCCGTCCACGCTGAACAGCGAGACGCCGATGGCCAGCACCATGGGCAGCCCGACGAAGATCAGCAGGCCGATGAGGTCGGGCGCCACGAAGGCGTACCCGGCGAGGGCCTCCCGCCTACGGCGGGTCCACACCGGGAGCGGGGCGTCAGGCGGCTTCCTGACGGCCGTGCCCGGGTCGACCGAAATGGCCATGTGCTTGTCGCCTTTCTCAGCAGGTCGCGGAGATCATCGAGGTGCTGCTCGGACGCGGGGGTCAGAGCATCGCGGCACCCTTGTACCCCTTCAGGAAGGTGTCGATCTTGTTGGCGGCGTCGGCCGCCGCCTGGGCCGGGGTGATGCCACCCAGCTGGGCGGCCTGGATGGCGTCGGAAACGGCCTTGTACACCTCGGGCGTGTAGCGGGGCTCGCCGCGGCCACCGGGGACGACCTGCTCCAGGAAGACCTTCAGCGCCGGCTTGTCGAACGCCCCCGCCGCCTTGGCCGCCTCCTGCACGGACTTGCGAGCGGGCAGGTTGGTCTTGACAACCGTGTTCCACTGCCGTCCCCGTTCCACCCCGTCCTTGTCGGTCACCGCCATGGCCCAGGCGATGAACTTGGCCGCCGCCTCCGGGTTGGCGCCCTTGGCGTTGGCGACGAAGGCCCACCCGCCGATGTCGGTCGTGTAGGTGCCGCCGTCCGGCACCGGCAGCGGGAAGACGCCGTACTGGAAGTCCTTCTTGCCCTGTTCCATCTGCGACACCGACCAGATGCCGCTCTGCTGCATGGCCACGAACCCACTGCCCAGGTTGGCGGGCGCGTTGCCGGCGCCGTCGCCCTGCGGCTTGCGCGGCGCGACCTTGGTGGTGATCGCGTCCTGCCACAGCTTGAGCGCGTTGTGGACCGCGGGCGCGTTGAAGCCGGACCCGCCGTTCTCGGGCACGGCCGAGCCGCCGGCCATCCACATGAACGGGTACCAGGTGAAGTTCTGGTAGTAGCCGGGGATGGTCTCGAACAGCAGCCCGAAGCGGTCCTTGGTGGTCAGCTTGGCGGCGACGTCGAGCAGCTGGTCCCACGTCTTGGGGAGGTCGCCCTCCGACAGCTTCGCCTGCTCGAAGGCGTCGATGCTGTAGTACATGGCCAGCGGCTCCTGCTCCATCGGCAGGCCGTAGACCTTGCCGTCCACCTTGCGCGTGCCGAGCACACCGCCGTCGAAGTCGGCGAGCTGGTCCGGCTTGAGATGCGGCGTGAGGTCGGAGAGCACGCCGCCGTTGTAGTAGCGGAGGAAGTCGCCGGGGCTGAGCAGGAAGATGTCCGGGCCCTGCCCGGCGGAGAACGCCGTCTGCAGCGCGGTGCCCGCGAGGTATTCGGACACCGGCAGGTAGTGGAGCTTGACCTTGACCTCGTTGTTGGCGTTCCAGGCGGCCACGAGGTCGGTGAACCACTTGCTCTGGGCGTCCGCCTGCGGGTTGGGACCGTAGAAGTTCCAGAACGTCAGCTCCTTGGAGCTGCCGCCGTTGCCCCCGCCCCCACACGCTGACAGCAGCGGCGCCGCCATGGCCGAACCCAACACGACGGCTCCGCCACGCAGCAGCGATCGGCGGGTCACCCTCTCGAAGGCCGACATAACCATCCTCCTGATGTTGAGAGCTCAGGGGCGAGCAATCGATTTCTGAGCAATGTAGGAGCCGACAGGCCGACCGTCAAGAAGTCCCCGTTCCAAGCTCGTTAACCGCAGGAATCGATATCTCCACGAGACCTAGGAGGGACTGTGTGGCAAGCCCGCGCGAGCCGAGCGGCAAGGGCCGGCGCGGCGAGTGTCAGCGTGGCGAGGGGATGGGCGGCAGGGCAGGAAGCCGCCATGTCTCCCGGATCTTCTGGAGGGTGGCTCTGGCCAGCGTGTCGGCGGCACCGATCTCGTGCTGGGCCCGCGCCAGGGCGGGGAACGAACCGGGGTGACCGAGCTGCGACGCCCAGATGACCTGCTCCTTGGACAGCGTCGCCGAGAAGATCGCCGACACGGTGTCCAGGAAGTAGGCGCGGTTGGCGAGCGTCATGCCGAGCCGGGCGCCGTCGGGCAGCATGGCAGCGTGCTCGGCAATCCGATCGCCGAGCTCGCGCAGCCCTCCTTGTTCGGAGACCAGGTCCGCACGGAAGAACTGCAGGAGCTCCTCCGGCGCGGCCGCCCCGCTCCCCGCGCTGTTGGCGATCCTGGCCAGCTCGCGCTCGACCAGCGCGGCGCTGATCTCGGCCAGCGGGCGCGACCCGTCGGGGGTGACGAGCGCGACCGCCGCCCTGGCGGTGCGCAGCAGCTCGCGCGGCATGCCTCCGGACAGACAGTAGAACAACGCGGCGAACGGCTCAGGCAGGCCGATGACCCTGGTGTTCAGGAGTCTCACCGCGGTCCGGTAGTCGAGCGGCTCGACCCTGACGACCTCGTCGATGGCGCTGTCGAAGGCGTCCCTACGGCCGGTGGCCGACAGGTCGGCCTCCTTCAGCGCCTCGTCGGAGACCGACAGCACGAACAGGCAGTGCGGCACGTCGAAGACGACCTTGAGCTCGTTGAGGAAGTCGCGGGCGCTGCTCACCGGCATGATGAGGTCGAGCTCGTCGATGGCGATCAGCAGCCGCCGGCTGGGCCGTGCCCCGTCGAGTTCCTTCGCCACCACTGACATGAAGTCCGTCAGCAGCTGCACGATTTCCGGATAAGACAGCGGCTGGCGGGTCTGGTTCGTGCCTCGTTTGACCGACAGGTTCCAGCCGCCAAGGCCTCCGCCCATGTTCACCTCGCCGGAGGTGGTGCGCAGGTAGCGGATGTGCTGGAGATGCCGGCGGGCCTCGGCGGCGGCTTTCAGATCGGCGGCCACCACTCGTTCGCAGAGCCTGGCGAACAGGTGAAGCATGAACTCGCGGCGATCGTAGCTCACCGGTGCGGTCAGCTCGACGGCCAGCCTGGCCTCGGCGACGCCGTCTCCTGTGCTGAAGGCTTTGAGCAGCTCTGTCTTGCCCACTCCCCGCGGCCCGGCCAGCGCGATGCTGCCGCCGTCCATGCCACTGCTGACCATGAAAAGCCGGTCTTCCGCAGGGGTGGAAACGTGCCAGTCCAGGCCACGGACGCGACGCAGACCGGGGGTGGGGCCGAGCGCGAGCGTGGTGGCGTATCTCTGGGCAGCCTGCTCGCTCATCTGCTCGCTGATCCTGGCGCGCAGGAAGCCCAGCAGGCTTTCGTACAAAGCGGTGTGCCAGTCGCTCGCAAGGCGGTCGATGTCGGCCTCGTCCATGCCCTTGGCGAAGGGGATGCCAGTCGAGGCCAAGATCCACAGGAATGCCGCCAGGAGAACCACAACCGCGCCGCCGAAGACCGCCCATTGCCAGCCGTAGCCTGCCTGCGGCCCGGGTAGCCGCTGGTAGGCGAGCTGCCAGGCGACATCTCCGGCACTCACGGCGAGCATGATGGCCACGGCCAGCATCGTCGCTCCCACCGCCACGAAGAGGGTCCCGGCCGCCCGGCCGTCGAGTGCGGCCGACTCCTTCGCCCGCACGCGTGGTGAGAGCAGGTAGAACAACCACCAGGTGAGAAATCCGGCGAACACCCCCGCGACGGTGAGCCCTCCGAGGAAGGCCGCGCTCGTGCCGAGGATCCCGCCGACGGAGACAGGGCGGCGTTCGGCGAGCGCGCCCTGCAGCTCCTGGTCCCAGCCGAACGCGACGGCCGCTGCCAAGAACACCAGTGCCGCCGCGAACCCGGACACCAGCGACATGGCCTTGCGCCGCCGGCGCCTCCGCTCTCGAGCCCGCTGCTCCGCGGCGGCCGTCTGGTAGCGCTCCTGGGCACCGCGCACCTGGCTCATGATGTGGGCGCGCCTAGCCGTCGCCGCGGCCCGCAGTTCCTCCGCGGAGGGCGCGTCGGGGCCTTTCATGCTCGCGAGCAGCTCCGGCTCGCCGAGCGCGCGGGTCAAGAGAGCGGCGAAGAGCTCATCATGCTGTTCGTCGGTCAACCGGGCACCTTCCCCTAGAGGCTCACGACAGCATGCCAGGGGAACCGCGCCCGCGCGGTCAGTTCTTGATCCCCGTCAGCGTGACTCCCTCGATGAAGTAGCGCTGCAGGAAGAAGAACAACGCGATGATCGGCGCGATCACCGCCGCGGACGCCGCCATGAGGTAGCCCCACTGCGTCAGGTACATGCTCTGGAACGACGCCAGCCCCAGCGACAGCGTGTAGTTCTCCTCGCTCTGCAGGTAGAGCAGCGGACCGAGGAAGTCGTTCCAAGTGCCGATGAACGTGAAGATGGTGACCACGATGATCGCCGGCTTCGACAGCGGCATGACGATCGTCCAGAACACCCGCCACGGCGACGCCCCGTCGATGTAGGCGGCCTCGTCCAGCTCGAAGGGGATCGTCAGGAAGAACTGCCGGAGCAGGAAGATGTTGAACACTCCCCCGCCGGCCCCGGCGAACCAGCTCGGCACGGTGAGCGGCGCGATCGTGTCCAGCGCGCCCAGCTCCTGCCACATCACGAACGTCGGGATGAGCGTGACCGCGTACGGCAGCATGACGCCGCTCAGCAGCAGCGCGAACACCACGTTGCGGCCGCGCCAGCGCAGCCGGGAGAAGCTGAAGGCGGCCACCGCGCAGGTCAGCACCGTGCCCAGGACGCTGATGACGGCGATGACGAGGGTGTTGACGAAGTAGCGGCCGAAGGGCTGCGTGGTCAGCGCCTCGCTGAAGTTGGACCACTGGAACGGCGAGGGGATCCACTCCGGCGGCGAGACGAACATCTGGCTGTCCTGCATGAGCGCGCTGCGCACCAGCCACACGAACGGCAGCAGGGTCGGGATCGACCCTGCCAGCAGCGCCACGTAGAGCAGGATCCGGCCGTACCTGCGAGGTTTGCGCAGCCCGTGCGTGGGGGCCACGCCCCGGGCGCGGGTTCGGTCCGGGGCCACCACGGCGGTCATCGGGCACCTGCCATCTCGTAGTAGACCCAGCGGCGGGCGTTCCTGAACATCAGGAACGTCACCACCATGATGATCATGAAGAGGGTCCAGGCGAGGGCGCTGGCGTAGCCCATCTCGCTCTCGGTGAACGCCTTGCGGAACAGGTAGTAGACGTAGAAGAGGGTGGCGTGGTTGGGGCCGCCCTCGGTCATCACGTACGCCTGGTTGAACACCTGAAAGGTGCCCACCACGCCGACCACCAGGTTGTAGAAGATGGTCGGCGTCATCATCGGCAGCGTCACGTGCCAGAAGCGCCGCCACGCCCCGCCGCCGTCGATGGACACGGCCTCGTACAGGTGCCGCGGCACGCCCTGCAGCCCGGCCAGGAAGATCACCATGGTGTTGCCGAAACCCCAGGTGCTCATGATGATCAGCGACGGCACAGCGGTGGACTCGGCGTAGATCCACTGGGAGCCGGGCAGCCCGCCCTGCCGCAGCAGCGAGTTGAGCAGCCCGAAGTCCGGGTTGAAGATCCAGATCCAGAGCACCACGTTGGCGATCGCCGGCACCAGCGTCGGCAGATAGAAGATGGTCCGCCACACCGCCAGGCCGCGGGCCTTCTGGTTGAGCAGCAAGGCCACGACGAAGCTGACGATGAGCACCAGCGGGACCGAGCCGAGCGTGTAGTACGTGGTGGTGGTCAGCGACGTCCAGAACAGCTCGTCACGGGCCATGGCGGTGTAGTTGTCCAACCCGACGAACGACGGGCTGGCGCCGATCGTCCAGTCGGTCAGGCTGAAGAAGGCCGAGGCCGCCATCGGGCCGATCGTGAAGATCAGGAACCCGAGGATGGCGGGCAGCGCCATGAGGATGCCCCAGCGGGTTTCCAGGCGGCGCATCAGAGGGCCTGGGAGTGGTGCCAGCCCTGCAACATGCTGGTGATCTTGGGGGTGGCCTCCTTGAGGATCTCGGCGGCCGGGCGCTTGCCGGTCTCGAGCTCCTGCAGGGCGGGGGTGAGCACGTCGCTGCTGATGGCGGACATGTTCTTGACGCGGTTGCGGAAGTCGGGCACGCCGTGCTCGCGCGTGTAGTCCACGACGGCCGTGCGGAACTCCGCCGGGTGCTCGGCGTTCTTGGTCCAGGAGTCGATGGCGGCCTGGTCCTCGTAGTACTTCTTCTCCTGCGGCATCCACAGACCCTGCTTGAACAGATCGACGTAGCGCGGGTCGTTGTGGAAGGCGAACAGCTCCACCGCCTCCTGCTCGTGCTTGCTCCCGGCGAACACCGCCGACGCGCCGGCCACCTGGGTGGCGGTGAACGGCTCCTCGTACTTGGGCAGCACGCCGATGCCGTAGTCGACCTTGCTCTCGTTCATGTCGAGCAGGCTCCAGTGGCCGTCCACCACCATCGCCACCCGCTTGGTCTTGAGCAGGATGTTGGAGCCGGGCACCTCGTCGCCGGTCGCGGCGAGCTGGCCGGGGCCCGGCGCGACCCGATGCTTGTAGATCAGGTCCTGCAGGTTCTGGAAGACCTCGATCGCCTCCGGCGAGTCCAGCGTGCACTTCTTACCGGACTCGTCGGCGATGTCGCCGCCGTTGCTGCGCAGGAAGCCGTACCAGGCGGCGCCGTAGGTGATGCTGCTGGAGATGCCGAACTGCTTGATCTGCTTGGGGTCGAAGCCGGACTCGTCCGGGCGCTTGCCGTTCTGGTCGAGGGTGAGCTTGTAGGCGTTCTCGACGAACTGGTCCCACGTCCAGGCGGAGGCCGCGTCGGCCGGCGGGGTCACCCCGGCCGCGGCGACGGCGGCCTTGCTGAACCACAACATCATGGACTCGTTCGCGGTCGCGATGCCGTGCAGCTTGTCCTGGCCGCTCCACAAGTACGCCTCCGGCAGGTAGCCGGCCAGCTGCGGATACTTCTGCAGGTACGGGAACAGGTTGACGAGCTTGCCCTGCTCGCCCAGGCGGAAGGACATCGACATCGGCACGTAACCGACGTCCGGCAGCTTGTTGCTGGCGACGAGCGTGTTGAGCTTCACGTCGTACTCGTCGGGGGTGAACAGCGGCTTGACGGTGACGCCCGGGTTCTTCTGCGCGTACTGCTTGAGCATGCGCTCGACGGCCGCCTTCTCGAACGTCGAGCCCCAGAACATGAACTGCAACTGCGTATTCCCGGCCGAGCCGGAACCGCCGCCGCTGCCGCAGGCCGCCGCGGCGGTGCCGAGGGCGGCGAGCCCGCCCAGCTTCAACAGGTCACGTCTCTTCATCGGCGTGCTTCCTTACGCGAGGGGGATCCAGACCCGCATCGCGCCACCGTCGCGGTTGTCCCACTGGAAGTAGGGGATGGCCGTCGCGGTCACGCTGGTGCTGGTCGCCAGGGGGGTGCAGGAGTACGGCAGTCCGCCGCGCGGCTCGCGGAGGGTGCTTGCGGCGTCGATCTCGAGCAGTACCGTCCGGCCGATGCCCTCGATCTCGCGAGCGATCGGGCGCGGCACGGCGTCGGGGGCGATGGCGAGGTCGTCCACCTCGACGCCCTCGGGCTGGTCGGCCTGTTCGAAGCAGTAGACGAGCGGGCCGCGCTGCAGCGCCGCGCTGCCCCGGACCGCGTCGATCCGGTGGTGGGGGCGCATGAGCCTGGGCGTCATGTCGAGCCGCAGCTCGACGGTGTCGCCGGCGCGCCAGGCGGAGCGGCGGATGCGGAAATATCCGTCCTCGCCGGCCCGGGCGGGGACGTCGTCGACGTACGTGGACTCGCTCCAGGACGGGATGCGCAGGGCGAGCTCCCAGTCGCCGGCCGGCGCCTCTTCCACCGTGACGCGGACGACGCCGTCCCAGGGAAAGTCGCTCTCCACGCGCACGCGGGCGCCCGCCGCCTCGATGCGGCCCGCCGCGTACTGGTGCAGCTGCAGGCCGGAGGCGGTCTCGGTGGCGAGGTAGCCGCCGAGGGAGGCCACCAGGCGCATGATGTTCGGCGGGCAGCAGGCGCAGGCGAACCACTCCCTGCGCCGCCCGAGGTAGGCGTCCTCGACGAGGTCGTCCCTGCGCTGCAGCGGGTTGACGTAGAAGAAGCGGGTGCCGCCGGCCGAGGTGGAGGCGGCGAAGGCGTTGTAGAGCGTGCGCTCGATCAGGTCCGCGTACCGGCCGTGGCCGGTGGCCAGCAGCAGCCGCCAGTTCCAGTGGATGCTCGCGATCGCGGCGCAGCTCTCGCTGTAGGCGCGGTCGGAAGGCAGCTCGTAACGTTCGCCGAACGCCTCGCCGTCGTGGCGCGAGCCGTGGCCGCCGGTGATGTACGTCTTGGTGGCGACCATGTCCTCCCAGCGGCGCACCGAGCTCTCCAGCAGCGACTCGTCGCCGGTCTCCAGGTAGACGTCGACGACGCCAGCGTCCAGGTAGAGCTGGCGCACGGCGTGGCCGACCGCGGTGTCCGCCTCGCGTACCGGCAGGTGGTCCTGCGCATAGAGCATGCCCATGCCGCTGTCGGCGATCAGGCCCTTGCCACGGTTGTCGATCAGCTTGGCCGCCAGGTCCAGGTAGGCGCGCTCGCCCGTCAGCCGGTGCAGCTCGACCAGCGCGGTCTCGACCTCCGCGTGGCCGTCGATGCCGTCGTTGCCGCCGGTGAGGAACACCTCGACGAGGTGGTCGGCCAGGCGGCGCGCGACCGGGAGCAGGCTGTCGCCGACGCCCGCGCGGGCGGCCGCCACCGCGGCCTGGAACAGGTGGCCGGCGCAGTACATCTCGTGGCTGTACTCCAGCTCGGCGTAGATCTTGTCCGGCTTGACCACCTGGTAGTGCGAGTTGAGGTACCCGTCGGGCCGCTGCGCCCTGGCCAGCACGGCCGACGCCTGCTCGACGAACGCGGCGTAGCCGGGCTCCGGGGAGCGCACGTGCTCCCACGAGACGGCCTCGAGTTGCTTGTAGAGATCGGAATCCTGGAACCGGTACCCCTGAAAGGGCCTGTCGTCCTCCCCCGCCCGAGCTCCGGCCCGCCGGAGGTTGGGCAGTGCGCCCGAGCGCTCCATTTGCTCCAGGCCCAGCGGGATGCTCGCCTCATGGTTGATCTCCTGCCACCGCGCGAGCGGCCCGCCGGTGATGACGGCGTCGCTGACGCCGATCGGGCGCAACACGGCCCGGCTGGAGGGTACGGCGGGACCGGGGATCTGCTGCATTGAGCTTCTGACCTCGCTGAGAAAACTTGGGAATAGGTTTGCTCAATCGGAGAGTAAGGTGTGATACATCACTGGTCAAGAGCAAGACTGTGCGTGTCACATGATGACCGCGAAAGGGGAGTCGGTTGGCCAACCCCTCGGAAAAGATCGCGAGAAGCGTCACGATCAGGGACGTCGCGGCCGCCGCCGACGTGTCGATCGGCACCGCGTCCAAGGCGCTCAACGGGCGTGGCCGCATGCGCGCCGAGACCCGCGACCGCGTGTTCGCCGCCGCCGAGCGGCTCGGCTTCCGGCCCAATCCGCTCGCCCAGGGGCTGCTGGCCGGGCGCACCTACACGGTGGGCCTGGTCACGGGCGACAGCTTCGGGCGGTTCAGCATCCCCGTGATGCTGGGCGCGGAGGACGCGCTGGGCGCCGGGCAGATCTCGGTGTTCATGTGCGACACGCGCGACGACCCGATCAGAGAACGCCACTACGTCGAGCGGCTGCTGGCCCGGCGGGTCGAGGGCATCATCGTCACCGGCCGGCGCACCGAGCCGCGCCCGGGCATCGGCCGCGACCTGCCGGTTCCCGTCGTGTACGCCATGACGCAGTCCACCGACGACTCGGACGTGTCGATCATCCCGGACGACGAGGGCGGCGGCGCGCTGGCCGCCCGGCACCTGCTGGCGACGGGACGCACCCGCATCGGGCACGTGACGGGGCCGCAGCGGTTCCAGGCCGCGCGGCGGCGGGCGCACGGGCTGACCACTGCCCTGTCCGAGGCCGGACTCGAGCCGGCCGGGGAGATCCTGTTCGGGCAGTGGAGCGAGGAGTGGGGGCGGCAGGGGGCCGACGTGCTGCTACACGCCGCGCCCGACGTGGACGCCGTCTTCTGCGGCAGCGACCAGATCGCCCGCGGGGTGGCCGAGACGCTGCGCGAGCGGGGGCGGCGGGTGCCCGAGGACGTGGCGCTGGTGGGGTTCGACAACTGGGAGCCGATGGCGCTGGGCTGCCGGCCGCCGCTGACGACCGTGGACATGAACCTCGGCGAGATCGGCCGGCTGGCCGCCCGGCACATCCTCGACGCCATCGCCGGACAGCCGTCCGAAGGCGGGGTGACGATCGTCCCGGCCAGTCTGGTGCTGCGGGAGTCGACCCGCCGCGCGACCTCTTGACGCCTTTACGTTGTAGATCATCAACTTCGATGATTGACCAGTGCTGTGTAACACCTTACTGTGCGCGTGGGAAAAGGTATTCCCAACCTTGGTGGAGGAGTCACGATGAACCGTGGGTTCCGCCGCACGCGTCTGTCCGTAGCGGCGCTCTTATGCACCTCCTTACTCACCGGCGTGCCGCAGGTCGCGCACGCCGCCGCCCCCACCGCCCAAGTCGTCGACATGTTCGGCAGGACCGTCAACGACTACGGCGTCAAGCTCGTCGACTGGCAGGGCTACCTGGCCAATCCCTACGTCGAGCTGACCGTCAAACCCCCGCCCGACGTGCGCTATCCCGTCACCGTCGAGCTGAAGGCCGAGGGCACCTCCAGGCTGATGATGGACCTGCCCAGCCAGCTCACCGCCACCGGCGCGACCAAGACGCTGACCTTCGCCAGCGCCGCCGAGCAGAAGACGTTCAAACTGGCGATCCACTCCAAGCGCGGCCCCGGCCAGGATGAAAGTTACACGCTCCGGCTGAACGTCAGGGACGCGGACGGCACGACGTACCAGCAGTCTGTGCCGATCGAGGTGCAGCAGGACGAGAAGACCGCGCTGCAGCCCACTCTCCCGATCGCCTTCGACTACCGGTTCGACAACATCACCGGATACTTCAACGACGCCACCTTCCGGACGGCGTCGGAGGAGGCGGTGAAGGACTGGTTCCGCTTCTTCGACATACAGCCGTTCGACACCGTGGCGGCCGGGGCAGAGCCGAACCACCTGCCGGGCAACGACTGGCAGAACACGATCAACGTCACCAACAACGCCGCCTACAACGGCATGTACGTGTTCTTCCGCGGCATCCAGACCCCGTACTCGACCGGCTACCCCGCCAACAACGGCCGCTACAGCACCCGGGGCGGCCAGCAGCTCCCCGGCCCGCTGCACCGCTCCACCGCGATGATCTTCGAGTACGACGAGGCGAACAAGCAGCTGTTCACCTCCCTGGCCGACGAGGACTGGTACCGGACGGAGATCCAGGGCTCGGTGCTCGACGTGCACGGCCTGGTCATGCACGAGTACGGCCACGCGGTCGCCTTCCACAGCGACTGGGCCGGCATGCGCTCCTACGTCTCCTCGGGCGGCAACGACCCGGACGTGGTCGCCTACCAGGGCTACGCCGTGCCGCTCGACAGCAGCTACCACATCCCGGGCGAGCAGCGGTACTGGGACCGCATCAGCGGGCAGAGCGGCGGCTGGACCCACCTGTTCCCCACCCGCAGGTGGATGCTGACCAAGCTGGCCCTGCTGGTGGCCGAGAACGCCGGCTGGAAGCTGAACCGCAACCTCACCCCGTTCCTGCCGCCGTCCATCGTCACCACCTCGCTCCCCCAGGCCACGCCGGGCGCGGCCTACCAGCACACGCTGGAGGCCAAGGGCGGCGTGCCGTTCTACGACTGGCAGGTCACAGG
Source organism: Nonomuraea sp. 3N208 (assembly GCF_052245935.1). Classification (NCBI taxonomy): domain Bacteria; kingdom Bacillati; phylum Actinomycetota; class Actinomycetes; order Streptosporangiales; family Streptosporangiaceae; genus Nonomuraea; species Nonomuraea sp. 3N208. Next base: position 59,291 of record NZ_JBQQBR010000021.1, on the reverse strand, counting down.
CGGCTCGCTGCCGGCCGGGCTGAGCCTCGACCGTTTCACGGGCGCCGTCACCGGAACGCCGACCACCGCGGGGACGTCCACGTTCACCGTCCAGCTCCGCGACTACGACCGGCTCAGCACGCCGCTGACCAGGACGTTCACCCTCAACGTCGGGAACGGCGGCGGCACGACCACGAACGTGGCCGGCAGCGCGACGCCGTCGGCCTCGTACACCTCGCCGTGGGAGAACGTCGCGGCGATCAACGACGGCATCGACCCGCCTCGCTCGAACGACACCGTCAACCGGCGCTGGGGCACCTGGCCCAACACCGGCGCGCAATGGGCCGAGCTGACCTGGTCCTCGGCCCAGACCATCAGATCCGCCGACGTGTACTTCTTCGACGACGGCGGCGGCGTGCGGCTGCCCGCCTCCTGGAAGCTCCAGTACTGGACCGGCAGCGCCTACGCCGACATCCCCGGCACCTACCCCACCGCGCTCAACGCCTACAACCGCGTCACGTTCAACCCGGTGACCACAACCAGGCTCCGGGTCGCGCTGCAGAGCGGCCAGGCCTCGGTCGGGCTGCTGGAAGTGAAGGCATACTCGTAGAAAGGCTTCCATGAGGAAGATCGTGATGTTCGGCGCGTTCGCTGCTCTGGCGGGCGCGCTGTCCCTCCCCTCCCCCAGCCTCGCCGCCCCCAAGGAGGCGCCGGCGCTGGAGGTGTACGACATCTTCTTCCGCAAGGTCAACGACTACGGCGTGCAGCTCGTGGACTGGCAGGGCTACCTCGCCAACCCGTACGTCGAGCTCACCGTCCGGGCACCGCGGGTGCCCGGGATCACCTATCCGCTCAAGGTGGACCTGCACGCCAAGGGCACCTCCCGGCTCATGTTCAACATGCCGAGCGAGCTGACCGCCACCGGCGCGACCAAGTCCTTCACCCTGACCGGGCCGTACGACCGGGAGGTCGTGCGGCTGGCCATCCATTCCAAGCAGGGCGCGGGATCCGACGAGCTGCACCAGTGGGTCATGAAGACCACCGACGCGACCGGCGCCAAACGCACCCAGACCATGCCGATCCGGGTGCAGCAGGACGAGAAGACCCCGCTCGAGCCCACCATCCCCATCGACTTCGACTACCGCTACGACACGATCACCGGCTACTTCTCCGACCCCGGCGTACGCAAGGCGGCCGAGCAGGCGGTCAAGAACTGGTTCGCCTTCTTCGACCTGAAGCCGTTCGACACGGTCCCGGCCGGCGACGAGGTCAACCGGCTGCCGGGCAACGACTGGCAGAACGAGGTCGAGGCCACCAACGCCAAGCCGTACAGCGGCATGTACGTGTGGTTCCGCGGCATCCAGACGCCGTACTCGACCGGCTACCCCACGATCAACGGCAAGTTCCACACCCAGAACAACAAGCCGACCCCGTACCACCGCTCGACCAGCATGATCCTGGAGTACGACGAGCAGCTCATGAAGCTGTTCACGTCGCTGGAGGACGAGGACTGGTACAAGACCGACCTCGGCCAGTACATCGACGTGCAGGGCCTGGTCATGCACGAGTACGGCCACGCGGTGGCCTTCCACAGCGACTGGGAGGGCATGGCCGACTACGTCGCCGCCAAGGGCGCCGACTACAAGGACGTCATCGACTACCAGGGCTACCCGGTGCCGCTCGACACCAGCTATCACGTGCCCGGCGACGAGCCGTACTGGGACCGGCTCAGCGGCCAGAACGGCGGCTGGCGCCACCACTTCCCGACCCGGCGGTGGGAGCTGACCAAGCTGACGCTGCTGATCGCGGAGGCCGCCGGCTGGAAGCTGAACCGCAACCTCACCCCGTTCCTCAAGCCCTCGATCGAGACCGCCTCGTTGCCCGCGGCGACCGCCGGGGCCGCGTACGACCAGCGGCTGAAAGCCAAGGGCGGGGTGCCGTTCTACGACTGGCAGGTCGTGCGCGGCGCGCTGCCCGAAGGGCTGAGCCTCGACCGGTTCACCGGGGCCGTCACCGGCACCCCGGCCAAGAGCGGCTCGTACAAGTTCACCGTCCAACTCAGGGACCACGACAAGCTGAGCACTCCTCTCACCCGCGAGTACACGCTCACGGTGAGCTGACGCCGAGGGCCGGCCGCTCGAACGGCGGCCGGCCCTCGTCTTGCTCAGAGGCCGTAGCGGCTCTTCAGGTGCCGCCACCAGTCGCGGAACATCCAGGCGTCGAACTCCGTGATCGACGACGCGCTGCCCGCCTTCATGAGGAAGCAGCACTGGCCGGTCGGGGTCCAGTCGTAGAAGTCGTCCAGGCCGAACGAGTGGCCCATCTCATGCAGCAGGATGTGAATGTTGTCGGTGTTGAGGTTGCTCATGTAGTACTCGCTGCCGATCCGCTGCCCCCAGTCGCCACCGGCGCCGCCGCCGAAGCCCGCGGTGAGCCAGAGCGACATGTCGTAGTGGTGCGACGCGCCGCCCGGGCAGTTGGGATAGTTGCCGCCCTGGTTGAAGAAGCGGCCGCACGGCTCGGCGCACTGCGGCGCGTTCTCGCGGATGTTGTTGACGTAGATGTCGACGGAGGTGTCGCTCCACTGCAGCTGCGCGCGGTCGCGCACGGCCCAGCCGACCACCTTGACCGGCACGTTCGCGTATGGCCAGCCGTTGTGGCCGACCATGACGTCCATCCACTTCTTGAACTGGCGGGCCAGGGTGGCGTGGATCTGGTCACGCTGGGCGGCCGTCACCGTGGCGCTGGTGTCCCAGCGCACGCAGTAGTTGATCGAGCCGCCGTTGGCCATGATCTGGTCCCAGCCGTAGTTGCGGAACCCGTACAGGTTGGGGTACGTGCTCTCCTGGTGCTGCCACACCTCGTTGAGCGGGGTGACCAGGTGAGAGGGCGGGTTCCAGCCGGTCTGGCCGCCGCCCGTGTCGGGCGCCCACGCCCTGACCTCCAGCAGCCCGACCGACGCCTGGCCGCTCTGCAGCACCACGCGTAGCCGCGTGGTGCTGACCTGCGTGAACGTGACCGTGTTGTAGGCGTTGAGCGCGGTGGGGTAGGTGCCGGGGATGTCGGCGTAGGCGCTGCCGGTCCAGCGCTGCAGCTTCCAGGAGGCGGGCACTCGCACGCCGCCGCCGTCGTCGAAGAAGTACACGTCGGCGGATCTGATGGTCTGGGCCGAGGACCAGGTCAGCTCGGCCCATTGGGTTCCGGTGTTGGGCCAGGTGCCCCAGCGCCGGTTGACGGTGTCGTTCGAGCGCGGCGGGTCGATGCCGTCGTTGATCGCCGCGACGCTCTCCCACGGCGAGGTGTACGAGGCCGTCGGCGTCGCCGATCTGGCCACGTTCGTGTCGGCCAGGGCGCTCTGCACGGGGAAGAAGAAAGAGATGATCAGGAGGAGGGGCAGGATTGCCAGGCGTCTCATGGGAGTTCTCCCGCTGGTAGCGCTAACATGCGCGGGCCTCGAAGGAAGGCGGCCTCCGTCGAGGCCCGGCACGTGCTAGCGGTAGGTGATGTCGGACGAGGAGTAGAGGCAGTTCACACCGTCGGCGCCCTCGCCGATCTTCACCGGCTCGCTGCCCTTCGGCACACCTCGATACTTCTCACAGATCACGGCGCTGCCGTACACCGTGATCCGGCTGAAGCGCGCGGTGTCGCCCCAGTTCGTGTTGATCCCGGCCAGCACCTTGGTAGTCCGCGCGGTGACACCATCCATCACCACGTGCCGCTGATAGGACGTGGAGCAGTTACCGCAGGCCCGGTACAACTTGCCGGAACTGTGCACCTGGAAGTTCTTGATCGTCACCGTGCCGGCGCCGTTGTGCTGGAACACCTTGTCCGCACCCGACTTGGCACCGCCACCGTCCACCAGGTACGTCGCCGAGGAACTGGAGGACTTGAACGTGGCCGCATCCTCACCGACGTCGTTCCACCACACGTTGCGGATCGTGCACGAACCCTCGCAGTGGATACCGTCACCGGCCGGGGCATCGATGATGACGTTCTGGATCGTGCCCCCATTGGGCACCACGAACATCGGATCCTGGCTCTCGCTCTGACCGCCGTCGCCGATGCCGTAGTAACGCTTCATCCCACCGTCGAAGAACGACCCGGTGTTGCGGGTCGTCGTCTGATGCACGCTGCCGGTGTCGCTGGGCCAGGCACCGCTGCCGTCACCACCGCCAGAGCCGCCGCTGCCCATCTTGACGAGCTGCCACTGCTGGTTGGCGCCGTTGAGGTCGTCCCACTGGGAGATGCGGGCGCCGTCGGCGGTCGACCACTCCCAGACCTCCAGGGCCTTGCCGCTGTTGCGGTTGATCAGCCGGACGTGGCCGCTGTCGGAGTCGGCCAGCCGGAACTGCTGGTTGTAGCCGTTGAGGTCGGTCCACTGCACGACCTGGGCACCGCCCGCCGTGGAGTGCTCGAAGATGTCCAGCACCTTGCCGCTGTGGCGGGACTTCAGCCGGTAGTAGCCGCTCCCCGAACTGACGAACTGCCACTGCTGCCAGTTGCCGTCGTTGCGGGGCCACTGCACGATCGGCGCGCCGTCGTTGGCGGCCAGGTTGTACACGTCGAGCGCTTTGCCGCTGTGCCGGTTGACCAGCACGTACCAGGCGCTGGTGTCGACGGTGGCCGCTTGCGCCGGCGGTGGCGTCACCGCCGCGGCGCCGGCCATGGCCATGATCATGGCAGCCACCGTGGCGAGCCGGCGGTGCCAACCGCCTCTGAACTGGGGTCGGAGTGTCAAGGCCGCTCTCTGCCCTTCTGCACTTGTTGAGGCAAGCGCTTTCCCATCGGTCGGACGGGCATCGTGCCGGAATCAGTTGAGAGGACAGCCTTAATTGATGGAGCGGCTGTCCCTGCTCGGGCTTTGATCGCACGGGCGGGGACAGCCGTCAACCGGAACGCGTCGGTTCGGGCATCGACCTGCGGCTTACCGGTGAAAGTTTCACGTGCCGAGATTGCCGGACCTTGACCGTAGGATGCGGCGCATGGCGAGGCTCATCGGACGGGAGCGGCCGGCAGGCATCGGGCCTGGCCGGATGTGATCAGCGAAGCACGGTGCAGGCGTAGAACACCGTGCTGCCCCTGACCTTGCACGCCTTGAACCACACGTGGCGAGCCTTGCGGAAGCTCCCGCGTGCCGTGTCGTAGGACACCCGGGGGCGCGACTTCTTGGTGTGGACGACTCCCCCGTACACGCCGGTCGCCTCGAGTGCGATGCGTGTGCCCCGGGGATAGAAGTAGGCCGTCCAGGTGACGCGTTTACCCTTCCAGCAGTAGCGGACGGCGATGTCCGCGTTGGGAGCACCCTTCGGGCTGCCTGAGATCTTCCTGCAGCCGAAGGACTGCGTCGCCGCTGCCGTCGCGCTCTCCCCGGTCTCGCCGGTGGCGGCGAACGCCGGAGCGCCGAGCAGACCGGCGGCCATGACAGTGGCCGTGGCGGTGGCCAATCCCACCTTGGTGACGGTCATGATGTGTGACGTGGTCATGATGTAACGGCGGGCTCTGTTCGTCGGTGTCGCTCAGCCCTGAGCCCGTTCCCCGATAAGAGGGCTTTGCCGGATTCGGGTTCCATGATGGGTCGGCGACCCCGCCCCTGGCGTTGGCGCTGCGCGCACCACCCTTGGCGCTGCGCGCAGAACAGCCTCACCGATCATGCGCACCCCCTCGGCGGGCTGCTCAGCACGCCGAATGGCGTCCGCTGGACCCGCGTCAGCCCGTCAGGTAACGCTGCACGGCGGGCCCGAGATCGCGGACCAGGCTCTCCGGGTCGGCCGCCGCCATCGGCGGCAACTGAAGCACATACCGGGTGAGCGCCAGCCCGAGCAGTTGCGTGCTGACCAGTCCGGCCCGGCGTGCGGCGTCGTCCGCGCCCGTCACCCGGGCCACGAACGCGACGATCTGCGTCTGGAAGACCTCCCGCATTCGCTCGGCGGCCATGGGGTTGGTCGAGGCCGACCGCAGCAGCAGGATCAGCACGTCGTCGGGCAGGCCGCCTTCCCAGCGGTCCAGGAAGTGGCGCACGAGCAGCTCGCCGAGCCGGTCCGGCGGCGGCTCAGGCGCCTCCGCGAGCCGCAGGTCCACGTCCACGGCGGCACTGAACAGGCCGGCCTTGCTGCCGTAGTACCGCATGACCATCGACGGGTCGACGCCGACCTGGGCGGCCACGGCCCGGATCGTCATGGCCTCGTAGCCTCGCTCGATGAGCAGCTTCCTGGCGGCTGCGAGGATGGAGGTGCGGGTCGCCGCCGACCGTTCGGTGAACACCATGACAACGAGTGTAGGCCAACGCCCGTGTGCAGGTCTCCCCGACATTTGCCGGTAACAACCTGGCAACACCTCTTCTCCTGATCCATGTGACCGATCACACTCATGCAGCAGAAAGATGTGACCGATCACATCGAGCGCTGTGAGGAGCGCCATGAGGAGGAGACATGCTTGGTCCGCGGCCTTGGCAGCGGCCCTCGTGATGAGTGTGGTACCCGCGACTCCGGGCGCCGCCGCGCCGTCCCAGCTCGTCGTCGACCTCGCCACCCAGACCGGCCCTCTGCGCTATGGCGCCACGGGCTTCCTGTACGGGCTCGGCGACGAGGGCATCCCGAACGAGACCATGCTCGCCGCACTCAAACCCCAGGTCACCGCCCAGAAGGCCCCTGACGGCCTACAACATCCGAACGGTGACGCGCTCAAGGTCGCCCCGATGTTCAAGCGGGCGGGCGGCCGCGACATCCAGATCTACATGCAGGACATCTACAAGCAGTGGCCGTACGAGAACCTCGGCATCGCCGACTACCTGGCCAAGGTGGACACGATGACGAGGAAGGTGGTCGCCGACCCGTACCGCACCTCCTACGTCTACGTCCCGTTCAACGAGCCCGACCAGATCTGGTACTCAGGAAATCTGACCGGCTTCCTCAACGACTACAGGACCGTCTACCAGCGCATCCGCTCCATCGACCCCGGCGGCCGCATCGCCGGGCCCAACTTCGCCTCCTACCGCTCGGCCGACCTGCGGTCGTTCCTGCGCTTCGCTCGCGACAACAACGTGCTGCCCGACGTGATGACGTGGCACGAGCTGGGCGACGACTTCTACACCAGCTGGCACGAGCACTACGCCGACTACCGGGCGATCGAGTCGAGCCTGGGCGTCTCGCCACGCCAGATCACCATCAACGAGTACGGCCGGTTCTCCGGCGACCTCGGCGTGCCTGGCAACCTGGTGCAGTTCGTGGCCAAGTTCGAGAACAGCAAGGTCGACGGCTGCCTGGCGTACTGGACGACGGCGGGCGGGCTCAACGACCTGGTCACCAGGAACAACCAGGCGACCGGCGGCTGGTGGTTGTACAAGTGGTACGGCGAGCTGACCGGGACCACGGTCGCCGTCACTCCGCCCGCGCCGGGCGGCCCGTTGCAGGGCGTGGCGGCGCTGGACGCGGCCAAGAAGCAGGCTCGCGTGATCTTCGGCGGCAACAACCCGGCGAGCGGCACCTACGACACGAACCTGGTCGTCAAGGGCATCCCCTCCTACCTGGGCGGCACGGTGCACGCCACCGTGTGGGGCGTCGATAACACCGGGCTGAACTCCTCCCCCGGCCCCTACCGGGTGAGCGAGAGCGACTACACGGCCTCCGGCGGGCAGATCACGATCCCGCTGACCGGGCTGAAGGGCACGTCGGCGTACCACGTGGTCGTGACCCCGGACAAGGACCTGTCCCAGGCGGCCTCGCAGCAGCGGTACGAGGCCGAGTACGCCACCCTGGCCGGCTCGGCCCGCGTCACCTACGGATCGAACACCGGCTACTCCGGCACGTACTTCGCCGAGGGGTACGGCGCCAGCACCACGGCGAGCACCAAGTTCGTGGTGACCGCCCCCGCGGACGGCTATTACGCCATCGCCCTGCGCTACTCGGCCGGCCCGTACAACGGCGCCCCGGCCACCCGCTCGGTCCGGATGCGGCTCAACGGCGCCGACCTCACCACCGTGACGTTGCCCGGCACCGCAGACTGGAACTCCTGGAACACCGTCACCACCAAGGTGTTCCTGACCGCCGGGATCAACCGCGTCGACGTCAACGCCTACGCCTCCGACGACCGGGACGCGGTCAACATCGACTACATCGACGTCACGTCCACCACCGGGACGATCACCTCGTACCAGGCGGAATCCTCGGCCAACACGCTGAGCGGCGCCGCCAGGGTGGCGTCCAACTCCGCGGCGTCGGGCGGGGCGTACGTCGGCTACATCGGCGCGGGCGCGGCCAACACGCTGCGCTTCAACAACGTCACCGTCCCAGCCGCCGGCCGCTACCGCATGGTCGTCACCTACGCCAACGGCGAGCTGGGCGAGGGCGCCACCAACTACAACTCCAACATCGTCGACCGCTACGCCGACATCTCCGTCAACGGCGGCGCGCCGGCCAGGCACTACTTCCGCAACACGCTGGGCTGGTCGAACTACCGCACCACGGTCGTGGACGTGGTCCTGGCCGCGGGCGCGAACACGATCACGTTCGGCAACGCCTCGGCCGGCTACGCACCCGACATCGACCTCATCCAGATCGCCGCACCACTCGGCTGAGGCCACACCGGAGATCCGGCACCAGCAGCTCGACCGGACAGCGCCGGTCGAGCTGCAGGCGGAGAAGCGTTACGCCAGCACGGGGAAGTTGGCCCGCAGCACGCTCTGCGGGTCGCGGGCCCGCTTGATGTCCCGCAGCCTCGCGATCGTGTCGCCGGAGAAGGCCGCCGCCGCCCGCTCGCCCCGCGCGAGCATCGTGTACGGCTTGCGCCCGCTGACCCGCACGCCGAGCTCCTCAGCGAGGCTCGCCTGCTTGGCGCCCACGGCCGCGGACATCTCCGGGTTGAGCGCCAGCCCGAGCATGTAGAGCATGTACGGCTCCGCCATCGGGCCGCTCGGCCCGCCACCCGGACGGGAGGCGGCCAGCGCGCCGCCCAGGTGCCTGAGCTGGAGGCCGACCAGAGGCTCGATCGGCGGGCCCGTCAAGACCTCGATCGCCGCGTCGTCAAGTCCGGTCAGCAGCTCCGTCCGTGAGCGGGCGGGCGCCGGGTCGGTGGGCTCGGCGGTGATCTCGCCCAGGTTCGCGACGGCGACCTGGCCGCGCTTGTCGGCGATGACGTCGTCGATCTTGTCGAGGCGGGCCAGCAGCGCCCGCCCTTCGGCCTCGTCGCCGAGGAAGGCGACGGCGAGCCCGACCATGGGCGGCGCCTGCGGGAACTGCATCCGGTTGAACCAGACGGACAGCTCGTCCGGGGCCTCGGCGGTGATCTCCAGGAAGGCGTCGAACACCTCGCGGGTGCGGTGGCCCGGCCACATCAGGCTGCCGCCGTACAGGTTCGGGGCCGGGTGCAGGTCGAACTCGACGGCGGTCACCAGCGCGAAGTCGCCGCCTCCGCCGCGCAGCGCCCAGAACAGGTCGGGGTCGGTGTCCGCGGTGACCCTGGCCTGCTCGCCGTCGGCGGTGACGACCTCGAAGGCCGTCACGCTGTCGGCGGCGAAGCCGTGCTTGCGGCCGAACCAGCTCACGCCGCCGCCGAGGGTGTAGCCGGTCACGCCGACCACGGGGTTGCTGCCTGCCAGGCCGGTCAGGCCGTGCGGCCCGGTCGCCGCCAGGACCCGCCCCCACTGGACGCCGGCGCCCACGCGTGCCGTGCGCTCCTCGGGGTTCACGTGCAGCTCGTCCAGTCTGCCCGTACGCAGCAGGATCACGCCGTCGGTGTCGCCCGAGGCGCCGTGGCCGGTCGGCTGGGCGCTCACCGAGAGGCCGGAGCGGCGGGCGTAGCCGACGACGGCCGCCACGTCGCCGGCCCCCGCGGCCTCCACGACGGCGGCCACTCGTTGTTCGATCGCCAGGTTCCATGCTTTGGCGGTCTGCTCGAACCCGTCGTCTCCGGGCAGCGACACGCGGCCGTCGACGGCGCTTCGCAGGTCAGTGTTCGTCATCTTTCGCACTCCTCTTCAGATGCCTGGGGGTCCCGTTCCGCCGGGACCACCGCTATGACGGCTCGGGGCGCGAGGAGGTGACAGGCCGGCCAAACATATGAGGGTGATACATGTCACACGGCGACGACGCCGAATATCGGTCACCGGCCGTGCATTGTCTCTTCGAAAAGAGTCACATTTAGGACGCAGCGCGAAATCGCCATTACTCAAAGCCACGTTCGGCGTAAATTCGCCACTGCGCCCTTATGCCAAGTCTGGAAAGATCGAACTCAGGCGAAGGGAGGCTCGAGATGGCTTTGGCGAATGCCGGAATTCGACGGTTATTGGTGGACACGGGTGAGCCGCGGACGTGGGTGTCGCCCCGTACTGATCTCGTCACAGCACTGCTGGGGGTGTGGTTCGGCATCGGGCTGATGATCGACGCCTGGGCGCATTCCAACCTCGACAGCGAGCTGGAGACGTTCTTCACGCCTTGGCACGCGGCGTTCTACTCGGGATTCGCGGCCGTATCCGGCTGGATCATCTGGCAGGTGTGGCGCAACGTCCGCACCGGCCGGCCGGGACTCGCGGCGGTGCCCCAGGGGTATCTGGCCGGGCTCGTGGCGGTGCCCGCGTTCGCCGCCTTCGGCTTCGCCGACATGATGTGGCACACCCTCCTCGGCATCGAGACGAGGGTCGACATCCTGTTCAGCCCGTCGCATCTGGGGCTGGTCACGTCGATGCTGCTCATCATCACCACGCCGCTCCGCTCCGCCTGGAACGCCCCCGACGTGGGCGCGCGGCCGACGCTTGGCCGGCTGCTGCCGGCGCTGATCGGGCTGGCGTTCGCGACCACGCTGGTGTCGTTGTTCCTGTCGTACGGCGACGCCCTGCAGTGGCGCGCCCCCCACATCGTCGAGGCCTTCTCCATCCTGAACGGCGGGGACGCGGAGCGGCTCGCCACGACGATCGCCCTCACCAACATCGTCCTGCTCGCGCCCGTGCTGCTGCTGGTGCGACGGTGGCGGCTGCCGTTCGGCAGCGTAACCATCATGTACGCGCTGGCGGTGCTCATGCCGGGCGCGCAGACGGCGTTCGAGAACGTGCCGATCCTGCTGGCCGTGGTGGCCGGGGGCCTCGCCGGCGACCTGCTGATTCTCTGGCTGCGCCCGTCGGCCGGCCGGCGCTACGCCTTCTGGGCGTTCGCTGGGTTGTCGAGCTTCGCCACCTGGTCGCTGTACCTCGGGTTCGCCTCGGCGACGGGCGGCGGGCTGCCCGACACGCCGGAGTTGTGGACCGGCGCGCCGATCGTGGCCGGGCTGATCGGGCTGCTGCTCGGGGCGCTGTTCCTGCCCAACGCGACCGGCCAGCCCGGCGCGGCGGGCCAGCAGGACGCGGCGGGCGTGACCAGCCCGGCCGGCCAGGCCGATCCGGTCGGACCGCCCGTCGACGACAGGGCATGATCCGGCTGCTGCGGCTGCTCTGTCTGGTCGCCGTGCTGGTGCTGGCGTGCGCCGCGCCGGCCGCCGCGCACAACGTCTCGGCGGGCGCGGATCTGCGGATCGCCCAGACGATCGCCGGCATGGAGGTCACCGTGGTGATCAAGGGCACCACGCGGGTGCCCGGGCCGCTGCGGATCGGCGTCATCGCCTTCGAGCCGGCCGCCGCCGTCCCCATCGATCTGCGGGTCCGGTCGGTCGAGGACGGCCGCGCGGTGACCGGCGTGGCGCGTCCGGCGCTGCAGGATCCGCACTACACGGAGCTCAGGGTGGAGCGGACCGGGCCGCACGAGCTCACGCTGCGGGCCGGGGACGAGGTCGCCGTGGTGCCGTTCCGCGTGCTCGTGGAGCGCGAGCCGTGGACGGAGTTCCTCATCTACGGCGGCTTCTTCGTGGCGGGATTGCTGCTGGTGGGCGGACTGCTCACCGGGGCTCTGGCGCGGCCGGGCCGCGCCATGGCGGTGTCGGGTGGCGCGGCCGTGGGGGTGACGGTCGCGGTCATGGCGATCGTGTTCGAGCCGATGCTGCCTGCCGGGCCACCCGACGGCGCCGCGCCCGTGGTCACGTCGCAGGCGCGAGGGCGTCCGTTCGTGCAGGGACGGGTGGAGACGGTGCCGGCGCGGCCGGCCGCGGGAGAGGAGTTCACCGTGCGGGTGGATCTCGTCGACGGGTCCACTGGGCGGCCCGTGGACGATCTCGCGGTCCACCATGAGGCGCTCGCTCACGTGGTCGTCACCAGCGCGGACGGGCGGTTCTTCCGGCACGTGCATCCCCTGCGCACGGCGCCGGGACGGCTGGAGGTCAGGCTGCGGGCCGAGCGGCCCGGCGCCTATGTGACGCACGTCGAACTGGAACGGGAGGACTCCGGAGGACAACTCCTCACCGGACGGTTCAGCGTCGGTGGCGAGGCGGACCCGGCCAGCCTCGGAGGCGGCGCCGCCACCAGTGCCGACGGCGCGACTCCCGGCACCGGCCGTGAGCCGGGCGCGCCGCCGCGGATGTCGCCTGCCGAGCCGGTCGTGGGCCGCCCGGTGACGGTCGAGGTCGACGCCCCCGGACCCGTGCGGCCGTGGCTCGGCATGGGCGGTCACGTGATCGTCCGCAGCCAGGACGGGGACTTCCTCGGCCATGTGCACGAGATGGGCTCCGGAGGTTCTCGGCTGCGCTTCACCTTCAGCTTCCCGGAGGCGGGGCGGTATCTCGCCTGGGCCCAGTACGCCCTGGCCGACCGCATCGTGACCGTCCCGTTCACCGTGGACGTCGCGGAGGCCGCCCGATGAAGCGGATCGTGATCGCCGTCGCCCTCGTCGTAGTGGTGGCCGTGATCTTCATCGTGGGGCGCAGCCGGGCGGCAGAGCCGCTCCGCGTGAGCAGCACGGGCGCCCGTTACGCCGTCACCGTCGTCATCGAGGAGCCGACGACGGGCCGCGTCTCGGTCGAGGTGCTGGTGACCTCGGGCGATCCGGGCTCCGTGGCCGTGTCGGCGGTGATGCCCGGCATGGGGCACTCCACGCCCGAAATCATCGCGCGGCAGGCCGGGCCCGGCCGTTTCGTGGCCGAGGGTGAGCTGTTCCCCATGTCTGGGGCGTGGGAGGTGTCGATCCGGCTGGACGGGCCCGCGGGCGAAGAGGTGCTGGTGGTCAACGCGCTGATCACCGGATAGGACGCCAACGGCACTGGGCAGACCCTAGGCGGTTCCGGCCCGCGGCGTACCTGGGCCTGGTCTGGCCTCCGCCCGCCTGACCGGTTTCGATAGATTCGTCCACGACCGATCATTGTGACGGGCCGGAGGAGCCTCGTGACCATACCTGAGCTGACCGACGTGCACGCGGCGTGGCTGCCGTCGGAGGCGTTCCGCGCGATCGGTTCGCGCCGGGCCCTCGTGCTCGGCGACGGCGCCCTGACCGGGACCGTGCACGACGAGGTCGCGGCGGCCTGCGCCCGCTACGGCGGCAGCGCCGAGCGGACCGGCGACGGCCCCTTCGATCTCGTGCTCGCGCTCACCACGGCCGGCCCGCTGCCACCGGTCGCGGCGGCGGTCGCGGCCGAGGCCGGGCCGATCGGCGAGGAAGGTCACGTGCTCGCCCGCCACGATGGCGTCACGGTCGTGCTCGCCAGCGCGCCGGCCGGCCTGCTGTACGGCCTGTTCCACCTGGTCAGGCTCGGCGAGCCGGCGTTCGAGGCGGCGCGGCCGGCAGAGCGGCACGAGCCCGCGATGCGGCGGCGCATGCTCGACCACTGGGACAACATCGACGTGCACCCGGTCATGGGACAGGTCGAGCGCGGCTACGCGGGCGGATCGATCTTCTGGCGGGACGGTGTCCTGCGCGACGACCTGACGCGGGTGCGGGCCTACGGACGGCTGCTGGCCGCCTGCGGGATCAACGCGATCGCGATCAACAACGTGAACGTGCACGCCACGGAGGCCCGCCTACTGACCGACCGCCTCGGCGAGGTGGCCGCGATCGCCGCCGAGCTGCGCCCGTACGGAATCCACGTGCACTTGTCCGTCACCTTCGCCGCTCCCATCGTGCTCGGCGGACTGCCGACCGCCGACCCGCTGGACGAGGGCGTGCGGCGGTGGTGGGCCGCGACCACCGCGCGGGTGTACGAGACGATCCCCGACTTCGGCGGCTTCGTGGTGAAGGCGGACTCGGAGGGGCAGCCGGGCCCGTTCGCGTACGGGCGCAGCCACGCCGACGGCGCCAACATGCTGGCCGATGCCCTGGCCCCGCACGGCGGGGTCGTGCACTGGCGGGCATTCGTCTACAACCACCGGCAGGACTGGCGCGATCGGTCGACCGACCGCGCCCGCGCCGCCTACGACCACTTCGCCCCGCTCGACGGGATTTTCCGCGACAACGCGATCCTTCAGGTGAAGTACGGCCCCATGGACTTCCAGCCGCGTGAGCCGGTCTCGCCGGTGATCGCGGCCATGCCCGCGACCCGCCTGGCGGTGGAGTTCCAGGTCACGCAGGAGTACACCGGCCAGCAGAAACATGTCTGCTACCTGGCGCCGATGTGGCGGGAGCTGCTCGATTTCCGGCCGTGGGGCCAGGACGGCCGCGACGTGGCCGGGGTCGCCACCGAGCTGGTCGCGGTCTCCAACGTGGGCGACGACCTGTATTGGACCGGGCACCCGCTCGCCCAGGCCAACCTGTACGCGTTCGGCCGCCTGGCGTGGGACCCGCGCCTCGCCCCTGACGCCGTCCTCGACGAGTGGATCAACCTCACCTTCGCCCCGACCGCCGAGCCGCTGCGGCGCACGCTGCACACGATCATGGACGGCTCCTGGCGGACCTACGAGCGGTACACGGCGCCGCTGGGCGTCGGCTTCATGGTCAGGCCGGGCCATCACTACGGGCCCGACGTGGACGGATACGAGTACACGCCGTGGGGGACGTACCACTTCGCGGACCGCGACGGCGTCGGCGTGGACCGCACGCGTGCCACCGGCACCGGTTACACCGGCCAATACCCGCAGCCGTGGTCCGACGTCTACGAGTCCCTGGAGCAGTGCCCGGACGAGCTGCTGTTGTTCTTCCACCACGTGCCGTACGGGCACGTGCTGCACAGCGGCTCGACCGTCATCCAGCACATTTACGACACCCACTTCGCCGGGGCGGACGAGGTGGCTGAGATGCGCACGCACTGGGACAAGATGGAAGGGCTGGTGGACCCGGCGCTGCACGCCCGGGTGCGGGAGCTGCTCGACGAGCAGCTCCGCTGCGCGCAGGAGTGGCGCGACCAGATCAACGCCTACTTCTTCCGCAAGTCGGGGGTGCCGGACGCGCAGGGCCGCCGCATCCCCTAGGTGGTGAACTCCTCCTGGACCTCGGCGATCATCGGCCGGCTGTTCCACAGCAGGGCCGCCGCGAACGCCGAGGCCAGGACGGCCGCCGCCAGCTCGGTGGCGACCATCGTGACGCCGGCCGCCACGACCAGCAGGGACAGGTTGCCCAGGGTCGCCTTGGGGAAGCGCATGAGGAAGAACGCGGCCAGCCGGGCCACATCCACGGCCCTGAACTCGAACAAGGAGGTGATCACCAACGCGTTGGCGACCCAGAGCATGGCCGCCACCGCGACGAGCACCAGCAGCACCGCCCACCACCCCGGAACCCCGGCAGCCGCGAAGTTCGCGAGGTTCGTCCCGATGACCGCCAGACCCGCCAGCCACGGGACCCAGATCTTCAGCACCCCGCGCACGTTGGCCTTATATCCGCGCCAGAAGGCCGCCGCCGGGTGCAGATCCGTCAGGTCCCGGCTGCGCCGGCGCACCGCGTAGAGCGCCGCGGACAGCGCGGGGCCGAGGGGCAGCGCGCAGGCCGCCGCCAGCGGCACGTTACTGGCGTCCCGGCCGAGCAGGGTCAGCGCGATCAGCCCGGGCGCGGCCGCGACCAGGAACATGCCCTCGACCACCAGCAGGGTGTAGATCAGCGCCGAGGCCCGCGAGAGCGGCCCTTCGCCGAACCCGCGCCCGGCCGTCACCTCGCTCATCGCCTCTCCTCTCCCAGAAAACCGTGGCTCCGGATGTGCCGGAAGCCGATCTCCCGCTGGACCAGCGCCAGTGACTCCTGGTAGTCGCGCCGCAGCGCGAGCTCGAAGCGGCCGGTGCCGACGCAGAAGCGCCAGGCCTCGGACAGCCGCCCCGAGGGCCGGTCCGGAACCACGATCCGCATCAGAATCAGCCGTGTTCCTTCTTGAACCGGTCGTAGGCGGTGTTGACGAGGTTGATGTAGGTGGTCATGTTCTTGCCCTCCAGCTCCTTGACGTAGGCGTCCCACTCGCTGAGGTCGCGCTCGCCGAGGATGAACTTGAGCGTCTGCTGGGTGACGAAGTCCTTCAGCGGCGTCTCCCACAGCGTGGCCTGCTCGCGCTCCACGTCGTTGAACGGGCGCGGCGGCTCGACCGGCCAGAGCTGCCTGGCGTTCATCACGTTCTGGAACGCCAGTTCCTCCTCGGAAAAGGTGGACTGCACCAGCTTGAGGGGGCCGCCGTAGGCGAACACGCCGTTGGAGAAGCCGAAGTCCTTCTGCAGGTGCTTGGGCGCGCCGGCGTTGAGCCCGATGAAGTCGATGTCCTTGGCCAGCGTGAACTTGCCGGAGGCGTCCTTGGTGTACGTCGTGCCCTCGACGCCCCACTTGGCGAACTCCTGGCCCTGGTCGGAGTAGTAGAGCCAGTCGATGAACTGCATCATGGCGACGAAGTTCTTGTTCTCCAGCGCCTTCTTGGAGATCATGACGCCGTTCTCGAGCCGGGTCTGGATCTTGTACTCCCCGACCGGTCCCATCGGCACCGGGATCTTGACGATCTTGGCGTCGGGGACGAGCTTGGTGAGCGTCGGCCGGTAGTCGTTGACCATCGACTGCGCGTTCGTGCTGATGACGAAGGACTTGCCGGAGTTGAACTTCTGCTTGGCCTGCTCGTCCTGCTGCGTGAAGCTCTCCGGGTCGAGCAGCTTCTCCTCCACCAGCTTGCGCAGGTACTCGATCATCTGCTTGTACTGCGGCATGGCGCCGGTGTAGGCGAACTTGCCGGCGGCGGAGTCCCAGGTCGCGTGCTGGTACTCCCAGCCGCCCTTGGCGCCGTAGGCCTGGGCCACGATCTTGAGCAGGTTGCCGCCCGGCGTGGGCACGCCCCACCGGTCGGTCATGGGGTATTGGTCGGGGTACTCCTTCTTCAGCGCCTTGAGCACGGTGTAGAGCTCGTCCCAGGTCTTCGGGATCTCCAGGCCGTGCTTCTCCAGGATGTCGGTCCTGACCGCCAGGGAGTAGTCCACCCAGGGGCTCTCATGGATGCCGGGCAGCAGGTAGAACTTGCCGTCGGCCTGCCGGAGGGTGTTCAGCTCCGGCTCCAGCTTCCACTTGGCGATCTTGTCCTTGAAGTTCGGCATCAGATCGAGGTAGTCGCTGACCGGCAGGATGGCGCCGGAGGCGACGAACGCCTCTTCGGACGGGTGGTAGGTCTTCGGGATGATGAGCGGGGCCTGCCCGGAGCCGACCAGCAGGCCGCGCTTCTTCTCGTAGTCGCTGAGCGGCACCTCCACCGGCTTGAGCGTCACGTTGGTCCGCTTGGTGACCTCCTGCCAGAGCAGCCAGTCCTTCTTGAGCGGGTAGAACGGGTTGTTGAGGTGAAGTAGGTCGAACGTGACCGGCTCGGTGGCCTTGAACTGCTGGCCGGCGGCGTAGCCCGCCATCGCGCCCGCCTTGTTCGCCGACATTTCGGCGCCCTTCTTCGGGGCCTCGTCCTCGCCGCAACCGGCGACGACGAAGGTGAGCGCACCCAGCCCGATGAGTGCCTGACGCCGGGAGATGTGCTGCATGGGGGGTTCCTTTCGGATGGACATCGGCTAGCCCTTGACCGCGCCGAGCATGACTCCGGAGACGAAGTACCGCTGGACGAAGGGGTAGACCGCCAGGATGGGAAGGACGGTGAGCATGATCGTCACCGCCTGGATGTTGGCCGCGGCCGCCGACACCTCGGACATCGCGGCTCCGGCGGACTCGGCGCCGGTGGCCCCTGCGATGAGGTTGCGCAGGTAGATGGTCACCGGGAACAACTCCTGCTCGTTCAGGTAGAGGAACGCGGTGAACCACGAGTTCCAGAACGAGACGGCGTAGAACAGCACCATCGTGGCGATGACCGCTTTCGACAGCGGCAGCACGATCCGCCACAGGATGCCGTAGGTGTTGAGGCCGTCGATGGCGGCGGCCTCCTCAAGGTCGCTCGGCAGGCCCTCGAAGAACGCCTTCATGACCAGGAGGTTGAACACGCTGATGGCGTTCGGCAGGACGATCGCCCAGATGGAGTTCGTCAGCCCGAGGCTGTTGACCAGCACGTACTGGGGGATCAGGCCACCGGAGAAGATCATGGTGAAGATGGCGACCCAGACGAGGACCGTGCGGCCCTTGAGGTGCTTCTTGGACAGGACGTACGCGTAGCACGTCGTCAGCACCATCGCGATGGCCGTGGCGACGACGGTGTACACCACGGTGTTGCGGTAGTTCGTCCAGAACATCGGGTCCGAGATCACGAGCTGGTACGTCTTGACGTTGAACCCGCGCGGGAAGAAGTTGACCTGTCCGGAGACGATGTAACGCTCGTCGCTGAACGAACGCGCGATGATGTTGACGAAGGGATACAGCGTCACGATCACGACGCCGGTCAGGATGACGGCGTTGACGCCCTGGAAGACGCGGTAGCCCCGGCTCTTGACGGTCGTCACCACAGGCCCGTCCCTACTGTGCGGCGGGAGATGAAGTTGGCCGACACGATCAGCACGACCCCGACCAGCGCCTCGAACAGGCCGATCGCGGCGGCGTAGCTCATGGAGCTGGACTCCACGCCCATGCGGTACAGGTACGTGGTGACCACGTCGGCGGTCGGATAGGTCAGCGGGTTGTACAGCAGCAGGACCTTCTCGAAGCCGGTGGCCATGAACGTGCCGAGGTTGAGGATCAGCAGCGTGACGGCCGTCGGGCGGATGCCCGGCAGGGTGACGTGCCAGATCTGCCGCCACCGGCTCGCGCCGTCCATCCTGGCCGCCTCGTAGAGCTGCTCGTCGATGGTGGTCAGCGCGGCCAGGTAGAGGATGGTGCCCCAGCCGACCGTCTGCCAGACCTCCGACGAGACGAAGATCGTGCGGAACCACTCCGGTTTCTGGATGAACGGGGTGGCCTCGCCGCCGAACGCCTTCACGATCTGGTTGATCGGCCCGTCGATGGCCAGCATCTGCATGACCATGGCGGCCACGATCACCATCGACAGGAAGTGCGGCAGGTAGGACACCGACTGCAGGAGCCGCTTGATGCGCCGGTTGCGTACCTCGTTGAGCAGCAGTGCCAGCACGATCGGCAGCGGGAAGCAGAACAGCAGGGTCAGTCCGCCGAGGATGAGCGTGTTGGTGAACACGGTCCAGAACGTGGGGTCGTTCAGGAACATCTCCACGTAGCGCAGGCCCACCCAGGTTTCGCCGAAGATGCTGCCGCCGGGCTCGAACTTCCTGAAGGCGATCACGTTGCCGAGCATCGGGGCGTACCGGAAGATCAGGAAGAACAGCAGCGGCAGGATCGCCAGCGAGTACAGCTGCCAGTCGCGGCGTAAGGCGTGCCGCCAGGTGCCCGGCTTGGCCCGTCTGCGCCGGCTGGGCTCCGGGCTGGCCGGGCGGGTGTCCCGCGGCGGATTTTCCAGCGTTGTGCTCATTATCCCGCGCCCTCCGCTGTGACGCCTGCTGTGGCCAGCAGCTTTCTGTCGTGCCCGACCTCGCGCTCGGCGCCGGTCAGGCGCAGCGGCACAGTCGCCGCCGTCTCGGCGCTGGAGCGGCCGAAGCGCAGCTCGACGTCGCCGGGCTCGACGATCCGCCGGCCGCGTGCCCCGGTGAACGACGTGACGTCGGCCGGGACGGTGAACGACACGCGCGCGGTCCGGCCCGGCTCCAGTGGGACGCGGACGTAGCCGACCAGGCGCACCACCGGCCTGGTCGCCTGCGCGATGGGGTCGTGCAGGTACAGCTGCACGACTTCGGTGCCGGGCCGCGAGCCGGTGTTGCGCACCGTGATCTCGACGGTGACCTCGCCGTCGACCGGCCACTCGGCCGGTCCACGCACGCCGGCCTCGCTCCACTCGAACGTGGTGTAGCCGAGCCCGTGGCCGAACGGGTACGCGGGCGTCGGGTCCACGGACGACACCTCCGAGCGGCGGCCCAGCGGCGGCGACAGGTACGTCGACGGCAGCCCGCCGGCGTCGCGCGGCACGCTGACCGGCAGCCGCCCAGACGGGTCGACCGCGCCGGTGAGCACCTCGGCGACGGCCTGGCCGCCCCGCTGGCCGGGGAAGAAGCCGTAGACGACGGCCGCGGCCGCGTCGGCGTCCGCATCCAGCGCGTACGGGCGGCCGGCGAGCAGCACCAGCACCACGGGGGTGCCGGTGGCCAGCACGGCCCGCACGAGCTCGGGCTGCACGCCCGGCAGGCGCAGGTCGGTGGCGTCGCAGCCCTCGCCGGAGGTGCCGCGCCCGAACAGTCCCGCCCTGTCGCCCACGGCGAGCACACACACGTCCGCTTCTGCGGCCGCGGCGGCCGCCGCGGCGATGCCGGAGATGTCGTCGCCGGTGATGTCGCAGCCCTTGGTGTAGGTGAGGTCCGGGACCATCCCGCCGAGGGCCTCGCGCAGCGACGGGATGTCGACCCCGAGCCCGTGTTCGGGGTGCGGGCCCACGTGAGCCGGGAAGGTGTAGCAGCCGAGCATCGCCATCGGGTCGTCGGCGACCGGGCCGACGAGCGCGACGCGCCGCCCGGCGGCCAGCGGTAGGATCCCGCCGGTGTTGCGGAGCAGGACGGCGGACTCCCGCGCCAGCCGCAACGCGAGGTCCTGCCCGGTCTCGTCATCGAGGCGCAGCCCTTGGACGTCCTCGGGAAGCGCTTTCCAATCGGCGTCGAGAAGGCCGAGCTCGGCCTTCTGCGTCAACACCCGGTGCAGGGCGCGGTCGATCAGCGCCTCGTCGATCTCCCCCGCCTTCACCGCCTCGATCAGCGGGGCGCCGAACGTGTCGACCGTCGGCAGCTCGACGTCGATCCCGGCACGCAGCGCGAGCCTCGCGGCGTCCCCGCCGTCCGCGGCGACGCCGTGCAGGCGCTCCAGGAACCGGATCGCGAAGTAGTCCGAGACGAGCGTGCCGGAGAAGCCCCAGTCGCCGCGCAGCAGCCCGGTGAGCAGCTCCTCGTCGGCGGCCACGGGCAGGCCGTCGATCTCGGCGTAGGAGTTCATGACCGACCGGGCGCCGCCCAGGCGCAGGGCCATCTCGAACGGCGGCAGCACGGTGTCGGCCAGCTCACGGCGCCCCATCGCCACGGGGGCGAGGTTGCGGCCGCCGCGGGAGGCGGCGTACCCGGCGAAGTGCTTCAGCGTGGCCACGACGCCGGCGCCCTCGATGCCGCGCACGTAGGCCGCGCCGATCGTGCCGACGAGGTACGGGTCCTCGCCGATCGTCTCCTCTGTGCGGCCCCAGCGGTAGTCCCTGGTCACGTCGACGACGGGGGCGAGGCCCTGGTGCACGCCGGCCGCCCGCAGCGTCCGGCCCACCTGCCCGGCCACCTCCTCGACCAGCTCGGGGTCGAAGGACGCGCCCCAGCTCAGCGGAGCCGGGTAGACGGTCGCCTTCCAGGCGGCGAACCCGGTCAGGCACTCCTCGTGCACCTGCGCCGGGATCCCGAACCGGCTGGCCGCCGTGATCTGTTCCTGGGACGCGGCCAGCGAGCGGGCGCCGGCGACGGGATCGACCGGCGCGGTCCCGAACGGGCGGGTCAGCTGGCCCAGCCCGTGGCGGATCACCTCGTTCCACTCCAGCTCACCAGGGGGGCCCGTCATGTCGGATTGGTGCGGCGCGACGCCTCCCCCTGAGGCATCGGCGCCGACCCACACGCCGACGAGCTGGGCCACCTTCTCCTCCAGCGTCATGAGCGGGACCAGCGCGGCGGCCCGCTCGGCGGGCGACAGCCGCGTGTCCTGCCACGGTGCGGCCTCATCGGTCGCCGGGCTCGTGTCCATTGGTACTTGGCCCCTCATGCCGTCCTTTCGACCGGTGATGACACCGAAACTTTCGAGGAGATTCGTTAATATTGCGGCAACTTAAGGGTCGCATTGAATCGTGTCAAGGGGTACCCAGGCCGTGACGTTGCTGCCGAAGTTGTTGCCGTTAGCGCGGGTCACAGGCTAAATATGAGCCGCTTTTCAACAACAACTTTCCGGAAACTTTCCGGCAATAAGGCTCGGAGAGGCCGCTGACAAGTTGCCGCTCAGGCGACGTGCCGGTGCGATCGGGACGAGGAATTACCGGCGGCTGCCTCGACTACGGCGTCGTGGCCCGCGGGAAGGTCCTGACGGGAGAGTTCCTAAACGGCCGGTTCGCCGGGGATCTCGTCCGCGTGGTGGCGGCGCTCGATCAGCAGCATCGCCACGAGGACCGCCACCACGGCGGCAAGGTGCAGGCCGGCGTTCACCACCGTGCCGATCGGCATCGTCGCGAGCACGGCGGCCGCCGTGACCAGCCGGCTGCTCACCGGCACCGTACGCAGCGACCGGCGGACCCACACAATGCCGGCGAGGAACATCACGACCCCGCCGCCCAGCGCCAGCGCCGACTGCCAAGACGCCGGGGAACCGGGATGCGCCACCGCGCCGTGCATCCCGGCGGCCGCGATCATGACGCCCAGCAGCGCCGGGATGTGCGCGAACCCGAGCCGCAGCGCCAGCCGGGCGCGCGAGCCCGGCTCGGCGGCGCTCAGCACGGCCTCGGCGGCGGGGGTGTCGGTGAAGTACGTCCACCACAGCGCGCCCGGCAGCGCGAGCGCCAGCACCACCATGGCCAGGATCCCTGCGGACAGGTGCGTGACGTCCACGCCCATCCCGATGACCACGACGGACTCGCCGAGCGCGATGATCACCAGAAGGCCGTGCCGCTCGACGAAATGCTCAGGGGCGATGCGGAAGGACCATACGACGCTCAGCCACGACCGGCGCGGCACGAGATAGGGCACCACCATCTGCAGCGCGAACGCCGCCACCCAGCACACGTACTGCGGAACTCCCCCGGCGAGCCCGCCGGCCAGCACCAGCAGGGCGGCGCCCAGGTTGTACGGGGCGAGCCGGCGCAGCCCCCTGCCGACGTCGGCCTGCGTGAAGAGGATCAGATGGACGCTGATCACCACGAGGTAGCCGACACCGAAGACGACCCCTGTGCCCGTGAAGGCCCGCGGCATGCCCACCGCCGCAATCAGGAACCCCGCCATGGCCACGAAGAGCAGCAGCTTCTGCGCGGGCAACCGGGGCGGGACGTGGTTGGAGAGCCACACGTATCCGTCGAACATCCACCACAGGATCGCGAAGAGCAGCAGCACGCGGCCGGCGCCGGGAAGCGACAGGTCGGCTTCGAGGATGTGGGTGAGCTGGGTGAGCGTAAAGACGAAGACGACGTCGAAGAAGACTTCCACCGTGGTCACGCGGTCGGCGGGCGCGCGGTCGGCCCCCCGCCACCGCGGCGCCCTCAGCCGCGCCACGCTCACCTCCCTACGCCTCGCCCGCCGGCCGGCGGTGCGGCTCTCACCCTACTGAGTCCCCGCGCGAGGCCGCGTGAACACCAGCGGCGCGACCGTTGCGACGCCTCTCACCGACCGCCGGCACCGCCACCGGCGTCGTACTCGAACCAGTCGAAGCTCGCACTTCCCTCGATCACGTACATGCCGATGACCCGCCCGGTGAAGCCGGTCGCCACCTCCGTCGACAGGTAACGGCCGTCCAACTCGGCCAGCAGCACCCCGTCGGCGGAGAAGGCGATCGTGTCCGGCCCGCGGCCCTCGATGCCCAGCGGTTCTGCGGCCGGCCCGGTCGCGGACGGCGGCAGGATGTCGCGGGTGCGGAAGTCGAGGGCGAGCGTGAGCGGCCCCGGCGGCACGGCATGCTCGGCCACGCACTGGCGCAGCGGCCCGATCCTGGCGATCACCCTCGCCTGCCCGTCGCTCACCTCCAGGTCGTAGTGGTGGGCCTCGTCGATCCGCACCGACAACCCCGCCCGCGACGACCCCGGATCGAGGCGGGCGGTGACGCGGCAGTCGTGGTGCTGCTGGCGGCGGCCGATGAAGGTGTGGCCGGGCCGATCGAGGGTCGGGCCGGTGGCGTGCAGGGTCAGCCAGCCGGGGCGTTCGGTCAGCGACCAGGAGCCGTCGGGGCGGCCGCGCGGCGAGACCCAGCACAGCGCCGGCGTCTCGCCGTCGAAGTCGTCCCGGGACGGCGTTTCGGGGAACGGGTGCCAGGCGTCCGGTGCGGGATGGCGTTCCTCCACCGGTCCCACGACCGGCCAGCCGTCCACCCAGGTGACCGGGGTGAGGAGGGTCTCCCGGCCGAGGACGTGGAAGTCGGGGCTGTGGCCACGCGGGCGGGTGCCCAGCAGCACCATCCACCAGCCGCCGTCGGCGGCCTGGACGAGGTCGGCGTGCCCGGTGCTCTGGATCGGCCGGTCGGTGCCGCGGTGGGTGAGGATCGGGTTGACCGGTCCGGGTTCGAAGGGGCCGCGCGGCGAGCGGGCGCGGGCGATGGAGACGGCGTGGCCGCGTTCGGTGCCGCCTTCCGACATCAGCAGGTACCACCAGCCGTCCACCCGGTACAGGTGCGGCGCCTCGGGATATTTCCCGCCGGTGCCCGACCAGATGGGGTACGGCCCCTCCAGGACCTTGCCGGCCTCCGGGTCGATGCGCGCGACCTGGTTCCCGGAGACGGCGCTCCAGCAGGAGCCGTCCTCGTCCCAGGCCAGGTCGGGGTCGACGCCGGGCAGGTCGATCCAGACCGGGTCGGACCAGGGGCCTTCGGGGCGGTCGGCGGTGACGATGAAATTGCCGCCGCCGCTGACGTTCGTCGTGATCAGGTAGAACCGGCCCGCGTGGTGCCGGAGGGTCGGCGCGTAGATCCCGGCCGAGGCGGACGTCTCAGGCGGCAGGTCCAGCTGCGAGGGACGGTCGAGCACGTTGCCGATCTGCCGCCAGTGCACCAGGTCGCGGCTGTGGAAGATCGGCACGCCGGGGAAGTACTCGAAGCTGGAGCACGCGAGGTAGTAGTCCTCGCCGACCCGGCACACGCTCGGGTCCGGGTGGAACCCGCCGATCACCGGGTTGTCGTACATGCGCACGTCAGGGGTGTCCTTTCCGTCCGGCCGCTGGTGACCGCCGAAACTTTCGGTCAGCAGCCGATCATCAGGTCGGGACTCTAGGTGCGCTCCTCGACACTCGTCAAAGGCATCGTCCGGCGCCAGCTGCGCGAAGTCAGCCGAGATTCACCTGGTACGTCTCCAGCCGGCTGATCGCGTCGCCCTCGAACGTGAACACGTCGCTGAAGACGAAGTGCAGCGTGCCGCCTTCCTTCATGACGGCGCTGCCGCCGCCGATCTGTCCCGATTCGTCGGCCAGGCGGTCGCCGTTGACGCCGATCCGATGCATGGATGTGACTCCCTAACGTGCATGCGGGCGACACTGCGCTCGGTGCTGGCCACCTGGCGCTGGGAGACCACCTGGGGCTGGGACTACCCGGCCATCGCCATGACCGCCACGCGGCTGGGCGAGCCGGCGACCGCCGTCGACGCCCTGCTGATGCCCGTGGCCAAGAACACGTACCTGCCGAACGGCCACAACAGGCAGACGGCCGCCCTCCCCGTCTACCTGCCAGGCAACGGTGGTCTCCTGTCGGCGGTCGCACTCATGGCCAAGGGCTGGGACGGCGGCCCGCCGGCGCCGGGCTTCCCGGACACGTGGACGGTCCGGCAGGAAGGGCTGCTGCCGATGCCCTAGACAGCGTCAGGTCTCGAGCGAGCGCTTCGAGAAGCCCATCATGTAGCCGTCGATGACAGTGCGAACCGGCCGATCCGGCCGGCCGCCCGCGCCGAGCGTGATGAACAGCGGGATGTAGTGGTCCACCGTGGGATGGGCGTACGGCATGCCGGGCGCCCGCGTCCGGTACGCGGCCAGTTCGTCCACGTCGCCTCGGGCCAGCGCGCCGGCCGCCCAGGCGTCGAAGTCCGACGACCAGGACGGGACCGCGCCCTCCAGCATCTCCCTGGTGACGAACGGCAGCCCGTGCGTCATGAAGCCCGACCCGATCACCAGCACGCCCTCCTCCCGCAACGGGGCCAGCCGCGCCCCGAGGTCCAGGAGCCTGGCGGGGTCGTGGGTGGGCAGGCTTAGCTGGAGCACGGGGATGTCGGCCAGCGGGTACATGGCCATGAGCGGCACCCACGCGCCGTGGTCGAGCCCGCGGCCGGCGTGCTGGTGGACCGGCTCGTCGTCGGGCATCATCGCGGCCACGCGCCGGGCCAGTCCGGTGGCGTCGGGGGTGTCGTACCGCATGGTGTAGTAGCGGGGATGGAAGCCCCCGAAGTCGTACACGAGCGGGGTGTGCGCGCCCGGGTCGGACAGGGACAGGGGCGCGGCCTCCCAATGGGCCGAGACGATGAGGATGCTCTTCGGCTTGGGCAGGGCCTGGGCCCAGGCGAACAGCTCGTCGATCCAGTGGCCGTCGTCGAAGAGCGGGGGCGCGCCGTGGCTGATGTACAGGGCGGGCAGGGGGCCGTCGGCGGGCGTCCACGCGCGCTGGGCGCGGGCCAGGGGCAGCGCGCTGGGCAGGAACGCGTCGTGCGCGCCGGCGGGCACGTCCGGGTTGAAGAGGGACGTCATGGAGAGGCTCCTTGCTGAGGGACGGCGAGGTCAGGCGTGGAGGTCAGCGCCCGCCGAGGCAGGTCTCGTCGGGGTCGATGGCGAGGGAGATGCGGCGGCCGATGTCACGCAGTTGCCGGACCTGGGCCTTGGTGATGGGGTCGAAAACGTAGCGGCGCACGGCCTCGACGTGTCCCGGGGCGGTCTCGACGACCTTCTTCCAGCCCTCCACCGTGAGGGTGGCCAGGGTGTAGCGGCCGTCGGCCGGGTCCGGTGTGCGGCGCACCCAGCCGCGCTTCTCCAGCCGCTTGACCACGTGCGAAAGGCGTGACAACGACCCGTCGGAGAGCGCCGCCAGCTCGCTCATCCGCACGCTCTGTTCCTCGCTCATCGACAACATCGCCAGCACCTGATATTCGAAATGGCTGATCCCGGCGTCGCGCTGCAGCTGACCGTCCAGCGCGGCCGACAGCCTGATCAGCACGCTGACCAGCACCAGCCAGCTCTCCATCTCCTCCTCGCTCAGCCAGCGCGGCTCCTGGTTCTGTACGTTGTCCATGCCGTCCACTCTAACTTGAACTCTCAAGTGATCGCGCCTCGGATTGACTTGACGCTTCAAGTCGCAGCCGCGTACATTTCGAGTTGAAACTTCAAGTCACCCCCCAGGGATCGGAATCCCGATGAACGTCGTACTGTGGATCGGCGCCGGCCTGCTCGCCCTCGCGTTCCTCGCCGCCGGGCTGATGAAGATCAGCCAGCCGAAGCAGAAGCTGGCCGCCTCCGGCATGGCCTGGACCGAGGACTTCTCCCCCGGTGCCGTCAAGGCGATCGGCACGCTGGAGCTGCTGGCCGCCATCGGGCTGATCCTGCCCGCCGCGTTCGGCATCGTGCCGGTGCTGACGCCCCTGGCCGCGACCGGCCTGGTCCTGGTCATGATCGGAGCGGCGGTCACGCATGCCCGCCGCAAGGAGCCCCAGATGATCGTGGCCAACGTGGTGCTGCTCGCCCTGGCCGCCTTCGTGGCCTGGGGCCGGTTCGGCCCGTACTCCTTCTGACGGAATAGGGCGCGGAAGCGTCCTGTTCCACCGCGAACAAGTTCAGATTCGAACTTATGGCGAAGGGATCGTCATGGAAATCGCCTTCATGCTCGTCATGAGCATCATCGTCGGCATCGTCCTCACCGGCGGGGTCGCCGCCCTCGTGCTGAGCGGCATCAGGGATCGGCAGTGGCCGGTGCGCCGGTGGCGGACCGTCGTCTACCGCGGCTTCATCCCCCGTTGACCCCAGCCCGATCCACGGGTGATGGGCACTGGGGGCCGGCCGCGGACGAGCGTGTTCTCCCCGAACGCGCTCGTCCGCGGCGGCGCGTCAGGCCTGCCGCCACTCCGCGACGCTGCCTGCCTCGTACAGCGTGAGGTCGGGGGCGGCCTCCAGCGCCTTCTCCTCTCCCCCGGGCGTGTACGTGACGATCAGCCGCAGCGGCCGCCAGGTCGTGTTGAACGTCGAGTGGTAGGCGCCCGCCGGGATGTGCACGGTGTCGCCCTCCTTGATCGTGAACTCCTGCCCGTCGTCCACCATCTGCCGCCCCTCCCCCGAGATGACGTAGATGACCTCCTCGGCGTTGGGGTGGTTGTGACGGGCGTGCCCCCTGCCGGGGTTGACGATGACCTCGCCGAGGGTGCTGGCCGCCCCCGGGATGGCCGACGGGGTGACGAACCACTTGATGGACCCCCAGTCGAAGGCCATCGTGGGCACGTTGTCGGGGCTGACGTGCATGGCACTCTCCTCAGAAGCTCAGTGACTTGAAGGCTCGGACCTGCTCGGTGATGGCGCGCTCGGTCGGCAGCCGCTCGACGGACGAGGCCCCGAAGAATCCGACGACGCCCTTGGTGCGCGACAGCACGTAGGCGGCGTCCTCGGGCTCGGCGATCGGCCCGCCGTGGCAGAGCACGAGCACGTCGGGCCGTGCGGCGGCCGCCGCGTCCCGCATGGCCTGCACCTTCTCGGCCGCCTCGTCCAGGCTCAGCGCGGTGCCCGCGCCGATGCTGCCCTTGGTGGTCAGCCCCACGTGCGGGACCAGCACGTCGGCGCCGGCCTCGGCCATCGCCCGTGCCTGGTCCTCGTCGAAGACGTAGGGCGCGGTGACGAGGTCGCGCTCGTGGGCCAGCCGGACCATCTCGATCTCCAGGTCGTAGCCCATGCCGGTCTCCTCCAGGTTCTGCCGGAAGAGCCCGTCGTACAGGCCCACGGTCGGGAAGTTCTGCACGCCGGCGAACCCCATGGCCTTGAGCTGGTCGAGGAAGAGCGGCATGACGCGGAACGGGTCGGTCCCGCAGACCCCGGCCAGCACGGGGGTGTCGCGGACGACCGGCAGCACTTCGGAGGCCATCTCGACGACGATCTGGTTGGCGTCACCGTACGGCAGCAGCCCGGCCAGCGAGCCGCGCCCGGCCATCCGGTAGCGGCCCGAGTTGTAGATGATGATCAGATCCACGCCTCCGGCCTCGGCGCACTTGGCCGACAGGCCCGTGCCGGCGCCCGCGCCGACGATGGGCCGTCCCGCGGCGACCGGCGCGCGGAGCCTGGCGAGGACGTCCTGCCTGTTCACGAGGCACCTCCGGTGATCAGGTCGTGGAGCCGCTCGGCCATGGCACGGCCGAAGGCGGGGTCGTTGATGTGCAGGTCGAGGTCCTCGACCGCGACGCCGGAGCCGCGCAGGCCCTCCTCCATGGCCTCGAAGCAGGCCGCGTCGGCCTTCGAGTCGGCGAAGGCGGCGCCGGGCGCGTCCAGCGCGGAGACCCCGCGCCGGGGCACGAACAACACCGCAGGCCCTTTCGCGTCCCGCAGCTTGGCGGCCACGCGGCGGCCGAGCTCGCGCATCTCCTCGGCGGTGGTGCGCATGAGCGTGACGGTCGGGTTGTGCACGTACAGGAGGCGGTCGGCGAACGGGGCGGGCACGGTGTCGCGGGGGCCGAAGTTGACCATGTCGAGCGCGCCCGGCGCCACCACCTGCGGCACGCCGCGTGCGCCGGCCGCGGTGAGCCGCTCGGATCCTGCCGACAACACGCCACCGACGAGGTCGTCGGCCAACTCGGTGGTGGTCAGGTCGAGCACCCCCGCGAGTAGGCCGTCGGCCGCCAGGGCCTCCAGGGCCCGGCCGCCGGAGCCGGTCGCGTGGAAGACCAGCACCTCGTAACCGAGCTCGCCGAGCCGCTCGCGGGCGGCGTCCACCGCCGGGGTGGTGACGCCGAACATGGATGCGCCGATCAGTGGCCGGTCCTCGCGGGCGGCGGTGCGGGCGGCCTTGGTGAGCTGGTGCGCCGAGGCCATGCCGGCGGCCGCGGCGGCGGCGTTGCCGAGGATGGCCCGCGAGACCCGGTTGACGCCCGCGATGTCGACCACGCTGTACATGAGCGTGACGTCCTTGGCCCCGACGTACGGCGACACGTCGCCGGAGGCCATCGTGGAGACGATCAGTTTGGGCAGCCCGATCGGCAGGTCGCGCACGGCCCGCGCGGCGATGGACGAGCCGCCGCTGCCGCCCAGCGCCAGCACGGCGTCCACGCGGCCGTCGGCGTGCAGCCCGGCGAGGACGGCTGCCGCGCCCTCGCCCATGGCCGTGACGGCGGCCCCTCGGTCGCCCGCCTCCCGCAACGCCCGCACGTCATGGCCGGCCGCCGCGGCGACCTGCTCGCTGGAGACGTCGACGAGGGCGCCGTGCGGGCCGACGCCCGCGTCGATGACGATCACGTCGCTGCCCAGCTCCACAAGCCGGTTACGCAGCCACGCGTACTCCTCGCCCTTGGTGTCGAGGGTGCCGATCAGTACGACGGTCGGCATGTTATGCCACACCTCTCTGCTCGAAGACCTTCTTGGCCACGGTGAGCGCGTTGATCGCCCGTGGGAACCCCGCGTACTGCACGCAGTGGATGATCACCTCCACGATCTCCTCGGGGGTCAGGCCCACATTGAGCCCGGCGTTGATGTGCCCTGTCAGCTGTGGTTCCACGCCGCCGATGTTGACCAGGGACGCGATCGAGGCGATCTGCCGTTGTTTGAGGTCCAGCCCGGGGCGGGAGTAGATCTCGCCGAAGTTGAATGCCACGCCGTAGCGACCGAGGTCGGAGCCGAGCCCCGACAGGGCGGCGAGCAGCCGGTCGGCGGCGCCCTCGCCGTACACCTCGTCGTAGCGGGCCCGGCCCCGTTCCATGCCGTTCGCAGGGTCGCTCATCAGATGGAGTGACCTCCGTCCTGGGGCAGGATGACGCCGGTCAGGTACGCGGCCGAGGGCAGGCAGAAGTGCACGATGGTCTCCGCCAGGTCCTCGGGGCGGCCGAGCGTCCTGGTGGGGATCTGAGCGAGCAGGGCCTCGCGCTGATCGGGCGTGTCGCGGTCACGGCCGGGCGTCCGCTGGGCGCCGGGGGCGATGCAGTTGACCGTGACGCCGTCGGTGGCGTACTCGATGGCCAGGGCCTTGGTGAGGCCGACCACGCCGGCTTTGGCGGCGGCGTACCCGGTGGCATGCCTGACCAGGCGGCCGCCGCGCAGGGCCGCGATGGAGGCGATGTTGACGATGCGGCCGCCGCCGCGGGCCAGCATCGACGGCACGACCGCGCGGGTGACGTTGAAAACACTGGTCAGGTTGACGTCGATCATGCGCCGCCACTCGTCAGCGGTCATCTCATGAAATTTCCGGACCATGCCGCCGCCGGCGTTGTTGACCAGGATGTCCACGCCGCCCCACGCGTCGGCGATCTGCCCGACGGCGGCCTGTGTGGCGTCCAGGTCGGTGATGTCGGCCTTGAGCTCCAGGGCCGCGCGCCCGGTCGCGCGGACCGCGTCCCCGAACTCCTCCAGGCCCTGCACGTCCAGCCCGGCGACATCGCAGCCCTCCCTGGCCAGGACCTGGGCGAACACCTTTCCCATGGCGCCTCCCGCGCCGGTGACGACGGCCTTCCTGCCTGCCAACCTCATTTGACAACCTTTCACTTGAGCGCGCCCGCCGTCATCCCCTGCCCGCCGCGGCGGCCAGCCCTCCGGCGCTCAGGACGTCACATCGTGTGGGGATGTTCAAGGCGTCGTCCTCTCGTGTGTGAGCCAGGGGGTCGTGAAGCGGTGGCGGCCGGAGGCCACCGAGCACACGACCACGCCGTCACGCCGTTCGAGTACGGTGACGTGGGCGGAGGGCTCGATCGCCCCGCGGTCGCGGGTGGGGACGTGCACCGTGGCGGCCGCGCCCGGTGGGACGAGGACCTCCAGCGTGAGCACGCCGCCCGTCAGCGACCATGCGGACTCCACGCGCCCCCGAGCGGTCTCCTGCACGGCGCGGGCCCAGGTGAGCTTGCCGCCGGGGTGCGGGCTGACGACCAGGCCGGCGTACCCTGATGATCCCGCCGCCTGGCCGATCCCGGCCACGCCCCCGTAGAGCCAGTCGCCGACAGCGCCCAGGCTGTAGTGGTTGAAGGAGTTCATGGCGGCCGACTGGAACCCGTGTTCCGGGGTCCAGCCGTCCCAGCGTTCCCAGATGGTCGTGGCACCGTGCTTCACGGAGAACAGCCAGCTGGGGAAGGTCTCCTGGTGGAGGAGCCGGTAGGCCAGGTCGGCACGGCCGACCCTGGTCAGCACGGGGCACAGCAGCGCGACGCCGAGGAAGCCGGTGGTGAGGTGGCCGTTGTGGGCGGCCAGGTCGCGCACCAGGTGAGCGGCCGCGCGCTCCGGGTCGGTCAGGCCGAACTCCAGGGCGAGCAGGTAGCAGGTCTGGGTGTCGCCGCGGATGCGCCCCTCCGCGTCCACGAACGCGTCGTCGAACGCCTGCCTGATCGCCGCGGCCAGCTTCTCGTAGCGTTCGTGCGGCTCGCCGAGGACCCTGCACGCTTCCGCCACGAGGGTGGCGGACTGGGCGAAGTACGCCGTGGCCAGGACCTCGCGCGGGGTGTCCGCGCCGACCTGCAGCCAGTCGCCGTAGTTGCGGCCGGTACGGGTGCGCCAGATCAGGTCGGGGTTGTGCCGTTCGATGCCGTCCACCCAGGCGGCCATCGCGGGCAGGCAGCGTTGGAGGAGGCGGCGGTCGCCATACAGGCGATGCAGCGTCCACGGCACGATCACGCCCGCGTCGCCCCAGCCGGGCGCGCCCTCCCTGGTCAGGCAGACCTTCGGCGCCACGTCGGGGAAGCCGCCCTGGGCGTCCTGGCCGGTGAGCACGTCCGGCATCCAGTCGGCGAAGAACGCCGCCACGTCGGCGCCGCGGGCCGCCGTGGGCAGGAAGACCTGCGCGTCGGCCAGCCAGCCGAGCCGCTCGTCTCGCTGCGGGCAGTCGGTGGGCACCGCGACGAAGTTGCCGCGCTGGCCCCAGCGGATGTTCTCGTGCAGCCGGTTGACGAGCGGGTCGCTGCAGCTGAACTCGCCGGTCCACGGCGTGTCGCTCTGCAGCACCCGGCCGGTGACCTCGATGGGGCCGTCGTAGCCGGTGATCTCGACGTAGCGGAAGCCGTGCACGGTGAAGGCCGGCTCGTACACCTCGACGGGGTCGCCGGCGCATATGTAGACGTCGGTGGCCTCGGCGCGGCGCAGGTTGGCCAGGTGC
Organism: Nonomuraea sp. 3N208; assembly: GCF_052245935.1. NCBI lineage: Bacteria > Bacillati > Actinomycetota > Actinomycetes > Streptosporangiales > Streptosporangiaceae > Nonomuraea > Nonomuraea sp. 3N208. The sequence continues at coordinate 26,106 of NZ_JBQQBR010000021.1, read as the reverse complement.
AGGCCGCCGTCCTCCAGCATCTCGGCATGGCGCAGCCGGATCCGGCAACCGCGCTCGGCGCCGCGGACGGTCAGGCGGACCCGGCCGACCATGTTCTGCCCGAGGTCGGCGATGGTCGCGCCGCCGGCGGTCCGCCAGGTGTCCTGGGCGGGCAGGTCGGCGACGACGCGTACGGGGGCGCTCGCCGACCAGACGAGGGCGCCGGTGCCGGTGCCGGTCGCCAGGGCGTTCGGCCAGCCGATGTCGTCGAAGCCGGGCTCGTCCCAGCCGTCGAGCCGCTTGGTGGCGTCGAAGTACTCGCCCATGAGCAGGTCGGCGTAACGCAGCGGGCCCGGGGACTCCCGCCAGGTGCCGTCGGTGGCGATCACACGCCGGGCGCCGTCGGCGAACTCCATGACGAGCTGGGCGATCAGCTGCGGTGCGTCGCCGTACAGCTTGCCCGCCTTGCGCGGGTCGAAGCCGACGAAGCCGCTCCACCAGCCGTCGGCCAGCAGCGCGGCCAGGACGTTGGGGCCTTGGCTCAGGTGCGCGGTGACGTCATAGGTCTGGTAGCGGATGCGGTGGCGGTAGTCGGTCCAGCCGGGCTCGAGCTCGCCGTCGGAGACGCGGGCGCCGTTCAGCGAGAAGCGGTGCAGGCCACGGGCGCTGGCGTGCAGCCGCGCCCGCACCGGCGCCTCGTCCAGGTCGAAGGATTTGCGCAGGTGGGAGCAGGCGGAAAGCTTGCGGGTGTTGAGCGTGAGGTCGTCGTCGCGCGGGGGCTCGAAGACCGGCAGCGAGCCGTCGTCCCTGGCGATCCAGGCCGCCTCCCAGCCATCCATGAGCCCGGTCTCGAACCACGACGCCGCGCGGCCCGCCACCGCGCCCCACGCGTCGCGGACCTCGACCGTCCAGTCGTAGCGGGTCGAGGGCTCCAGGGGCGGGCCCTCGTAGGCGACCTGCTGTCCGCCGTCGCCCGAGGCCTCCCATACGTGCTCGCCGGCCGCTCGCACGGTGAGGCGGTAGCCGGTCTGGCGGTCGCCCATCGTGCCGGAGCGCAGTTTCCATGCCAGGCGGGGGGCGGGTTCGTCGACGCCCCGAGGACTTTCGAGGAATTCGCAGGTGAGGCCGTACGGAGACAGGCTGTGCATGCTTCTGACCACTTCCCTTCAATCGTTTCAAAGGGCTGGTTTCCGCGACGTTACGCGGCCCTGCGCGATTGGTCAACCGGTTGACCAATGCCTGTTTTGAGACGTACTGTCCCAAGTCATGGACTATGCGCTGCTCGGTCCGACAGGTATGCGGGTGTCGCGGATCTGCGTCGGCACGGCGACGTTCGGGGTGGCGCCGGACCCCGCCGGCGCGGACACGATCGTGCGGGGGGCGCTGGAGCGGGGCATCAACTTCTTCGACACCGCCAACTCCTACGGCAACCGGCCCCACTTCGACCGGCCCGGCGTGCCGCCGTGGACGGAGCGGGAATCGGCCGAGGAGCTGCTGGGGCGGGCGCTGGCCGGGCGGCGGGACGAGGTGGTGCTCGCGACCAAGGCAAGCGAGTCCGTCGGCACGGGGCCCAACGACCGCGGGCTGTCCAGGCGGCACCTGTTCCAGCAGCTGGAGCGGAGCCTGCGGCGGCTGCGTACCGATCATGTGGACCTCTACTACGCCCATCATCCCGATCCGGGCACGCCGCTGGAGCAGACGCTCGGGGCGCTGGACGATCTGGTGCGGCAGGGCAAGGTGCGGTACGCGGCGCTGTCGACGTACCCGGCGTGGGAGACCGTGCGGGCGCTGTGGATCTGCGCCGAGCGCAACCTGCACGCGCCCGTGTGCGCGCAGGTCCGCTACAACCTGTTCGATCGCACGCCCGAGGTCGAGCTCGTCCCCGCCTGCCGGAGCCTCGGGCTGTCGATCGTGGCCTTCAGCCCGCTGAACGGCGGGCTGCTGGCCGGGGCGGCGGGGCGGGAGTTCAGCGGAGAGCGGCGCTGGGGCGGCGGTGGCTTCGCCCCCGAGCACCTGGCCGCCGCGGCGCGTCTGGAGTCGCTGGCCGCCGCATGGGGACACCCGCCTGCCCGGCTCGCCCTCGCCTGGCTGCTGTCCCGGCCCTGCGTGGCCGCGGCCGTTGTCGGGCCCGAGAACCTCGCCGAGCTGGACACCGGCGTCGCCGCCGCCGGGTTGCGGCTGGAACCTGACCAGGTGGACGCGCTGACCGCCGTGCCCTCGTACCCGCGTACCGCCGACAGCCTGCTCGCGCGGCGGAAGGCCGGGTGATGGCAATGGTCGGCTTCGACCTGTCCGGGCCCCATCTCGACCGGGTGCGGGTGGGCGAGCTGGTGCTGTTGCGGCGGCTCGGGGTGATGGTCAGGGACGAGCGGTGGATGACCGTGCCCGGGCGGTTGCGGCGGGCGGATCGCGGGCCGGGTGGGCGGCTTGAGCTGGAGGTCTGGCATGGGTCGGACTTCAGGTGGCGTGGGAGCGTGGCCGTCGAGGGGGACTCGCTGACGTTCGAGGTGGACGGATGGGCTCTGCGGGACTTCTCCCGAGCGAGGATCGGGCTCTGCCTCATTCACCCGCTCCATCTCGCCGGGACCGCGGTGGAGATGAACGGGGTGGCGGCCGGGGTGTTTCCCGAGCGGATCAGCCCGCATCAGCTGTTCACGGGGATCCGGACGCTGCGGTATCGGGATGCGGGGGTGGTCGTCGGCATCGAGCTGGAAGGGGAGACGTTCGAGACGGAGGACCATCGGAACTGGAGCGACGCCGGTTACAAGACCTACGGCACGCCGTTGGCGGCGCCGTGGCCGGTGCTCGTGCGGCGCGGCGAACACATCCGCCAGCGCCTCCGCCTCACCGCCACCCCTGCACCCAGCACACCTCGCACCGCCCTCAACGACCTCACCGCGCCCGCCGCGCCGGCCGTCCGTGTGCGGGCCCGACGAACGTTGCCTCCCGTCGGGCTCGCCCTCGTGCGGCCGTCGGCGGGCCTGCCGGAGGCGCCGGTCGCGTTCGTGCACGCGACCGTGGACCTGGACGGCTCTGAGTGGCGCGAGACGGTCGCCCGCCTGCCGGCGACCGGCCGGCCGCTCGTCCTGAGCGCCGTCTGCTCCTCCCCCGACCGCCTGGCCGACCTGCGCGCCGCCTGGCCCGCCACGGACCAGCAGGCCGGTGGCGGCGCGCCGAGCGACCAACGCGCCCCTCAGAGCACGTCGGGCGACCAGTGCGCCCCTCTTGACACGCTGCTCGTCTTCGACCGTGACCATGGCACGCCGAGGAAGCTGGCGGTGGCGGCACGGGAGGCGTTCGCGGGGACCGGGGTGCGCATCGGGGGCGGCAGCCGTGCTCATTTCGCCGAGCTCAACCGCGCCCACGACCTGCCCGCCGACGTGCTCGACCTGGTGTGCTTCCCCATCGCGGCGCACGCGCACCACGACGACGAGGACAGTGCGCGGGAGACGCTCCTCGTCCACCCGGCGCTCGTCAGGCAGGCGGCCGAGCACGGGCGGCCGGTGTTCGCCGGTCCGGTCGGCCTGCTGCCCGCGTTCGGCTTCGCCGCACCGCCGACCACCGCACCCTCGCCCTCCTTCGAGGCCGCCTGGGCGGTGGGCGCCGTGGCCGCACTGGCCAAGGCCGGCGCCGCCGCCATCTCGCTCGCGGCCCCCGCACGGCACCTGATCATCGCGCTGCACCCGTTCACCGGTGGCGAGCTCTTCGACCCTGGGGTCCCGCCCGAGCTGGAGTCCCTCGCCGTACGACGGGACGACCGCACGCTGGTCCTGGCGGCGGCCCTGAACAACGCCGAGCCCGGCACCATCGACACGCGCGGCCATGCGGTGACCACCATCACCGAGGACGACGGCGTCCACGACCACCCGCCCGGCACCACCTCCATCACCCTCGCCGCGCCGTCCATCGCGATCCTCACGACTCCCCCAGGAGGCGACCTCTGATGCCCTTCAGGATCGGCCTGACCCGAGACTTCCTGACCGACGACGGACGCGTCGGCTGGGGCGACATCGGCCTGGCCGCGCTCGACGAGGCCGGCGACGTCACATGGGACTTCATCGACACCGCAGAAGGCGACATCACACCCGACGCGGTACGCGGCTACGACGCGCTCATCGTCCTCACCCCGCGCGTCACCGCCGACACGCTCAAAGGCGCCGACCGGCTGGTGCTGGTGGCCAGGTTCGGCGTCGGGTACGACAACGTGGACGTCGAGGCGTGCACCCGCCATGGCGTCCTGGTCACGATCACCCCCGGCGGCGTGCGCGGCCCGGTCTCGGTGGCCGCGCTGACGTTGCTGCTGGCCGCCGCCCACCGCCTCGGCCAGAAGGACCGCCTGGTACGCACCGGCCGCTGGAACGACAAGCTCGCCTACATGGGCACCGGCGTGACCGGCAGGACCCTGGGCCTGATCGGCTGGGGGAACATCGGCCGCGAGGTGTCCCGCCTGTGCGCCCCGCTCGGCATGCGGCAGCTCGCCGCCGACCCGTACGCCGACCCGGCGAAGGCGGCCGCGGACGGCGTCACCCTCACGGACCTGGACACGCTCCTGGCCGAGGCCGACTTCGCGGTCGTGACCTGCGCGCTCACCCCGCAGACCCATCACCTCCTGGACGCCGAGCGGCTGGCCAGGATGAAGCCGGCCGCGTACCTGATCAACGTGGCCCGGGGCCCGATCGTGGACCAGGTGGCGTTGACCGAGGCACTGGTGGCGGGACGCCTCGCCGGCGCGGCGCTCGACGTGTTCGAGGTCGAGCCGCCCGACCCGGCCGACCCGCTGCTCGCGCTGGACAACGTGCTGCTCAGCCCGCACGCGATCGCCTGGACCGACCAGCTGGCGCTCGGCAACGGCAGCGCCGCCATCCGCTCCGCACTCGACGTCGCCGCCGGCCGCGTGCCCGCGCACCCGGTGAACCCGGAGGCGCTCGACCACCCCCGCCTCCTCGCCAGAAAGGTTTCGCGTTGACCATCAAGCAGTGGACCATCAAGCAAGGGCTCCACGACGGAGGGCTCGTCCTCGGCACGTTCGTCTTCGAGTTCGCGACCAACGGCATCGGCAGGCTGGCGGCCGGCGCGGGAGCGCAGTTCGTCATCTTCGACGCCGAGCACACGGGGTGGGGGTGGGAGACGCTCGGCCGGCTCGTCGCGACGACCAAACCGGCGGGCGTGGAGCCGTACATCCGCGTGCCGACCGCCGAGCGCAGCCAGATCTCCCGCGCGCTGGACACCGGGGCGCGCGGCATCATGATCCCGATGGTGGACTCCGCCGAGCAGGCGCGTGACGTGGTGCGATGGGCGAAATACCCGCCCGACGGGGTACGCGGCGCGGCTTTCGGCGTCGCCCACGACGACTACGTCGCCGGCGACAACGTCGCCTACATGCGTGACACGAACGCCGGCACCCTGGTGATCACGCAGATCGAGACCGTCGCCGGGCTGGAGGCCGTGGAGGAGATCGCCGCGGTGGACGGCGTGGACGTGGTGTGGGTGGGTCACTTCGACCTGACCAACAGCATGGGCATCCCTGGGCGTTTCGACCACCCCGACTACCTGGCGGCGCTGGACCGCGTGGCCAAGGCGGCGCGGGCCGCGGGGAAGGCGGCCGGGTTCATGGCGGGCGGCACGCAGGAGGCCGCCATGCTGATCGAGCGCGGGTTCAGAATCCTGGCGTACGGCGGCGACCTGTGGATCTACCAGGCGGCGCTGCGGGCAGGGCTGCGCGAGGTCAGGGAACGTGGCTGACCTCGGCCCCCTCCTCGACCATGCCGGCCATGCCGGGATCGTCGACCACGTCGACCATGTCGGGATCGCGGTCCACGACGCCGACCAGGCCCTCGCCTTCTACGTGGAGCGGCTGGGGCTGACGGTGATCGGCGACGAGCGGGCGGCCGATCCCGGGGTACGGCTCGTGTACGTCGACGGAGGCAATGTGATGTTGCAGCTGGTGGAGCCGTACCGGGAGGGTCCTGTCGCCCGGTACCTGCGCGAGCGCGGCGAGGGCCTGCACCACGTGTGCTTCAACGTCCGCGACATCGGGGCCACCCTGGCGGCGCTGCCGGGGCAGCGGGACGCGCGGATCTTCATGGGCGGGCGGGGCCGGCGCGCCTGCTTCCTGCTGGAGGAGCCGAACGGCGTCCGCGTCGAGTTGACCGAACGGGACCCGTTCCGATGAGCCGGCGCGTGATCGTCCTCGACGACGACCCGACCGGCACCCAGGCCGCGGCCGGGGTGCCGGTCCTGCTCGACCTCGACGCCGACCTCCCGGACTCCGGGCCCTGCTACGTGCTCACCAACAGCCGGGCTCTGGAGGAGACGGAGGCGGTGGAGCTGGTGCGGCGGCTGCGGGCGCGGTTCGGACCCGCCGAGTACGTGCTGCGCGGCGACTCCACCCTGCGCGGCCACGTCTTCGCCGAGGCGGACGCGCTGGGCGCGGCCGACGGGGTGCTGCTTTTCGTCCCGGCCTACCCGGGTATCGGGCGGGTGACGGTGGGCGGGGTGCACTACGTCGTGGTGTCCGGCCGGCGGGTGGTGGCGGCCGACACCGAGTTCGCCGCCGACCCGGTCTTCGGCTACACGGCCAGGACGATGGCCGGGTGGGCGATGGAGGTGGGCGGGCGCGAGGCGACCACGGTCGGGCTGGACGCGGTACGGCGCGGCGACCTCGCCGGGATCCTGCGCCACGCCGCGCCGGGCAGCGTCGTCATCCCCGACGTCGAGACCGACGACGACCTGGCCGCCATCTCCGCCGCCCTGGACGACGTCAGCACCGCCGCGGGCGCGGGCCGCCTCCCCGTGGTGCTGCGCTGCGCCGCCCCGCTGGCCGCCATCCGCGCAGGCCGCCTCGCCCAAGGCCCGCTCGGCCGCCCCGCGGGCGGGCGCGCGCGTCCGGCGCGCGGGGCTCTGATCATCTGCGGCTCGCACACCGCGGCCGCCTCCGCCCAGCTCGCCGCGCTGGCCGAGGTTCTCGCCGCCCCCGTACGGACGATCTCCACGACCGCCGCGTTGCTAGACCCGCAGGCGGAAGCGCTCCGGGTGGCGGAGATCGCGCGCCGGGACCTCACGGAGCGCGGCGTGGCGCTGGTGGCCAGCGAGCGGAATCGGCACACCGACCACGGCACGCTGGCCCACGGCGCGCAGATCATGACCGCGATCTGCGCCACCGTGACGGCCCTCCGCCCGCACCTCGCCGCCGTGATCGCCAAGGGCGGCATCACCTCGGCCCAGGTGGCCCGCGACGGGTTGGGGGCCGCGAGCGCCTGGGTCGTCGGACCGCTGCTGCCCGGCGTGGCCGTCTGGGAGATCGAGGAGGCATCCCCTGGGACTACGATCTCGTACGCCGTCGTCCCGGGAAATGTGGGCGACACGCGAACCCTGGTCGACGTGGCGCACTCCTTCGGGCTGACGTGACACTCTGGAGAAGGAAGGAATGACCGTGGAGGACTCCGAGGGCAAGGCGCGGCGCCGGGCGGGGACGGCGACCATCTCCCTGGCCGCGCCGCAGCGCGAGAGCGCGGTGGTCGAGATCGCCAGGCAGCTGCTGTCGCAGTTGTTGTCGGGCCATCTCGAGCCGGGCACCCGGCTGCCGTCGGAGCGGCAGCTGTCCGAGACGCTCGGCGTGGGCCGGTCCACGGTCAGGGAGGCGCTGAAGGCGCTGGACGTGCTCGGCATCATCGAGGTCCGCCAAGGGGACGGCACCTACCTGCGGCAGAGCACGTCGAGCCTGCTGCCGAGCGCCATCGAATGGGGCCTGATGCTGGGCCAGCCGCAGGTGCTCGACCTGATCGAGGCACGCAAGCACATCGAGGTGATCATCGCCGAGCTGGCCGCCGAGCGGGCGGGACCGGAGGCCGTCGAGGAGCTGCGGGCGCATCTGGCCGACATGCGGGCGGCGGCCGACAGCACGGCGTTCGTGGAGGCCGACGTGGCCTTCCACCTCACGCTGGCACAGGCGGCCGGCAACTCCGTGCTCAACGACATCCTCGGCAGCATCCGCTCGCTCCTGCGGGTGTGGATCCGGCGGGCCATCCATGAGGCGGGCGGGACGGAGACGACGATCGCCGAGCACGCGGCGGTGCTGGCCGCCATCGAGCAACGCTCCCCGGAGGCGGCCGCCGCGGCGATGCGCGGCCACATGGAGGCGGCGGCCGGCCGGCTGCACCGCTCACTCCACGACGACGAGACCTGAGTATGCGGCGACTGCGCCGGCGCATCGCCGAAGCCGGTTACGGCCGCGACGAACCGCTCGTACTCGGCCTGTGGCAAGGCGACGGCCCGCCCGTCTTCCACGCGCAGGGGCTGACGGCCACCGGCGAGACGCTCACCGCCACGACCCTCGTCTACGCGGCATCCCTGTCCAAACAGATCACCGCCGCCTGCGCGGCGCTGCTCGTCCAGCAGGGCGCTCTTGACCTGGAATCCGCCCTGTCACGCTGGCTGCCCCGGCTCCCCGCATGGGCCGATGCCGTCCGGCTCCGGCACCTTGTCCACCACACCGCGGCCCTGCCCCGTGACACCGAGATCGACGCCCTCTTAGGCGGCGACCGAACCAGCGACGGCGTCATCGGGGCCCTCGCCTGCTTCCCCGCCCTGCAGGGCGAGCCAGGCAGCGAGTACGTCTATTCGAACGCGGGATACGTCTGCCTGGCCGCCGTAGTGGAACGGGCGGCCGATCAGCTCCTTCCCGGCTTCGCGCACCGCCGCCTCTTCGCTCCCCTGGCGATGAACGACACGTGCTACTGGTCCGGCCCCGCCCCTACGCCTCCCGGCGGGGCGCCGCTGGCGGATCGCCATCCCGCGCCGCTCTCCCTGGGTGACGGCGGCGTCTGGAGCACAGCGCGCGACCTGCTCAGAGGGCGTGAGCGTCCTGCTCATCGCCCTGGCCGACGACACCGAACGCCGGGCAGATCTTCTCAGCGGCCTTCTTGACGAGGTGGCGAGCCCGGTCTCGTAGACCGGCCGATCAGGGCAGAAACCCGCAGCGGCGGGCGGCGATGACGGTTTCCGTGCGGGTGTGGGTGCCCAGTTTGCGCATGGCGTTACGCAGATAGCTCTTGACCGTCTCCGGGCGGATGCCGAGCCGACCGGCCGCCTCCGCGTTTCCGCAGCCGACCGCGACCAGGGCCAGCACGTCCAGTTCGCGCGGCGACAGCGGGTTCGGCCGGCCGTCGGCAGGGCGGCCGCCGGGCCGGGCCAGCCGGTCGCACACGTCCGCAAGCCGCGCCCGGATCCCGGCGTCTCCGATCTCCTGCGTGATGGCCCTGAGCTGGGCGTGGGCCTGGCGGACGGCCTCCCACTCCCCCGCGGTCGGCGCCTCGCGGGCGGCTCGGGTGATGGCCGCCGTCTCCAACTCGGCCAGCCTGCGTTCCACCTCGCGGCGCACGGTCAGCTCGAAGCTCACCCGGGCGGCGACCTGGGTCATGACGTCCACCACGCGGTCGCTGATCGACAAGGGCTCGCGGATCCCCCCGTACAGGACGCCGGACACCGTGCCGTGCACCGTGACCGGCACCGCGGCGATCGCCCGCAGCCCCTCGACGGTGACCGGTTTGTCGTACTCGTGGCTGATGCGCGGGTCGGCGGCGTAGTCGTCGACGGCGCCGGGGCGGGCCGTCGTGATCACGCGGCCGCCCAGCCCGTTGCCCGCGCTGACGACCAGGCCGCGGAGCGCGCCGGTCAGGATGCCGCTGAACTCGGTCAGCGTGACGCCGTGCCGCCCGTCCGGCACCAGGCCGCCGAACGCGACGGGCAGCCCCGTCGCCCGGCGCAGCCGTCCGACGGCGGTGTGGAGCGCCTCGGCGGGCACGTGCAGTGCGGCCATGGCACCAGCATGGACGAGCCCGGCTGCGGCAGGCTACCCCCGAACGGGGGTGGCGGCGGGCTCGGTCCCGGGAGATCCTGCGTGCATGGTTGCTGACGCAATGCTCTCGTACGCCTCCGGCGTGTCGGACGTGCCCCTGCTGGGCGAGACGATCGGGGCGAACTTCGAGCGCGCGGTGGCGCGGTTCGGTGACCGCGAGGCGCTGGTGGATGTGGCGGCCGGGCGCCGCTGGACGTACGCCGAGCTGGACGCCGCCGTCAACGAGGTCGCGCTCGGACTAATGGCCTGGGGCGTCGCCAAGGGCGACCGGGTCGGCATCTGGGCGCCCAACTGCGCCGAATGGGTGCTCGTCCAGTACGCCACCGCGAAGATCGGCGCGATCCTGGTCAACGTCAATCCCGCCTACCGCGCCCATGAACTGGCGTACGTCGTACAGCAGTCCGGCATGCGGCTGCTCATCAGCGCGGTCACGCACAAGACCAGCGACTACCGGGCGATGATCGGCGAGATCGGCTTCGCGGACGCGATCCTCATCGGCGAGCACAGCTGGGACGAGCTGGTCGAGAGTGGCCGGCGCGGCGACCCGGCGGCTCTGCGGGCGCGGGCGGCGGAGCTGACGTTCGACGACCCGATCAATATCCAGTACACGTCGGGCACCACCGGCTTCCCCAAAGGCGCCACGCTGTCGCACCACAACATCCTCAACAACGGCTACTTCGTCGGCGAACTCCTCGGCTACACCGAGCGGGACCGGGTGTGCCTGCCGGTGCCGCTGTACCACTGCTTCGGCATGGTCATGGGCAACCTCGGCGCGACCTCGCACGGCTCGTGCATCGTGCTGCCGTCGCCCGGCTTCGACCCGGAGGCGACGTTGCGGGCCGTACAGGAGGAGCGGTGCACGTCCCTGTACGGGGTGCCGACGATGTTCATCGCCGAACTCGCCGTGTCCGGAAATTTCAACCTTTCCACCCTCAGAACCGGCATCATGGCGGGCTCCCCGTGCCCCGTCGAGGTCATGAAGCGTGTGGTCAGCGAAATGAACATGACCGAGGTCGCCATCTGCTACGGCATGACCGAGACCTCACCCGTCTCCACGATGACCCGCGCGGACGACGGCCTGGCGCGCCGCACCGAGACCGTCGGCCGCGTGATGCCGCACATCGAGGTCAAGATCGTGTACCCGGAGACCCGGCTGCCCGTACCGCGGGGTGAGCCCGGCGAGCTGTGCACCCGCGGCTACTCGGTCATGCTCGGCTACTGGGGCCAGCCGGAGGCCACGGCCGAGGCCATCGACGCCGCCCGCTGGATGCGTACCGGCGACCTGGCCGCCATGGACGCCGACGGCTACGTCAGCATCGTCGGCCGCATCAAGGACATGGTGATCCGCGGCGGTGAGAACATCTACCCGCGCGAGATCGAGGAGTTCCTGTACAGCCACCCGGCCATCCACGACGTCCAGGTGATCGGCGTGCCGGACGAGAAGTACGGCGAGGAGCTCATGGCCTGGATCGTCATGCGGCCGGGCGCCGAGCCGCTGACGGCCGAGCAGATCAGGGAGTTCTGCGCGGGACGACTGGCCCACTACAAGATCCCCCGCTTCGTGCACGTGGTTGACTCCTTCCCGATGACGGTCACCGGGAAGATCCGCAAGGTCGAGATGCGCGAGCAGGCCGCCCGCCTCCTCGGCAGCTGAGCGTCACCCGAAAGATGTACAGCGATCTCCTCAACGCGCAGGAAGATCGGCGACCTGGCTCTTCACTAGCGTTTCCGGCATGACCTCCGCGCGTAAAACGCTCCTCACCGGCCTGGCCACCTTCGTCGGCGGCCTGGCGCTCTGGTTGTTCGGCCTCGACGAGGAGATCTTCATCTTCACGCCGTCGAAGATCGGCCTGGTCCTGATGGTCCTCGGCGGAGTGGAGACCCTGTACGGCGTGTACAAGACCGTGCGGAGCGACGCCGAGTCCCGATGACGACCCCCGCCATGGCGACCTTGCCCAAGGCATGCATGTGCGGATCTTCTCAATGCGGCAGTCCGCTTTCCACCAATGATGAAAACCATTATCGTTGCGGAAGGTTAGGTGGCTGAGGGGAGAAAAGGGTGCGGAGACGAGCCGCGATCGTAGTGCCGGCCATGCTGTTAGGGATGGTCCTGGCGGGGTGTGGCGGCTCGCCCGAGACCCCGCAGGACGCCGGCCTGCTGACCTTGGCGGCTCCCCGTGACCTGGTCGCGGGACCGCAGGATCCTTACTTCACGCACCAGACGCTCCGGGTATGGGAGCCGCTGGTGAGCGTGGACGACAGGCTGCGGCCGGTGCCTGCCCTGGCCACCGCGTGGGAGAGCGCGGACGGAGGACGGCGGTGGACGTTCACCTTGCGGGAAGGCGTGCGGTTCAGCGACGGGAGCGCGCTGAACGCCGAGGCGGTGGTGGCCAACGTCCAGCGGTTCCTGCGGATCGCGCCCCGCCAGTCGGCGTTCTTCAGCCTCGACGCCGGGATGGAGGCGGCCTACGGGCAGCTGGAGGAGGTACGCGCTTACGGCGGGCGGGTGACGTTCGAGCTGCGGCGGCCGGTGGCGGATCTGCCGGGGCGGCTGGCCGGGTTCTACAGCATGATCCAGTCGCCGAAGGCGTTCGCCGCCTCCGGGGATTTCGCCGGGAACCCGGTGGGGACCGGGCCGTACACGCTGACGCGGTGGGCCAAGGGGCAGCAGGCGGAGCTGGCGGCCAATCCGCACTACTACGGGGCTGCGCCGGCGTACAAGAAGATCGTGGTCAAGGTGATCCCGGACGCCAACGCGCGGGTCGCCGCGCTGCGCGCCGGCGAGGTCGACGGGCTGATCGACAAGGGGGCGCTGCTGTCCGGGCAGGTCGCGGCCGTCGCCGCCGACAGCCGGTTCCGGGTCGTACGCAGTCCGTCCGTCCTGACGCACTACCTCACGTTCAACGGCTCGCGTGAGCCATTCTCCGACCCGCGGCTCCGGGAGGCGGCGGAGCTGGCCATCGACCGCAGGACGATCGCGGACAAGCTGCTCGCCGGCACGGCCAAGCCGGGCGCCGCGTTCCTGTCGCCGGTCTTCGGCGAGCTGTCCGATCCGACCGTGGCGGCCGCCTACGACCCGGCCAAGGCTCGGGCGCTGGTGGACGCGGCGGGCCGGCCCGCAGCGCAGGGCACGATTTTGATCTCTTCCGCCGAGACCGGGCAGTTCCCCTACACCGACATCGCCGAGGTGCTGCGGGCCGCGTTCGAACAGGCGGGGCTGCCCGCGAAGGTGACCGTGGCCGAGGCGACCAAGGCCGTGATGGAGGCCGGCGACTACGACGTCTTCCTCAGCGCGTACAGCGTGCCGAACGGGGACGCCGACTACCTGTTCCGCCGCTTCCTGCGCTCGGACGCGGCCTGGAACGTCGACCGCAAGCTCGGCTACCGCAGCAAGGAGTTCGACACGCTCGTCGACCAGGCCGCGACCGAGACCGACCAGGCCGGGCGGCGGGACCTGTACCGGCGCCTGCAGCGGCAGCTCGCGGCCGACCGGCCGATGATCCCGCTGGCGTACCAGGACAATCCCGTGGTGACGACCACCGAAGTCGGCGGGGTCGTGCAGAATGCGGCGTATGTCATCGATCTCGGCACGCTGACGCCGTCGAGCTGACGTGCGGTTCCTGCTGCGGCGTGCCACGGAGACGCTGCTCGTGCTGCTGGTGCTGTCGGTGCTGGTCTTCCTCTTGACCTCGCTGGCGCCCGGGGATCCGGCCGAGGAGATCCTGCGCCGCGGCGGGATCCAGCCGACGGCGGCCAGCGTCGCCGCGCTGCGTGCCGAACTAGGCCTCGAGCTGCCTCTCCCGGTCCGGTACGTGCGGTGGTTGTCCGATGTGGTGCGCGGCGACCTCGGGCTGTCCTACGTGGACCGGTCCCCGGTGACGGGCGAGATACTGTCCCGCCTGCCCGCGACGCTGCGGCTGGCGGGCGCGGCGGCGCTCGTCGCGGCCGGGCTGGCCCTGCTCGCCTCGCTCCGGCCGCGAGGGCTGGGCGGCCGGGTCATCACGGCGGTGACGGTGGTGGTCGCGAGCGTGCCACCGTACATCGTCGGGATCCTGCTGATCAGCGTGGTCGCGGTCGGCCTGCGTGCCCTGCCGACCGGGGGCGGCAGCGGGTCCGGCGCCGTGGTGCTGCCCGCGCTGACGCTCGGGCTGGCGGGCGCCGCCACGCTGACCCGGCTGCTGCGCGCCGATCTGGCTCAGGCGCTCGCGTTGCCGTTCGTGCGGCTGGCCGCCGCCAAGGGGCTGAGCGCGCGGCGCGCCGTGACGGTGCACGCGCTGCGGGTGGCCGCGCCGAACGCGATCACGGCCGGGGGCGCGGTGCTGGCCGACCTGGTGGCGGGCGCCGTGGTGGTGGAGACGCTGTTCTCCTGGCCCGGGGTGGGGCAGCTGGCGATCTCGGCGATCCGGCAGCGCGACGTGCCGGTGGTGCAGGCGTACGTGCTGGTCATCGGGGCGGCGACGGTCCTGCTCCTAGCGCTGGCGGACCTGTGCCTGGCGGCGGCCGACCCGCGGGTGCGCCGCCCATGAACAGCTCTGACCCCGCCCGGCGCCTCAGGAGTGCGTCGCCAGGGACGGGCCGCGCGGGGATCGCGATCCTGGCGGCGATCGTGGCGTTCTGCGGCCTCGCGCCGCTCCTGTCCCCCCACGACCCGTACCTGCCCGACCCGGCCCTCGCCCTGCTGCCGCCCAGCACGCGGCACTGGCTCGGCACCGACCAGCTCGGCCGCGACCTGCTCACCAGGACGGCGGCGGCAGGCGTGGTCTCCTTCGTGACCGCGTTCGCCATCACGGCGATCACCACGGCACTCGGCACCCTGGCCGGCGCCGCGGCGGGACTGGCCGGCGGGTTGCCGGAGAGGCTGCTGCGGCACGCGGCCACGGTGGCGCTGGCGCTGCCCGGCCTCACGCTCGCCCTGGCGCTGGCGGGCGTGCTGCCACCCGGCCCGGGCACGATGGTGGCCGCGCTCGTCCCGTTCGGCTGGGTCAACTGCGGCCTCGTCGCCCACACGGCCACCCGGCGCGTGGCCACGTCGGACTTCGTCCTCGCCACCCGCGCCCTGGGCGCCTCCCCGTCCTACCTGCTACGCCGCACCATCGGCCCGCACATCGCCGGGCCGGTGCTCACGGTCGCCACCGCCGACCTCGCGCGTACGCTGATCGCGGCCACCTCGCTGAGCTTCCTCGGCCTCGGCCTGCCTCCACCGGTGACCGACTGGGGCGGCATGGTGACCGACGCCGTGCCGCTGCTGATCGCCGCCCCCCGCCTGGCGATCGCCCCAGCCCTCGCCCTGGCGCTCACCGGCGTGGCCATCACTCTCGTGGTCGACGCCCGCCGGCTCACATCCTCCTCCTGAAGGTGCCCCCGTCAGCGGTCAGCCGACGCGGATCGGAAGGGTACGCGGGCCGCGGACCTGGCCCGCCGCCCAGGTCACCGCCGAAGGATCGGCCAGTGCGAAGGCCGGGATGCGCTCCAGCCAGACCTCCAGCGCGACCCGCAGCTCCATGCGGGCCAGGTGGGAGCCCACGCAGCGGTGGATGCCCAGGCCGAAGGCGGCATGGCGGTTGACCTCGCGGTCGATGACCACCTCGCCCGCCCGGTCGAACTGCGCCGGGTCGCGGTTGGCGGCCGGGAACGACAGCAGCACCCAATCATCGGCCTTCATGTCCACGCCGTTCCAGCTCATGTCCTCCTTGACCAGCCGCGCCATCGTCACAGGCGCGTACACCCGCAGCAGCTCCTCCATCGCCGTCGGCAGCAGCCCCGGCTCGGCGACCAGGCGCTCCCGGTCGTCGGGAGTCTTGGCCAGGTGCCACAACGACGCCCCAATGGCACTCCAGGTCGTGTCGATGCCGGCGATGAGCAGCAACGCCATCGTGCCGGCCACGTGGTCGGGGGCGAGCTTCCTGCCGTACAGCTCAGCGTTGATCAAGTACGTCGTCAGATCGTCGCGCGGGTGGTCCACATGGTCGCGGATCTGGGCCAGGAGGTAGTCGAACAGCTGCCCCATCCGCGCGATGCGTTCCTCGGGCGGCAGGTTGACGCCTTCGAGGGCGTTCTCGATGAACTCGCGGAAGCGCGGCCCGTCCTCAGGCCGGAAGCCCAGCATGTCAGAGATGACCCGCATCGGGATGTGCTGGGCGTAATCGGCGGCGGCGTCGATCACCTCCTGCCCCTCGAGCGCGTCGATGAGCTCGTGGCAGAACGCCCGGGTCGCCGCCTCCCGCTTGGCGACCGCGCTCTTGGTGAACGCCGGCAGCAGCAGCTTGCGCGCGTCGTGGTGGAACGGCGGGTCGGACGAGATCGGCGGCGAGCCGCCGACCGGCGCCAGCTCACGCGGCGGCCGGAAGTTGCTCATGATGATGGACCGCGACGAGAAGCGCTCGGTGTCGTACGCGATGGCCGCGACGTCCTCGTAGCGCGTGGGCAGCCAGCCGCCGCCGAACCGCCCCGTGTGCGCGATCGGGCAGCGCTGCCGCAGGTCGTCCTGGATAGGGTACGGATCGTCCACCCACTCGGGCTCGAGATGCGAGAAGTCCGTCGCCCAGTCCGCGACCGGGCCGGTGATGATCTCATTGCGCGTGCCGAAGGGCTGGTCTCCGCGCGCCTCCCGGAAATCCTGGGTGAAGCGGTCGTCGACGGACATGCCACGCCTCCTAGAGGATCTCGATCGCTCGTTCCGGACAGTTGGCCACGGCCAGGCGTGCCGCCTGCACCTCCTCCGGCGGCACGACGCCTTCGCCGAGCACCTGCCCGTAACCCTCCTCGTCCTCGCCGAACAGGCCGGGGGCGAGGTCGTAGCAGCGGCCGTGTCCCTGGCAACGCTCGGAGTCGATCTTCACTTTCACTGTGGCGCTCCACTCTGTGCTGTGGTGCCGGCAGGGGCGAAGGCGCTGACGACCCGGGTGAGCAACGCGCTCCACTCCCGGTCGTCGACCGCGTGCAGGTCGGGTGTGACGAGCGCGCTGCCCATCGCCAGCAGCGTGCAGAAGTGAACCAGCGCGTTCGCCGACAGCGATGGGTCGAGCTCCCCGTCGTTCTGCGCGATGCGCACGAGCCCGGACAGCCAGTCGGCGCGCTCGCCCATGTAGTCGCGCATCGGCCGCGCGACGTCCTCGTCGCGCCGGGCCGCGACGAGGGCCTCCACGATGAGGTAGCCGCAGGCCTCGCGGCGGCGGGGCAACCATCGGCCGACGACGAGGAGCAGATCGGTGATGGACCGGTCCGGGTCGGCGGCGAACAGGTCGGCGAGCAGCCGGGGCCCGTGAGCGCGCAGCGCCGCCACGATCAGGTCGGCCTTTGAGCCGAAGTGCGCGTACAGGGCACCGTTGCTCACCCCGGCGGCCGCGGCGATGTCGGCCACCCGCGTGCCGTCGTACCCGCGCTCGGCGAACACCTCGGCGGCCGCCCTCAGCAGCCGCTCACGGGTCTCGGCGGCGGTAACGCCTGCGATCCGCCCCATCTTCGAATTAAAAGACCGTTCATTTGATAGGTCAAGAGCACGCGCCACCTCTTCGCCTGTTGTCTGGCCCCCTTGAAGTTGGCAGTACGGCACGGAAGTTGGCAGTGGATCTGGCAGTGAGCCGCGCTAGTTGGCAGTAGCGACGACAGAGTGTTGCGAACTGGAGGGTGATGGCTGTCTGGCCTCGGCGGTTGGCGTTAGTGGTCGCTCCTGTGTCTGGTGAGTCGTTCACGTCTTGGGTTGATCGGATGGCCCTGCGGAACGGATGCCCGCCGTGGACGATCGTCGAGGCGTTAGGGCTGGATGTACGCGCGGTGTCGGGCGATGTCCGCTCGTTGGCCTACGGCATCGTTGCCACTCCGGAGGTGCACCTGGCCATCGCGGCTGCCACAGGGGTGGGCGCCGAAACCGTACGCGAACTGCACCTGGATGTGTTCAACGGCTCCGCTGTGGACCTGGCGGGCGTCCGTGTGGGCGACAAGGAGTCACTCCGCCGGGCGGAGGCTCGTGAGTGGGCGCAGTTCTTCGGCAGCCGGGCTTGCTCGGAGTGCTTGGCAGCCTCGGGGGGAGCGTGGCAGGTGTGGTGGAAGCTGGGCTGGGCCGCGGTCTGTCCGATCCATCGGGTGCTGCTGATGGATCACTGCCCAACCTGTCGCGTACGCATACGACGGGGTGCGGCTGGCCAGCCGCGCGGCCTGTCCCGCACACGGGTACCTGCTCCGTTGCAATGCGGCGCGATCCTTAGCGGGGGCGTTTGTGATCAATCGATCCCGCAGATCAGGCCGAGTGCGGTGAGCAACGAACTCGTCCACGCGCAACGGATGATGCTTGAGGTGGCGACGCGCCGCCGGCCTGCGCTGATCGCGGGCCAAGTGGTGAGCGCCGGGCAGTGGTTCGCGGCGTTGAAAGCGGTTGCGATGCTGGTCCGCTTGGGAATGCCGGACGTTCTGCCTCTGCTCGATGCGATGTCGCCTGATGGCCGGAGGGCAGTGGCCGCAGAAGCCCTGGGGCACCGGTGGAACCGGGCGGGGTCAGCGGGCCGCTTCGGGATGCTTCCGCAGACGGCGCTGGTCGCAGCGGGATTGCTGGCAGTGGCCATAGAAGTGGTCGCCGCGGAGGGGGAGTCGGAGTTGGCAACCCGGCTGAAGTCACTCGCCGCGGCCGCGCGGATCAGGCGGAACGGGCGGCGTCCGGATCCGCTGGCGGAACTGGATCTGCCCTCCGTGTTTGCAGCAGCCCTGGATGCAATGCCTCGGCGCGGTCGCCAGTCGTGAGCGAGGCGGGGAGGAGTGGAATGGCGGTGAATGCCTGTGGTCAATGGGCCTGAATTAACGCGCTATAGCAGGGAAAGCGAGGACGGAGGCGACCACAGGGCACTACCGTGACTTGCATCACAGTAGTCCACCGGGCGTGGCCGACGTGTGGACGGCTACGAGCGGCGCTCCTACGGTTTGTGGAGGCGCAATGAAGCTGGCGGGCGACCTGCAGCTCCGCAGCGTCCAGGTCCGCTACCTGCACCCGGACGGGCAAGAAGAGCGATGTTCGCTGGAAGATGCCGCCGGGTTGGCCTTCGAGAACTGCAGCGCCATCCGGCGGATTCCGCACCGCGCCGATCAGGCGCACACGCCGAGCACGCATTGGTCCTCCACCACGAACCGGATGATCGACTGCGAGTCGTATCTGGAGAGCGTCTGGATGACGTTGCTGGACTTCGACCCCGAGGTGAGCGGCTTCTCCGGCCAGCCCATGCAACTGCTCGGCGTGGACGATCGCGGCACCTGGAAAGCGACCCCGGACCTGTTCGTCCGCCGGTTGGACGGATCGGCGACGGTGATGGAGGTCAAGAACCCCGGCCGACTGGTCGATACGAGGGTGAGGGCGACGGCGGAACGGGTCGCGGCCTGCTGCGCGGTCGCAGGCTGGGGCTATGAATTGGTCGGCGAGCCACCCGAGCGGCAGCGCACGATCAATGTGCTGACGTTGGCGGGATATCGCCGTGAGATGGCGGGCGTGAGCGACTACCGCACGCAACTGATGGCCCTGGCCGGCAAGCCGGTGCCTTTGGGGCAGTTGGTCAGCTTCACCGCCGAACCGCTGGTGGCCCGCGCGGTCGTGTTGCACCTGTGCTGGACCGGCGAGCTGGCTGCGGACCTTTCACGCCCGCTGGAGGACACCACGCTGGTCTGGGCTGCTTCAAAAAGTAGCGACGTCGGAGCGCGACGGTGAGCGCGTCCGGCGAGGCGAGTGGTCGGCGGCTGGCCATGGGCACGTGGGTATGGTTCGAGGACGAGCGTCACCAGGTGGTTGGCCACAGCGGCAGTGAAGTCCACCTGCACTCCGCTGACGGTCAGTGGACGGCCATCTATATCTCGCACCTGATGGCCGCGCCAGGGTTCCGGCTGCTGAGCGAAAGCCCCGTGGAACTGCACTCGTCCAACGTCGATCCCGGGGCGTTGCTGGATGGCCTCGCCGAGGGCAAAGCGGCGATACTGCGTGACCTCGAAGCGCACCTGAACGAGATGTGGAAGGGCTATCGCAGCGGCGACCCAGATCAGGCGGGGCCGAGGGAACCACTCCCGTCCTATGATCCAGCCCTGGTGCCAAGACTGAGCGATCGGCTGGCGGCCAAGGCCGTCGAACTCGGCATGGGAGAGCGGACTCTATGGCGCAAGCTGCAACGTTATCGCGAGGAAAAGCGCAAAGGCTTGATCGACGGGCGCGGCGCCGAGGTTCACGATCCGCTGGCCCGCGCCGATCCGCGAGTGCTGGATGCGATCCTCGCTCAACACAGGGTCGGTGAGCGCGAGGACTCCACCGGCAGCCTGAACCGGTTCCACCGTCGCCTGCAGGATCGGCTAGATCACGAGCACGGGGCCGAGGTGGTGAAGGTCCCCTCGGCCAAGACCGTCGCCCGCTATGTCGAGGTGCTGCTGCCGGGCCAGTACACCTTCGGCCGGGCGACGGCGCGGCGCAGCGAGGCGGTGCGGCCGCAGCGTTCCTACCGGCCGGACCCGGCAGTGCGGCCGGGGCAGGTAGTGATGATCGACGCCACTCCGCTGGACGTGATCGCCTACGACCCGATCGGCGACGTCACGCATGCGGTGCATGTGGTCCTGGCGATCGATGTCGCGACCCGGACGTTGCTGGCCTGGCGGATGACGGTCGGCGACACCCGGGCGGTCGACGTGGTGATGCTGCTCAACGACGCGATCACGCCGGAGCCAATGCGGCCCGGCTGGCAGAAGGCGCTGGCGTTCCGCATGCTGCGCCTGCCCGTCACCCGGCAGGTGGAGTTGGACGAGCGGTTGGAGTTGGCCGCGGCCCGGCCGGTGATCTGGCCCGAGGAAATCCTGGTCGACCACGCCAAGGTCAACTTGTCGGACGCACTGCGCGAGGCCTGCCTGGATCTGGGGATCAACTTGGGTCTGGCCCGCAAGGCGAATCCCACCGACAAGGCCAACGTCGAGCGCGCTTTCGGCATAGTCAATGCCGATTTCGCCAAGCATGTCGCTGGCTACAAGGGCTCCGACACCTCCAGTAGGGGCCGGCTGGTGGAGCACGCGGCCCGGTGGAGCCTGGAAGAGCTCGAGGAGTTCTTCGCCGAGTATGTGGTGGCCGTCTATCAGCGGCGGGTGCATTCGGGGCTGATCGTTCCCGGCTTCCCCGAGCTGGAGATGTCGCCGAACCAGGCATACAGCCTGATGGTGGCCCGCTACGGCTACATCGTCTGCCCGCCAGCCTCGCACCACTACTGCAAGCGGCTCCCAATCGAGTACCGGGTGATCCGCCCCGAGGGAGTGCAACGCGACTACCTCATCTATGACGATCCGATCCTGGGCAACTATCGACGGGCGATCTCGCCGATCCCGGGCAAAGGCAGGAAATGGCCGATCCGCTACCACCCGGGTGACCCCAGCAGGGTGTTCATCTTTCTCGAAGACGCCTGGCACGTGCTGTATTGGACGCATCTGCCGGATCCGACAACGCCGTTCACCTGGCGGATGGTCGAACAAGCCCGGAAGCTGCTGCACGAGGGCGGGTTGCGGGAGCCGAGTCAGCAGGACATCGCCGAGGCCTTGGTGGATCTGCAACGTCGGATGGACGCTCCTGAATCGGCAACCGCGCGCAGCCGTCGCGAGTTGCTCCGGGCCCGCGAGGACGCGCGGGCCATCAAACGCGATCAAGCTCGCGCTCAGTTCCGTGAAGAGGAGCCGCCGCCGCTGAGCTTGGTGCCACCCGTTGAGGAGGAGCCTGCGGAGGCAGCGGTGGTGGACCCTTCCGACCTGGAGGAGTTCGAGATCTGGGATCCCGGCGCACCCTCTCGAGGCCCGGATAGCGCATGAGAAAGCGTGTCGCGCAGCCACGCACCAAGGAGCAGTGGCGCGAGTTCTGCGCTCGCCCGGCACCGACGCGGCCGGAGCAGGTCAGCCGCAGCGAGTATGACAGCTGGCCCGCCGAGCGGCGGACCCCGTTCGATGAGCAGCGCAGAAGCTGCAACACAATCCGCCGTTCATCAAACACCCGCAGGTCTTGCGGGTGCTGGCGGCGCTGAAGCCGAAGCTGGCTCAGGGCCGCTACAGCGAGGACGCCACCTACCACAGCGCGATCATCAACGGGCCCGGGCACTGCGGCAAAACGTCGCTGTTGAAGCTGATCGGCAAGGAGTGCGAGCTGGACTGGCGCCGACGTCATCCCGACCTGGCCCCCGCCCCAGGGATGTCACCTGCCGAGTTCCGCGGCGAATACCTTGGCGACCGGGTGCCGGTGATCTATGTCAGCGCCAGCACCGGCGCCACCGCAGGCATGCTGTCTCAAGCCATCGGCAAGTTCCTGCACGTCCCGAACCCCGGCCGCACGGCGACGAAATGGACACTCACCGACCCGGTGCTGGACGCGATGGAGGCATGCGGCACCGAACTGCTGCTCCTGGACGATCTGCACATGCTGGACAAGATCCGCGATGGCGGGCAGGAGACCAACGACCACATCAAGAACCTGGCCAACCACGCCGCGGTCACCATCATCGGCGCCGGGATCCTGCTGGAGCAGGGCAACCTGTTCTCCGACGGCGCCCCACCCCGCACCCACCCGGGCAAGGCAGGCACCGCCCCTAACGGGCACGAGCGCGGCCGGGCCGGCCAGTTCGGATCCCGCTTCGCCGACCTGCAGCACCTGGCCCCGTTCCCGATCACCACCCGCGAGCAGCAGCGCACCTGGATGTCGCTAGTGCGCCATTTCGAGAGCAACCTGATCCTGCTCGATCACCAGCCCGATGCTCTCACCTTGCGCCACTGGCGCTACCTGCACGAACGCACCTCCGGCTACATCGGCGCGCTGGCCATGCTGTTCAAAGAGGCCGCTCACCTGGCGATGGACACCGGCGTCGAAGCGCTCACCCGCGACATCCTGGACAGCGTGGTCCTCAGCCACAATGACGAGGTCGACTACGCCAAGACGAAAGCCCGCCGCCAGGCAGCCGCTCGGCGCCGCACCAGAAAAGCGCCGCCCGATCCCGGCCAGGACGCGGGCACCGGATGATCCGGCATCACCTCGAACTCGAGGAGCGGCAACCGGACCGCCCGCCGCTGCGGCGGCTGGCCCTGGTGCCGCCGCCGGCCGACGGCGAGGCATTTCACTCCTGGTTCTTCCGCCTGGTCGAGGCGCACCACAGTCACCGCGACACCATCGCGTCCCTGCTCGGCCTGCCTCCCTACACTCCGCAGCGCTACACCCTGGGCGAGGACTTTCTCACCATCTACGACGGCGAGTACGTCTTCGAGAACCTGCGCGACGCCACCGGTCTGCGCGCCCGCGCCATGATGCGCATGGCGCTGATGGGCCAGGGCGGCCAGTTCATCACCTACAGCTGGACCGGCAACACCAGGACTCGGCCCTGGCCCTGGCGCGCCGACACCGCGGCCGTCTGCCCCCGGTGCTT
This sequence comes from Nonomuraea sp. 3N208, assembly GCF_052245935.1. NCBI lineage: Bacteria > Bacillati > Actinomycetota > Actinomycetes > Streptosporangiales > Streptosporangiaceae > Nonomuraea > Nonomuraea sp. 3N208. Next base: position 2,874 of record NZ_JBQQBR010000021.1, on the reverse strand, counting down.
GGCGGGGCCCGACCCGATCTGGCACATCTCGTGGCATCTGCTGCCCTGCGTGGTCTGCCCGATCCACCGCGTCTATCTGATCGGCTGGTGCCCGAGGTGCCACACCCGGATCAGCGTCGGAGACACCCCCCGCTACCGGCGTGAATGCAACGGACCGTTCGGCCCGCAGGGGCGCATCGTCGGCGTCCGCAACTGCCGGCAGCAACTCGCCCAGCTCCCCTCTCAGCCGCTCGGAGACGGGCGGCTGCTGCGCATCCAGCGGGATCTCTTGGCCCGGCTGCGCCGGCCGCGGGACGGTCCCATCGAACCCATCAAGGCGTTTTGGGATCTCTATGAGCTGTTGTTTCGCCTGGCGGTCTATTTCGGCACCCCGGAGATGCTGCCCGCCGACACCGACGTCCACCTGTGGTGGACCTTCCACGAGTTCTGCCACCTACGCGACCAGCTCGCGCTGACCGCCGGATCCGCGGCCCGCGAGCTCTGCGGCGATCTGCTTTATTACCAGCCCGGGCCGCTGCTCAGCGCGGCCGCGATGCTCATCATCGACGAACTCAGCTTCGCCGACACCCTGCTGGACGCTCTGCGCTTCTTCATGGACCAACGCCGCTACGACCCTTGGGCTGGAACCCTCTGGCACGAATTCTGCGACGACAACCATCCCACCGCGGTCACCAACCGGGTCCTCAACCACCTCAAGATCAGATATGTCGACCCGGCGCTGCTCAAACCGCTCGCACTCTGGGAACCCGGCGCGCCCCACCACCTGCACCCGCCCGAGACCGTCGAAGACCTGGACCTGCCCGAGGCTGCGCTGCTTCTGGTCGGCGAAGGACTACGTCCTTGGGCAACTTCTGCGGCTACCCTGCCGTCCCACAAAAGAGCCCAGCTCATAGCACGAGCCAAGCCTCACGCTGCAAACTCATAGTGATCAATGACCACCATTCCCCAGCAACTTGCGTGGCCATCGGCTCAATACGTTGGCGGCGGAATCCGAGGCATTCATAGAGCCTCATCGCTCCGGTGTTACGTGAGTAGACGCCTAGGTTGACCTCTTGAACGGCGGGATCGGCAAAGGCACTGCCGAGCGCGGCTACGCCGCCAACGCGTGGTTTCAAGATCCAGTAGACGTCTTGAGCATTCTCACCTGCTGGTCTTACCGTCTTGGCCATGCGACAGATCGATGACCTGGACGTGCTCAAGGTCTTGACCAGCCGGTTTCGGATGAAGCTCTTCAGCGTCCTCTTCCGGATCGGCCCGGTCACGGTGAGTGAGCTCGCCAGGCGGATGGATGCCGACCCTGGGCAGGTGAGCTATCACCTGCGGCAGATGCAGAAACATGGCTTGATCGAGGACGTGCCGGAGCTCGCCCGGGACAGCCGGGAACGCTGGGTGCGGGCGGCCATGGTCGGGTGGGCAGTGGACACGGACTCCGAAGCCCCGGAAGCCGCAGCCGTGGTGCGGGCGTGGATTTCACAGTGGGTGATTGACCAGTTCGAGCGGCTGCGCGACTCCCAACGCACTCACATGACGCTTCCCGAGGACTGGCGAGGCGCGGGCTTCGGGAGCAGCCGCCACCTACGGCTCACCAAGGATGAGCTCGCGCAGCTCGCCGACCAGCTCAATGCCGTGTTGGAGCCGTGGCGCGAGCTGACCAAGTCGCGTGTCGAATCGAGCGAGACACCGCCGGATACCCGCCCGATCTTTCTCTTCTACCACGCATTCCCCGAAGAACCCTGAGGAGCCTTCCATGCATTTCATGCATGAGGAGTGGGGCCGCGCCTACCTCGCTGAACAGCGAGCCGAGGCAGCACGGTTACGCATGATCCCGCCGCGCTCGCGCCAGCGTGTTCTTCTCCGCCTCCGCGGTCGGTTCGCGGTCACCCTCCGCCGCCTCGCCGATCACCTCGAACCTGCCCGATAGTCCTGAGGTCGCCGGTCGGCCTACTGACGCCCGATGCTTTCGCATGCCCAGCCCGGGGCATCTGACCGTCGCATGCTCCCTGCGCGGGCTGAGGTGAACGATCTTCGGCCGGATACTGCCAACTTCGATGACGCTAGCACCTTATTTCGACGCCCCTCGAAGTGACAGTGCCCAGGTCGGGCGCAGGTCCAACTGTCATCTTCGCTGCGTCCAGACACCTGTGTCTGGCGGCCTTGCAGATGGAAGTGCGTCACGCCAGATGGAAGCGGACATGGCAGTGGGCCATCGGGGTTGGCAGTAGGGGCGGTGTACGGCAGGAGGTTCGGCCCAGGAAATGATGACGATCTGGCCCCGGCGGCTGGCGCTGGTGATGGCACCGGCGTACGGCGAGTCGTTCGCGTCGTGGGTTGATCGGATGGCCCTGCGGAACGGATGTCCACCGTGGACGATGGCCGAGGCGTTAGGGCTGGATGTACGCGCGTCAAGGGACGTCCGTTCACTGGCGTACGGCATCATTGCGACACCGAAGACGTACAGAGCCCTCAGCTTCGCCGGCACCCTGCTGGACGCGCTGCGCTACTTCATGGACCAACGCCGTTACGACCCCTGGGCCGGCACCCTCTGGCACGAATTCTGCGACGACAACCATCCCACCGCGGTCACCAACCGGGTCCTTAACCACCTCAAGATCAGAAACGTCGACCCGGCGCTGCTCAAACCGCTCGCTCTCTGGGAACCAGGCGCGCCCTACCACCTGCACCCGCCCGCGACTGTCGAAGATCTGGACTTGCCCGAGGCCGCGCTGCTGCTGGCCGGTGAAGGCCTAGGGCCTGTCCAGAAAACGGTGTAACTCGATCTTGAATTAGTTCTATCGAGTGGTCGGGGTCAGACGGCCTTCGAAGGTGATGGCGAAGGCGTTCAGAGCGGCTTTCCAGCGGGTGATCCAGCGTTTG